>NZ_JARDJE010000024.1:0-64766 GCF_048957735.1 Rhodococcus sp. As11
TCGACTACCGTGAAACCCCGGTCCTCGCTGAGGCCGGAACCAGATAGCCGAGCCTCCGCCGAACTCGGGGCGATTCAATATGCAGATGCACTTTCGTGCGGCATCGAGGTGGGTGGAGCGGGCGGGGGTTTCGCAATCAAACGCCCGCTCCGTCGATCTTGACGGAAGGATGGAGTGAAGTTTTGGCTACGCCGCTGTCAGCAATCGCCATCGGACCTGATTGGATTCGCGCTGCGGGAACCCTGCAATGCACGGTTTCGTGGGACGCGGCGCCTGCCTGTCGGCAAACGATCGTTTGGCGAACACTATTCAGCCAGGCGAGGCGTTAGAAGGCCGGCGGAACCAGGTGGGCGCGAAAGTTACTGGGCGCCAGTTAATTTCCTGGAGCGGCAGGCCCGTCGTGCGGCACCCTGGTCGACATGGGACACCGGCCGGTGTTCTGGCGACGCTGGGGGACCTGGTCGGCAGTCATCGCCAAAAGCTGACCGCCCCAGTGTGCTCACCGGCAGCAATTGGCTGGGGGCGAGTTCTGCTCTCCGTTTCGGCTTCGGCTGTGTCTCGGCTGACCCGTGCGTACGTGCCCGGCCGGGCGGCCCCGGGCCCGTGGGGTCCCTGGGTGCCCTCCGCCCAGCCGGCGTTGAACGCCTCGCCCACGGTCAGTGTCCTCGTACCCTGGTGCACAGCGGTACAGAGTTCAGATCTACGCCAGAGGCAACGCCATTGACTTGACGGGGTGCACTCTGAAGCGCTCGAGGACAACTTGATTCAGCGGTGGCAAACCGCTGAATCGGATCCTGCCCTACAGATGAAGAGCCTTCCTCTCGGGCAGGTAGTCCTGTGAGCTTGTCCTGTCGATGTGGTCCTTCGTCCCGAGTGACGGGTACATCGACAGGCTCGCCGAACGCGCACGGAGGCGGCAAGGAATCAGGCGGGCAGGAGCGATCGATGAGAGGCGCTCAGGAGCTGATGCGGTCCGCGCCCGGGAAGTGCGGTGCGGGTGATGGCGGTTGACAAGCCTGTCCTGGCGTCGGGCCTGCCGCCGTCACCAGGGGAGCACGCCGGTGCGGTCGGTCACCGTGCCGGTGGGCGTGTCGGGCCCAAGGGTGGCGATACGTACTGCCGCTTCGGCGCCCTCCTCGACGCTCTGTCCGATGTGGCCGGTGAACTCGGTCGCGGTCTGGCCGGGGTCCACCGCGTTGAAGTGGACGTCGGGAATCGTCCTGGCATACTGGGTGGTCAGCATGGTGACCGCGCTCTTCGACGAGCCGTACGCGGCGAGCGGGTACTGCGACTCCACCCGTTCCGGATCCTGGGTCAGCGTGAACGAGCCGAGGCCGCTGGTGACGTTGACGACGGACGGAGCGGCCGCTTTCCGCAGCAGGGGCAGGAACGCGTGCGTGACACGCACCAGTCCGAAGACGTTGGTTTCGTAGACGTGGCGGATCTGGTCGGCCGTCATGTCCTCGGGGGCCGTCACTTCACCGAGGATGCCGGCGTTGTTGACGAGGATGTCCAGGTGGCCGATCCGCGCGCGCAGCATCTTGACCGCCGCGTCGACCGACGCGTCGTCGGTCACGTCCAGCTGGACGAAGTCGGCGCCGAGCCGGTTGGCGGCCTTGCGTCCGTTCTCGGCGTCCCTGGCTCCAATCCAGACCGTCTGGCCCGCCTGGACGAGTCTGCGCGCGATCTCGTGGCCGAGGCCCCTGTTGCCGCCGGTTATCAATGTGGTGGTCACGTCGTGTCTCTCCTGTGCGTGTCGTCTGAGCGGGTGGTCCCGCAGAAGCGGTCACCGGGAGCACCCGTGGGGTAGGTTCGCGGTGGTGCGCCCGCCGGTGTCGGTGCCGGCGGGCGTGCGGTGCTAGTGGGCGGGACGGAACGGGCGCAGGAGGCGGATGCCGTCCTCGATGGATCCGTCGATCAGTTCGAGCATCTGCGGGACGAGTTCCCGCATTCGGGGCGCGGCGAGGTGGGCGTCGAGGTGGGCGCGGGTCTCCCAGCGTTCGTAGATGACGAATTCGCAGGGCTTGCCCTCGACTTCGTATGCCTCGTAGTCGATGTTGCCCGGGTCGTTGCGTGAGGGGGTGACGGCGGCGGTGATGAACGCCTTGAGGTCGGCCTCCTTGCCGGCCTTCGCCTTCGCGTCCCAGACGACGGTCACGTAGCTGGTGGGTGTTGCGGTCATGGTGATTCCTTTTCTGTTCCGTGCTGACAGGCTGTGTGTCGGTACCGGGTCGGTGTCAGCTCTCGATGAAGTCGAGGAGGTCGGCGTTGACGGTGTCGGCGTTCACGGTGCACATGCCGTGCGACAGCCCCGCGTAGACCTTCAGACGCGCGTTCTTGACCAGCGTGACCGCTGTCTCGGCGGAGTTGGCGATCGGGACGATTTGGTCGTCGTCGCCGTGCATGATGAGCGTGGGCACGTCGATCGCTCGGAGGTCGTCAGTGAAGTCGGTCTCCGAGAACGCCTGGATCCCCTCGTAGTGCGCCTGCGCACTACCGGTCATTCCCTGACGCCACCAATTCTGGATGACGCCCTGGGAAATATCCGCGCCCGGGCGGTTGAACCCGTAGAACGGCCCGGAGGCGAGGTCGAGGTAGAACTGGGAGCGGTTGGTGGCCACGGCCTCGCGGAAGCCGTCGAAGACCTCGGCCGGCAGCCCTCCTGGGTTCGATTCGGTCCGGACCATGAGCGGCGGCACCGCTCCGATGAGGACGGCCTTGGCGACCCGCCCCGCACCGTGCCTGGCGACGTACCGGGCGACCTCTCCACCACCGGTGGAGTGGCCGACGTGGACGACCTCGCGCAGGCCGAGGTGCGCCACCACGGCGGCGGCGTCCGCCGCATAGTGGTCCATGTCGTGCCCGTCGCCGACCTGGGCGGAGCGCCCGTGCCCGCGGCGGTCGTGGGCGATGACACGGTAGCCCCGCTGGACGAGGAACAGCAGCTGAGCGTCCCAGTCGTCCGAGCTCAGCGGCCAGCCGTGGTGGAACATGACCGGCCGGCCCAAGCCCCAGTCCTTGTAGAAGATTTCGGTTCCGTCGCTGACGGTGACGAACGGCATGGTGCGCTCCTCGTGGTCTCGCCCGGGTACCAGGCGGTTTCGATGTCTCCACGAGGATGGCTCGGCCACCGTACCGACAGCTTCCGTCAGCTGACTGACATCCGGCCGGCGGCTCGCCTACGTCAGTGCCGGGTCAGTGCTGAGACCCGACCGGTAGCTTTCACAGCTGGGTGGCCGAAGGCTCGGGAGGCAGCGTCTCCAGAGCGTCGCGGAGCTCGGCCCGCGACGTGATCCCCAGCTTCGGGAACACACGGTAGAGATGCGACGACACGGTCCGCGGCGAAAGGAACAGACGCGACGCGATCTGCGGATTGGACAGCCCCGTCGCCGCCAGCCTGGCGACCTCCAGCTCCTGGGGGGTGAGGGCCTCACCAGCCTTGCCCCGGCCGGTCCGCGTCATGCCGGTGGCGCGGAGCTCCGCAGCGGCCCGGGCCTCCCACAAACGGGCCCCGAGTTCCTCGAAGCGGTCACGGGCGGCGGCCAGCTGCACCCGGGCGTCACGGTTGAGTCCTTGCCGGCGAAGCGCTTCGCCGTACGCCAGACGAGCATGGCCGACCTCGAAGGGCCACTGCTCGACGCCCGGCAGTCCGAGTGCCTCCTCGAAGCACCTGACCATGTCCTCGGCAGTTGATGTCATCGCTGTGACCACGGCCGAGCTCAACGCGAGCCGCGACGAGAGGTGGCCGACACCGGCGTCGCGCAGCGCGTCCGCGTGCCGTCGCGCCTCCGCGTGCCGCCCGGTGCGCACGGCGGCCTCGACGAGGTCCGGCGCGGACCACACGGCCTCGGGGCTGAACGGCGGCAGCACACCCGGGGCGCAGATCGCTGTGGCGTGCCGGAAGGCCGTCTCGAAGTCGGCGGCGCCGAGGGCCCCCCGGGCGGCCGCCTGGTGGGCGCAGTTCTCCAGCCGTTGCAGTCCCCTGGGCCTCGACCACCCCCAGACTGCTTGACAGTGGCGGCGGCACGCGTCGAGGTCGCCGCGCTGGGCCGCGGTCATTGCGGCGACGTAGTGTCCCACCTGGGCGAACAAGTGGTATCCGGTCTCCTCGGACAGTGCGATGAGCTCGTCCGCGGCGTCGGCCGACGGCTGCCACCGGCCGGCGTACAGGTTGTCCAGGGCGACGAACATCAGGCCCGGCATGCTCGACCCCACCGCGCCGCCGTCGCGTATGACCCGGGACACGGCCTCGCGACAGCCCGGAAGCCGGTCGAGGTACGAGGCGGTCAGGGCGGTGCGGATGACCACGTCGGCGTCACTCTGGTCCCTCAGCCGCGAGATCTCCTCGTCCAGGCGGCGCAGCATGACGTCAGTGACGGAACCGAGGTCGTGGTGGACGCGCCCCAGCGATGCCGCGGCGGCGGGCGATGCCTGGGGGAACCGGTCGAGCACGTCGACGAGCGGCTGCCAGTGCTCGGGCCGGCCCGAGTACTGGCTGGCGAGGGTGAGAGCGAAGAGCGCGGTCTCCAGCTCCTCACGCGGCGGTTCGGGTATCGCTGAGGCCTGCCCGACCGCTTCCATCAGGAGCGCGTGCGCCGTATCGGCGTCGCCTTCCGTGACGAGCACGAGGAAGCCGGCCGCCGCGGCCGCCGAGAGCGACCGGGCCGCGGGATCGCCCTCGACCTCACGCATGATCTTGTGGCTGACATCCAGATGACCCGCGACCCAGGCGGCGACGTAGGCGGCTTTCGACAGGCGGCGCCTGCGGACCTCTCGGTCGGGACTTAGTTCGGCCGCCCGCCGCAGCCTCGCGATCGCGCCGTCGGCGTCACCGCGTCGCAGGCTGCTCCGGGCCGCCGACTCCACGACGGCGGCGACCGTCTCGTCGGGCGCCGTTGTGGCTCTCGCGAGGTGATCGCCGCGCCGCTCGGGCTGGTCGCCCAGCGCGTCGGCCAGTCGGCGGTGAGCGCTGCGCCGCTGCTCGCCGGTGGAACCGTCGACCACCGCGGACCTGACCAGCGGGTGCCTAAAGCGCACCGCGCGGCCGTTCTCCGCGACCATGACCAGGTGGTCACGCTCCGCGGGAGCGAGTTCCTCGAGGCCGCCCGGCCCGCCAGCCGCCTCGAGAACGCCGATGTCGCCGGAGCCTTCGAGAGCTGCGAGCAGCAGTACCTCGCGCGTTCTCTGCGGTAGTCGTCCGACGCGGGCGCCGTACAGAGCGCGCACGTCCCGCCCCGGGCCGCTCGCCCACCCCGCCCCGTGGCCGTGTTGATCGCCGGACGCGTCCGTGGACCCGGCAAACTCGAGCAGAGCCAGGGGGTTTCCCTGTGCCTCGTGCGCCACGGTCGAAAGGACCCGGCGGGGAAGGTGGGCGAAGCGCCGGGACAGCAGTCGCAGGGCGTCCGAGTCGTCCAGCGGCGCGATCTCGAGCTCTGGCAGACCGGTGGATCGGAAGGATTCGTCGGACTCGTCTCGTTGTGCTCCGAGCAGCCCGATGTGGCGACCGCCCAGTCTTCTGGCGACGAAACCCACCGCAGCCTGGCTCGCCTCGTCGAGGGCATGAAGGTCATCGACCACTAGTAGCAACGGCCGCTCCTTCGCGGCCTCGTCGAACAGGGCCAGTGCCGCGTTCAGGACGGCGATCCGGCTCGCCGCGGGACCAACGCCGAGACCGAGGGCGACCTCGAGGGCCTCCCGCGTGGACCGCGGCAGACGACCAAGCTCGTCCGGCAACGAACCGATGAGCTGATGGAGTCCCGCGAAGCTGATGTCAGTCTCGTACTCGACGCCGCTCCCGCGGACGACCCGCACTCCCTTCGCCACCGCCAGCTCGGCGGTCGCGTCCAGGAGTGCAGTCTTCCCGACACCCGGATCACCGGTGAGCAGCAGGGCGGCTCCGTTCGTCCCGGCCATATCCAGGAACGCCGCAAGCTCGGCGAGCTCGCCCTCCCGACCGACCAGTCCGGCCGGGCCGACGCTCATGTCTGCTGCTCTTGACTTCGTCCACATTCGCCGCGTCCTTCGTCGTACCTCGCGAAGCAGTCGAACCATCAGCCGCGCACTTGACCAGCCATTATCGCATCCACTGGCAAAGGGATCGTCAAGCCATTCGCTTCGCCGACACTCGCAGCTCCAAGGCGAAGGTCATGCAGAACACAGCCGGGCGCTGCAGCCTCACCGCAGCGACAGCACGAAGGTCACGCGGATCATCGCGCCGTCGTCCCCCTCCCGGCAAATACCCGGAGGACATGGTCGCCTCCGCCGGCAGCCTTCCCGAAATTTAGCCCGCAGTGCTGATGGAAGGCGTCACCATCGGACGGTGGCCCCAGCGCAGACCCAGCCGGGCACATGGGCGCCGCTGTCGACCGAACAGCAGGAGTGCGCTCGAGGACCGGGAAGGGCTTGTCGGCAACGATCAGGTCTGCCTCGGTGATGGTGACGTGGCCTTGCTAAGGAGCCAGAGGCTCCGTGAGGACGTCGTCCAGGGCCAGGTTCGCGGTGCCGAGCGGGTGCGTCCGCGTCGTCGGCGTGAACAACGTGCCGCCGTCGTTGAGCAGGAGCACCGGGCGCACGGCACGGGCGCCGGCGTTGCCGGCCAGGTTCCCGCGGCGGCGAGGGTTTCCTCACAGAATTGGCACCGCGGCGCTTTCCTCGCCCTTCCCACGCTCCGGGCTCGCCCCGAGCGCCGTCAGCGTCACCCCGGTTGCCACCGCCAGCGCCGCCACCAGCCCCGCCGCGAGCACCGCCCAGTGACCCAGGAACGTACAGACGACCACCAGCAGCGCCGTGGCCGGCAGCACCGACTGCTGGGCGATCCCCATCTTGTAGAAGCGCGAGTGCAGCGCCCACACCGTGAGCAGGAACAGCGCTGTCGGCAGCGTCACCGCCGCCGACGCCGACAGCGTCGAAAGGTGCGCCTTGCCCACCGCCTGCTCCACCGCCACCTCCAAGCCGGCCCCAATCGCGGCACCTGAGACGAAGATCAGGTAGTGGCCGTAGCCCCAGAGGAAGGACTGCCGGTTGGACCGGAGGTGCCCGTGGATGGGGACCGCGAAGTACACCCACCAGGCGGCGAAGATAATCAGCAGTCCGCCGGCGGCGATGGGCACCAACTCACCCAGGTCCTCGTGCTCGTCGATCCCCGACTTCACTGCGACCGTGGCCGCTGCGATGGTCTCGCCGAGCACGATGAGCGTGAGCAGCCCGTACCGTTCGGCGATGTGGTGGGGGTGCCAGGGCGTCGGATGTGCCCGCTCCGCATACAGCGGTACGACCATCTCCACCAGCGCCATCACCAGGAAGACCCATGTGCGGTCTGCCTCCGGCAGGGCCAGTAGCCCCAGCCAGCCGATCTGGCACAGCCCGATGGCGTACCGCAGCGCCATCGTCCGTTCGGGGCCCTGACTCGACCGCGCCACGCGCAGCCACTGCACCGTCATCGCGAGCCGCATGATCACATAGCCCAGAATGACGACTGGGTACGCGTGTTCCTCGAACGCCTGGGAGACGCCCGCCGTCACGACGAGCACGCCGGCTATCTGGATCAGCGTGACGATCCGGTACAGCACGTCGTCATTGTCGTAAGCCGAGGCGAACCACGTGAAGTTCATCCACGCCCACCAGATGGCGAAGAAGATCATCAAGTAGTTGAGGATGCCCTCGCTCGTGTGCCCCCGACCATGGCGTGTACCAATTGGGCGCCTGCCTGGGCTATGGCCACGATGAAGCACAGGTCGAAGAAGAGTTCCAGTGAGGAGACGCCGCGGTGGGTCTCGTCGCGGCCTCGCGCAGTGAGCCTGCGCAGTGGTCTGTGGTGTGCGGGCGCCGCGGGGCACACCGGCGGCGGAGCCGGGCTGCTTGTCATCTGGTGAGCCAAGTTCCGAAACGCCGCTGCAGTCGGGGATTGATCTGCCAGACCATCGCTGCTGCCGCCGCCGGGACGAGTACAGCGAGTCGCACCGGCAGGTACAGATCCTCCAGAACAGGGTTCGTAGCCAGGCCCAGCAGGACGATGGTGGGGTAGATAGCGCACACGGTGAGCAGCCACAGCTTCCAACGCCGGACGTCGGCTGGAACGGTGGGGCCGAGCCGGGGTTCGGCTTTCGCGAACGCGTTCCGGCTCTGCTCCCGGAGCGTGTGCCGGATGTCTGTCATTGCCGGTGGGCTTGGCAGCTCAGGATCGTCGGCACTGTAGGCATGGGAAACAATTCTCTCGTTCATGGACCACTCCAAATCGAAATGCTGCGTCTTGATTCCATCGGTTCCTGCGCAACCGAGGCGATGTTGGCGCTGCGTGATGGGCTGCCCGCGCAACAGCGGCAGCAGTTGCCAGGTGAGCAGCACAGGACTCAGATGGTTCACCGCCAGCCGCTGCTGGTGTCGTGCCGCCACTTCGGCCGCGTCGCTGGGTCTTGGCCGGAATGGACACATCTGCGATGTACTGCTCGGCCTTGAAACGTTGCGCGATCGGCATCGGTTGCTGCGGGTTGCGATCGTGCAGAAGCAACTGGTGCCCGGCTTCCGGAAGCTCCTCTGCCAGAGCGAGACCGAGACCGTTCGTCGCGCCGGTGATGAGAATCGACGGCATGGTGCGGCCTCCTTGTGCGGGGGCCGGGCCCGGAGCCCGGCGGGCGCCGGTCGGGTCATGATCTGATCAGTGAGTGGACTGGGTGTGGTCCTGTTCCACATACACCTTGAGGGCCTGGAACTCCTCAATCGCTCGCGGGCCGCACAGATAGCCGTAACCGCTGCCCTTGACGCCGCCCTCCTCAAAGTCCTCGCTGATGGCTCCCCAGGTGTTGATCCATACAGTGCCGGTGCGGATGCGTCGGGCGATCCGGCGGGCCTTCATCGAGTCCGAGCTGAACACCGAGGCGGCCAGGCCGTAGATGGTGGCGTTCGCCTTGGTCACGGCGTCGTCCTCGTCGTCGAAGATCTCGAACGTCTGGACCGGACCGAAGACCTCTTCCTGCACGATCCGGACGTCGGTGCGGTCGACCTCGATCAGGCTCGGCCGGTAGAACGCACCGGCGGCCAGGGGGCCGTCGGTGACCGCGCCGCCGCGCAGCAGTACCGTGCCGTACGAGGTGGCTTCCTCGACGATCGCGTCCACCCGCTGGGCGGACGCCCTGTCGATCAGCGGGCCGAGCTGGGCATCCTTGTCGTCGCCCGAGCCGAGCCGCACCTGAGCGAGCGCGTTGGTGAGTCGGGTGCGCACCTGGTCGGCGATGTCCCGGTGAACCAGTACACGGGAGCCGGTGCAGCAGAACTGCCCGTTCATCAGCACCAGCGACTGCACCACGGTCGGGATCACGATGTCCAGATCGGCGTCGGGAAGGATTACCATCGGCGCCTTGCCGCCCAGTTCCAGACCGAGCCGCTTGAGCGTAGTGGAGGCCGCGGCCGCGATACGGCGCCCGACCGGCGTGCTGCCGGTGTAGTTGATCACGTCGACCTTGTCCGACGAGACCAGGAACGGGGCCCCGGTGTTGCCGGACTCGGTGAACACGCTGACCACGCCCGCCGGGATCTCCGTGACCGAGGCCAGGACCTGCGCGAAAAGCTCATTGGTCAGCGCCGTCTGAGCCGGAAGCTTGACCACGACGGTGCAGCCGGCGGCCAGCGCCGGGCCCAGCGCCCGCACGGTCAGCATGACGGGAGAGTTCCAGGGAGAGATGATCCCGGCGACACCGAGCGGCTCGGGCACCGAGTGGGTGTACTGGCCAGGTGCTGTCTCGGCGGCGCGCCCGGCGTTCTGGGTGCGCGCAGAGGCCGCCGCGTACCGCAGCCACCCGACCGCACCGCTGACTTCCCACGTGGTCTCACCCAGTAGCTTGCCGTTCTCCCGGGACAACATGGCCGCAACCTCGGGCACCCGGGCCTCGAGGTTGTCGGCCAGTCGACTGAGTGCGGTCGCCCGAAGCGAGGGATTGCGCGACCATTCGGTGGTCTCGAACGCGGCGGCGGCGGCGTCCACCGCGGCCGAGGCCTCCGCCTCGCCACCGTCGTAGAACGAGCCGACGACTGTGCCGTCGGCCGGGTTGATCGATTCCAGAACCGAGTCGGAGCCGGTCCACTGTCCGTTGATCCAGTGCTGCGCGATGGTGTTCATGGTGTGCTCCTCGTGGTCTCGCCCGGGTACCGGGCGGTTTCGATGTCTCCACGAGAATGGCTCGGCCACCGTGCCGACAGCCTCCGTCAGCTGACTGACATCCGGCCGACAGCTCGCTTAGAAGCCGTTGTCTTTCCGAGAATGCAGGCGTGTCTCCGCTGATCAGGTGTGGAGTCGGTGTTTCGCGGCGGGGACGAGGTGTCGTGTCGTCTCTTCGGTGGAGGCGCTGGGATGCCATCAGGAACTGGAACAGGTCCAGGGCCTCGTCGATCGCCTTCTCCTCCATGTTCCGCATCACTGCGGTGAGCATCGCCGTGCGCTTCGGTTCCGCCGCCCGCGCGCTGGGCCACCCCGAACAGCTCGGTGGTGCCGACCGACCAGCTCCATCCGATCATCGATGGAATCCCCGTCGGCACCAACTACTGCGTGCGAGCCTGGCACGTTCATCATCTACGAGCGCTACGAGCAGCGCGAGCCGCTCGACGCTCATCTGGGGGCACCGCGGATGCGAGAACTGCGTCCCGCAGCTGTTCGAATTGATCGACGGTTCCATCGAGGACGGCATCCGGCTGCCGTTCCCGCCCCACCCACTAGAGGCGTCCTCGTCGGAGAGGACTTCCTCCAGATGACGACGGCGATAGCGCCACCACTTCCATCACGAACGTTTCCATCACGAACGTTGCAGGTGTCCCGCCCACTTCTTCGTGGGGCCGACCGCGGGCTGCACACCCGCCGGCCTGCGAGCTGTATGGCGTTCTAGCCGAAGCGGGTCATAGTTTTGTCTCTTAGGGTCCCGGTGGGGAGTGGGCGGGCGTTTGGTCGACCCTGCGTCAGTTCCTTCGAACGATCGGGCGCAGTCCGTGTCGTTGAGTGGGTAGTTCTTCACGTACGTGGCATAGGCGTGGCAACGTGGAATCTCACTTCATCTGATGGTTCGCGACAGCGTGTGGTGCTTCACCACGGCACGATTCCGTTGTCGTCGAAGAATCCTCCGCGTGGTCCGTCATCGGGGAGGGTTGCGAGCTTGATCGCAACAGCGGCGCCCTCCTCGGGCGTCCGCGCAGATTGGTGTCCGGTGAAGTCGGTGGCGACGTAACCCGGGCAGCACGCGTTCACGATGATGCCGGTGTCGGCGAGTTCTCGCGCGTACTGTGCCGTGATGCTGTTGAGCATCGTCTTCGACGGCGCATAGGCGGCCATCTGCGGACCCGCCTGCAGTGCAAGTGACCCCATGTTGCTTGAAACATTCACGATCCGTGGTGCGGGTGATCGACGCAACAACGGGACGAATGCGTTTGTCACTCGTATGACACCGAACACGTTGGTATCCAGAACTGTTTGCAGAACGTCGTGATCGAGGGTGGTCGGATTCTGAGCGCCGGAACTGGTCCGGCCACCGATCCCGGCATTGTTGACGAGAACATCGAGACGATCGAACTTCTCCACGGCTGCGGAGACACTGTCGGCGTCCGTCACATCGAGTACCACCGCCACTGCATCGAGTCCACGCTCTCTCAGCTGTGCCGCAGCGGTGTTGCCTCGCTCCTCGTCGCGTGCACCGATCACGACCTTGAAGCCGAGTCTGCTGAGGCCCTCGGAGATGGCGAAACCGATTCCCTTGTTCGCGCCGGTGACCAGCGCAGTTTTCGTATCGTTCACGACAGCCATGTTCGATGCCCGGGGTGCAGCTGTCCATTACCCTTTCCGGCGATGGTGATACCTACCGGGTATTAAGGTGGTCGAGTGGAGGATCTCGAGACACGTCAGCTGCGCTACTTCCTTGCCGTCGCCGAGGCTCTCCACTTCGGACGAGCCGCGGACAAGCTGCACATCGCTCAACCTCCGTTGTCGAGGGCGATCCGACAGCTCGAACATCAACTCGGAGTTCAGTTGTTCGTGCGTGACCGTCGCGGTGTCTCGCTCACCGAAGCCGGATCTGTGCTCCATCGGGAGGCGCGTATCGCTTTGGATGCAGTCGCCGCTGCCGGGCGGCTGACCGTTCGGGCGTCGAAACCTCTTGTTCTGGCCACGAAAGCAGGGGCGTCTCATGGTCTGCTGCAACGACTACTCGAACAGCATCCCGACCCGATCGATGTTCTGCTGTGTGAAGTTGGCGAACAAGCGGGTTTGCTGCGTGATGGCAGCGCGGACGTGGCGATCATGCATCGTCCTGTCGACGATCTGACCGGCTGTCGATACCGAGACCTCGTCACCGAGGGCCAGGTTGCAATACTCCCCAGCAGACACCCGCTCGCCTCACGGACTGAACTGACTCTGGCAGAGGTCAGCTCGGTGCCTGATCTACCCATGGCGCGGTGGCCACGCTTGGACGGCAGCTACCCCGACGGACCGGGACCCGAAATTCACACGCAATCCGCTTTGGCGCAGTTGGTGTCGCTCGGCAGGACCGTGATTGTCATTCCGGCGTCGAGCAGGGCGTGGCAGTGGCCGGATCACATTTCGGTACCCGTTGTCGACGCACCGCGCATCACAACGGTGCTGGCGTGGCGATTCCATTCAGAAACTATTGCGGCACTTGAGAAAACAGCAAAGGGTCTAGCCGAAATCTCGACCGATCTGTCTCCTTCGACGCGACCGACATTGGTTGCCGGCCCTTGACTGAAGCTTCGCAGATGCCGCACCGGACCCAGAATCCGTTGTAGTCGCGGGAACTTGTGGCTGGCTATGGATCGGCGCCGGCAAGTTGCCCGCCGAACCTGGGTCCGAAGACGCCTGCTCAGTGCCCGTAGGTAGTGTCAGTTTTCCGGTGGATCCGGTTCTGGTGCATCGGTTGAGTTCTCGCCCGGGGTGACCCCGCCTTCGAACGTGATGACGAATTCGTTGAGTGCCGGCTTCCACCTTGCTGCCCAGCGTGCTCTTCCTGCTCTTCCTGTCCCGGTCGGGTCCAGGGCCCGTGTCGCCAGATGCAGGCACTTGATCGCGGCTTGCTCGTTGGGGGAGTGCCCGCGGGCGCGGATCGCACGCCGGTATCTCGCGTTGAGCGACTCGATCGCGTTGGTACTACAGATGACTCGCCTGATTTCCGGGTCGTAGTTGAGGAACGGCACGAACTCGCTCCAGGCGCTGCGCCACAGGCGGACGATCGCCGGGTATCGCGGGCCCCAGTTGGTGACGAACTCGTCGAACCGCTGTTGCCCCGCGGCATCGTTGGCTGCGGCGCAGACCGGCCGCAGTTCCCGCGACATCTCGTCCCAACAGCAGCGTGATGCATAGCGGAAGGCGTTGCGGAGCAGGTGGGTCACGCAGGTCTGGACGAGCGCTAGCTCCCAGACTTCGGTGATCGCCGCGGGTAACCCTTTCAGCCCGTTGCAGACCACGATGCACACGTCCCCGGTGTCGCAATTCTTGATCTCCGTCAGCACGGCGAGCCAGAACTTCCCGCCCTCGCCGCCGTCACCGGCCCACAATCCCCGGGGGTCCCTCCCTGCACGCAGTGCTTGGGGGGCGGATGTCGCGGTGCCCGTCCACGGTCACGCCGATCGCCACATAGACCGGCCGGTTCGTGACCTGGCCGTCGCGGGACCTTGAAGTGGGATGGCATCGATGAATTTCCACCGGATACACCGAATCAACAGTCATGCTGCCCATTCGGTCATCTCGGCGAGCGCCTTGTCGGTGGGGGCGCCTCCCTGCACGCAGGGGAGAGTCCTCTGGGATGACGGGAATCGGTTGAGGCCCTGACCGGCAGGTATGCCGCTTGTCGGTCCCGCACCGAGGATGGGCCACCGCGTAGAGGTGAACGAGTTACCGACCAAAGTGACTCGACACGAAGGACCACACGATCACGCATGAGCATTCTGCACTGCTGGCCCGCCTCGCCGTCATCAAGGACGCCGATGCGGCGTCCGTGTTCGCCGAACTGATCCGCGCCGGCCTGCAAGAACTGATCGAGGCCGAGGTCACCGAAATGCTGGGCGTCGGCCGCTACGAACACACCGAGGGCCGGACCACGCACCGCAACGGGTACCGGCCGAAGACGGGGTCGACGATCTCAAGCTCTGCGCGGGATCGTTCGTCCCGTCGCTGCTCGAACGCCGCCGGCGGATCGACAAGGCCTGCATGCGGTGGTCATGGATGCGTATGTGCACGGCGTCTTGACCCGCAGCGTCGACGACCTCGTCTACCTCGACGCGACCTATTGCAAGGTGCGGGTCGGGGCGCATTTGGTCTCCCATGCCTTGGTGGTGGCGACGGGGTGCCGATCGACGGCGCCCGGGAGGTCCTCGGGGCCGCGGTCGGCGACTCGGAGTCGTTCGAGTTCTGGCGTGAGTTCCTAGTCGGGTTGCGGGGACGGGGTCTGTCGGGAGTGCACCCGGGCGTCTCCGAAGCGCACGCCGGGTTGAAGCTGCTGTGACACAACAGTTCAATGGTCCTTCGTGGCGCGCTGCCGGGTGCACTTCATGCGGAACTTGCAGGATGCATTCAGAACCGCGGCGGCGAGGTAGAAGGGTTCCGCTCACGCCCTCGTCACCCGCATGGCCAGCTCGGCCACGCGGCGTAGTTGCTCCTCATCGGCGCCGTCGCGAGCGTAGGACGACAGGCCCACGAGGAGAGCATGGGTGAAGGCGGCGAGCGTTTCGGCGTCGATGTTTTCTTCCGTGTCGATTGCGACTCTGCGCAGTTGGTCTGCGGTGATCGCGCGGTTCTGGTTGCGATTGCCGGTGAGCTCAGGTGCTGTGTTGACGAGACATCCACGCGGATGTGCTTCGCTGACGTACTCCTGGCAGGCACGGTCGAACATCAACCGCAACACCTCGTGCGGAGTCGTCCCGGCGGTCCCGGCTGTCGTCACCGACGCGGGGTTGGCTTCATAGCGGGCGACGACCTCCTCGAACAGGGTCCGTTTGTCGCCGAACGCGGCGTACAGGCTAGGCGCGGAAATGCCGAGCTCCTGCGTGAGGTCGGCGATGGAGGTCTGCTCGTAGCCGTGCTCCCAGAACAGAAGCATCGCCTTGTCCAATGCGGTGTCTCGATCGAAGTTGCGCGGCCGTCCCATACATTCATTCTATAACGACCACTACAGATGTGCTAGCGTTCTGTATCGACCACTACAGATCGGCGGTCGGCGATCGCCACCAGAGACAGGACACCTGATGACCCCCACCACAACAGACACCACGACCGCCTTCCTCGAGGCCCTCGGAGCGCAGGACCCGGAACAACTGGGCGAGCTGTTCGCGGAGGAAATCGACTGGTTCGTTCCCGGCGACCCGGCGTTAGCACACTGGGTCGGCGCTCGCTCGCGCAAAAGCGAGGTGCCCGACTACTTCCGTGCCCTGTGGGCCGCCCTCGTACCGGGCAAGAGCGTCGTCTCGGTCGAGACTGTCGTCACCGACGGCGAGGATGCCGTCATCTTCGGTGCGTTCGACCACGTCGCAGCTACGACCGGACGCCCGTTCCACACCGACGTCGCGATGCGCTTGACCGTGAAGGCGGGAAAGATCACGCGCATGCACCTGTTCGAGGACACAGCAGCAACCGCAGCGGCGTTCACACCCTAGGTGTACTCGGCCGGGACGTTGGTAGCAGGCGTGTCGGCTTGATGTGAAGAGAACCTCCGAGTGGGGGTGGCTTGTCCAAGGCCCACATCCGCTCGGAGGTTCTCGTGTCCCACCGTAATGCCCGCACGACTTATCTCGGAAGATTGCTCATCATCGGGCGCTACCGAAACGGCTGGCCCAAAGCGCATATCGCCAGCGCAATGGGAATCTCCCGCAAGTGTGTCCACATGGGTGGCCCGCTGCGAGACCGAAAGTGAGAGCGGATTGCGCGACCGGTCCTCGCGGCCGAACTCGGAGTTCCGGCCCGCACCATCTCCCGGGTTCTCCGACGCCACCAGGTGCCCCACCTGGCCGACTGCGACCCGCTGACCGGGCACGTGATCCGGGCGTCGAAGACGACCGCGGTGCGCCACGAACGTCGGCGCCCGGGCGAACTGGTGCACATGGACGTCAAAACGCTCGGTCGGATCACCGACGGCGGCGGCTGGCGGCTGGCGGGCCTACGGTCGACAGAACCGGCCCCGCAACCGCACGACGAAGGTGGGCTTCGATTATGTGCACTCGCTCGTCAACGATCACTCCCGACTCGCGTACTCGGAGATCCTCCCGGACGAAAAGGGTGCCACCTGTGCAGGTTTCCTGATCCGCGCGATCGACTACTTCGCCGGCCACGGCATCACCCGGATCGAACGGTTGATGACCGACAACGCGTGGGCCTACCGGTACTCGCTGCGCACCGTGTGCGCCGAGCACGGCATCCGGCAGCGCTTCATCAAACCCCACGGCCCTTGGCAGAACGGCAAGGTCGAACGTCTGAACCGCCCCCTGCAGAGCGAATGGGCCTACCGGCAGGTGTTCACGTCCAACGCCGAACTGACCGCTGCTCTTGCACCCTGGCTCGAGTACTACAACACTCGACGGCGTCACAGCGCACTCGGAGGACTTCCACCGGTCAGCCGACTGGCACCAACCTGATGGCCGGGTACACCTATGAATCATCGAAGCCACAGGACGATCGCAGCGATGATCAACTCGGACCGGAGGTAGGCAGCCCGTTTGGCGTAGCGGGGAGGCCAGGTCACGGAAGTGTTCGAGCCGATTGATGCAGCGCTCGACTACGTTACGACCTGCGTACTCGACCGGGTCGAACCCAGGCGGGCTTCGTGTTCCAGCAGTCGAACCTGCTCCCCTCGTTGACCGCCGTCGAGCAGCTGCAGATGATGACCCACCTCGCCGGCGGGTCGGTCCGCGACAGCCGAGCGCGCCGCGGACCTGTTGTGCTCGCTCGGTCTCGAGAAGCAGCTCGATCGGCGTCCCCACCAGCTGTCGGGCGGACAGCGCCAGCGTGTCGCGATTGCGCGCGGGCTGATCAACGACCCCTCGGTGTTGCTGGTCGACGAACCGACCTCGGCACTCGACGAGGCCCGTAGCCGCGAGATCGTCGGTCTGCTCGCGGAACTGAGCCGCGACCGGAACGTGGCCACGGTGATGGTCACCCATGACCTGAGTCAGCTGATCCTCGTCGACCGCGCCTATGGAATGCGCAGCGGAGCGCTGCTTCCCACCTACAGCCGTCTTTCCACGCCGGCGTCCTGAGGCGCAGCGGCGACTACCTTCAGGACCATCGGCCCCGCCGCGGCGGGGCCGTGGCCGTCGTTCGTCGAGCACGGAATCGGCGTTCGGGCAATGTAATCGGATTCTCACACGGTGCGCAGTTCGAGGAACCGGCGGCGAACGAAAAAAGGGGTTGTGGCATTGCGAGCGATATTCGAGTCGGCTTTCGACATCACCTATCTACTGACGATCTTCACGCTCGGCGTACTCATCTTGCGCGGCGGGCCTGCGCGCCGGGGCGAGCTGCCGGCGCAACTGGCGGGCTGGACCGCGATCGTTCTCGGCTTCGGCGACTCGTTCCACCTGCTCGCCCGGGTGTGGGCATTGAACACCACCGGCGTCGAGGCCCACCATGTTTCCCTCGGCTACGGCAAGCTGGTCACCGCGCTGACCATGACGGCCTTCTACGTGCTGGTCTATCTGCTCATCCTGCGACGCTGGCCGACCGCACGAGAAACGCGCACCGAAGGCACCTACCGGCCGTTGGGACCGAGCCCGGCGATGAGCATTGTCGTGTATACGGCGGCCATCGTGCACGTGCTACTGGTCCTGTTGCCGCAGAACGACATATTCAGCGCAGACCCGCCGTTGTCGTGGGGGATCATCCGCAACATCCCCTTCCTCGTCCTCGGTGTGGTCATCATTGGCGCGTTGTGGGTCCGTGCTCGGGGCGACGCCTTCTACCGCTTCGCCTGGCCGGCGGTGACTCTCTCGTTCGGGTTCTACCTCCCCGTTGTGCTGTGGGCACAGCAGAACGAGACCGTCGGCCTGTTGATGATCCCGAAGACGCTCGCCTACGTCTGGCTGGTGGTCATGGGCTATCGCGCGTTCGCCCGCAAGCACAACAGCGATCCTGACGACGCGCTGCGCGCTGCTGGTACCACCACCCCGACAGAGCGCGCATAACAAACGCACCGTTTTGTCGCCTCGTCCCTCACGACGCTCGATCGACGGGCAGGGCGGAGGAGGAAGGGCGTCACGAAGCAGTCCCGGCGGAGGTCGACGCCGCATTAGGTTGTTCGAACAGCCCCTCAACTCAGCGGGCTGAGAGGACGGCCAGGGCCCCGCTGAGTGCCCGCGTCCGTCTACGGGGACGCGGGCACTTGGCGGCGGTACCTCACACGTGGGACGGTTCCATCGCCGGCTTCACATTCGCCTCGGTCACGCTCGGCCACAGCGCCTTGTCTCCGAGTAGCCGCATGATCGCGGGAACGAGAAGCGGCCGGACAACGAAGGTGTCGAGCAGGATCCCGATGGCCATCGCGAGACCGAACTGGAACAGTTCCCGGATCGGTTGGGTGGTCAGCACCGCGAAGGTGGCTGCCAAGATGAGTCCTGCAGACGAAATCACCCCGCCTGATCGGGTGAGCGCTACCCGCAGGGCCGCCCGTGGTGGATGCGCCGATAGCTCTTGCCGGTAGCGGCTCATCAGGAAGATGGTGTAGTCGACACCGAGAGCGACCAGGAACACGAAGATGTAGATCGTAACGCGGTTCCCGATCCCCTCGTCCCCGAGCAGCGTGACAGTGATGAAGGTCGTGATCCCGAGTGTCGCGGTGAACGACAACACCAGCGTCCCGATCAGGTACAGAGGCGCGAGCACGGACCGCAGCAGCAGTGCCAGGACGGCGGCGACGATCACGAGGACCAGTGCGGCAACGACCCAGTTGTCGCGATCGAGCGCCGCCCGGATATCGGCGGAGTGAGCTGTTTCGCCGCCGACGAGGACCTGCGCACCGTCGATCCCCGCGCTGTCCGCTGCAGTCCGAGCAGCGGACGCGAGGGTGTCTACGCGGTCCATTGCCTCAGGGCTGTAGGGGTTGTCGGTGAGGGCGACTTGGAATGCTGCCGTTGTCCCGTCAGCGCTGACCGCGGGTTGCTCACCGACTCGGGCCACCCCGTCCACGTCCGACAGGCGGCTGGTGATCTGGTTCCAGTCGGGTGACGGTGTCCCGGGCTGGGTGGTGACGTAGACGGTGGACGGCGCGATCTCCCCGGGTCCGAATGCGTCGGCGATCATGTTCTGACCGGCCTCGGACTGGGTGTCGATGCGGAATCCGCTGATGAAGTCGAAGCTTTCACGATAGCCGGCCAGGCCCGCGGTCATCACGAGAAGACCGAGGAGTGTGGATACCAGCACAGTCTTCGGCGATCGGTCGACCAGATCCGCGATCCGTTCCCAAACCTTGCCACCGGCGCGTCCCGACGCAGTCTGGGTTGTGGAGGGCCAGAACAGTTTTCCTCCGAAGAGCAACATGAGTGCGGGGGTGAAGGTGAAGGCGACCAGCCCCATCGAAGCGACGCCCAGCGCGAGATAGGGGCCGAATCCACGCAGGGCCGGAGAGACCGCTACGAGCAGAGCCAGCATGGCCAGGACGATCGTCGAGACACTCGACAAGATCGCCTCGGACACTCCTCGCAGCGCCCGCATCATGGCGGCGGAGCGATTCGATTCCTCCGCGAGGGCTTCACGGTAGCGGGCGGTGACGATCAGTGCGTAGTCGGTGCCGACACCGAACAGCAGCACGGTCATGATCGACGCGGTCTGCGAACTGATATCGAACCATCCCGCGTCGGCCATCATCGCGCCCACCGTCTCGGCGAGCCGCATCGCGACGCCCACACCGGCCAGCGCGACAACCACGAGGACCGGCGACCGATAGATCACCAGGAGGATGATGGCGACCAGCAGGATCGTTCCGAGGAGAAGGATCTTGTCGCCGCTGCTGAACACCTTGACGGTGTCGGTGGCGATTCCTGCAGGCCCGGTGACCGCCGCATCAGCAGGTCCGGCGGCCTCGCTGACCAGATCGCGCAGCTCACCGACCGTGTTCTGGAACGATTCGTCGGTCGGGTCGCCTGTCAGCGATACGATAATCATCTCACTGTCACCGTCGGTGGTGCGCAGATTGTCGCCGCCAGGGCCGTCGGCGGTGACTCTCGCGGCGATCGCGGGATTGTCGGCTCTCGCACCGTCAATGCTCGTGACGATCCGCTCCACTGCCGCCGCCGTCGTGGCCCCGTCGGCGCCGTGCACGACGACGATCGCCGGGGTGCCCTCATTGCGGGGAAACTCGCGGGCAGCGAGTTCGGCAGCCTGCACGGATTGCGATGACGGGGGCGGATCGTTTGCTCCCGCGTTGTTTTCGACGTCCTCCAAGGCCGGCGCGATGCTTGCGAGGGCGCCCGCGAGGATGATCCACAGCAGCACGACGATGCCGGCCCGACGCCGTGATCCGAAGAGAGTGTTCATAAAGCGTGATGTCATATCAGGGCATCCAAACTCGACTGGAATGCGTTCATCGCACCGACGTCGGATAGTGAGACGGAAAGTCGGAGTAGCGGTCCGCGCCCGGGACGAAGCGCCCGGTA
Source organism: Rhodococcus sp. As11 (assembly GCF_048957735.1). NCBI lineage: Bacteria > Bacillati > Actinomycetota > Actinomycetes > Mycobacteriales > Nocardiaceae > Rhodococcus > Rhodococcus sp. As11. The sequence goes on from NZ_JARDJE010000024.1 coordinate 20,620, forward strand.
CGGGCAGCCCACACTTCGAACGCGATCGTGGCGAACGGCGGCAGAGAAGAAACCAGCGCCAACAGTAGGGTCCGCAGGCGCCATCCGAGCCGGACGTACATTGCGATCGAGAGCACGACGAATGTCACGAACACCGCCCCGTGCAGGGATCCGAAGATGCGGACGCCGACCTCGGTGCTCTCGGCTATCCACTTGAAGTACATGCCGATCAGCAACCCGAGCCAGGTCACTGCTTCCAGCGTCGCCACGATACGGAACGCCCGCACCAGAATGCGGGCATCCGACGTCGCCGTCGGTCGTTGAGGCAGGTCACTCATGCCACTTCCTCCGCATTCGTTGATGTGTCTGCTATCTGGTGAACGTCGCGATGTTGTGGTGTGCGCGCGACTGCGCTTCGAAGTGCGAGGAAGAAGACGACAAAGGCGACGGTCAGCAGGACATGACCGATCCCGGCGATTCCCGAAATCGCGGCCGACGCATCCTTACCGAAGACCTGCATGGTCCCGTGGACGAGCTGCATCGCCACCGTGAGGATCAGGCCGGCGTGAAAGGTGACGGTGAACCAGCGGTAGAGCGGGCTGGCCGAGAGCACCAACAGGCGCTCGAAAATGGCAACAATCAGCAGGAACAGCACCCCGAGAACCAGGAAATGGGTGTGCACGATGGACAGTTGCGTCGGGCCGTCGAAGTCCTGGGCCTTGGTCAGCTCCCGGTAGTACAGGCCCGACGCCAGACCCGCGACGGCGTACCCGAACGCGGAATTGACAAGTATCTTCATACCTTCCATCCGACCGGACTACGCGCCCTGGCACATCGAACGAACGGTGAGATTCATCTACGACTTTCGATAGAGACCGCGTGAAGCAGCGCAGTCCGGAGCCACACGGGCGACACACGCAGCCGATACGGACAGAGACAGCACCCGACTATCGGACCGAGCGGTAGATCTAGTCGATGGTGCCGTCGATGATCCCCCGCGCCCGTGCCTGTGCCACAGCTGCGGTCCGGGATCGCACACCCAGTTTGCCGAAAGTGTTCGTCAGGTGCGTCTTCACCGTGCCCTCGCTGAGGAACATCCGACGCGCTATCTCTCGGTTGGAGAACCCTGCGGCCACAGCCTCCAACACCTGAATCTCACGTGGGGTGAGGGTCGGGCCCGCACGCATCTGCGCCATCAGTTTCGAGGCCACCGACGGTGACAACGCGCTCGCACCCCCTGCTGCCGCGACGATTGCCGTGAAGAGTTCGGCCGGCGCAGTGTCCTTGAGGAGATAGCCGCTGGCGCCGGCCTCGATTGCGCGCAGAATCTCGGCATCGGTGTCGTAGTTCGTCACCACCAGTACCCGCGGAGCGTTCGGTAGAGCCCGGATCCGGCTGGTCGCCTCCACACCGCTCAGTCCGGTGCCGAACCGCAGATCCATGAGAACGAGGTCGATCCCCCCTCCCTGCACAGCGCAACGGCTTGTTGACCCGTGGAGGCTTCGGCGACGATCGAGACTGCATCCGAATGCAGCTCGAGCAGCGCTCGTAGTCCGGCGCGGACGATCGCATGGTCGTCTGCGAGCATCAGCCGGATCATCGGAGCTCCTCCCCTTGCTGTGGAAGCGGAAACGTCACCGACACTGCGGTGTGGCCGGGCTCCGATTCGATGAACCACTGCCCATCGAGCTGCTCGACCCGGGTCCGCATGGCATTGAGCCCGAAGTTGTGTGCGGACGGATCGTCGAGGATCGCGGTATCGAAGCCCCGTCCGTCATCGACCACGTCCAGGTGTACGGCGTCAGCACCATAGCCGAGGGTAACCACCGCGTGGCCGGCATCGGCATGGCGCACCACATTCGAGACCGCGCCCTGGACGAGGCGCACCAGCGCCGACTCCAACGGCATCGGCAAGGACACCGCCTGCCCCTCGACGAGAAGACGCACGTCAACCCTCCCAGCCGCGGCTCGCTCACACACCCTGCCCAACGCGTCGGCGAGCGAACTGCCCGCCAGGTCAGCGGGCGAGAGAGCCGCGATCAGACGTCTCGCGTCCGCCAATCCCGCCGACGCGGTCCGCCGAGCCATGACGATCTTGTCCGCAACACCCGGGGGCAGATCTTCGGCCTCAGCGGCGTGCAACAGCATCTGAATGCTGCTCAGCCCCTGCGCGACGGTGTCGTGAATCTCGCTGGCCAACCGCTCACGTTCGGCCAGTTCGCCCGCGGAGCGCTCGGTCTCCGCCAGCTCCGCGCGAGTGCGATGCAAATCCTCGATCAACTGCTGCCGGCGCTCCGTCTCGTAGAACAGCACCCGAAAACCGAGCCCGACAACGACACCGACCACAGCCCCGAGCAACGACCCGACCAGCGCTCCGCCCCACTGTCCGCGAGTGTGGACGCCGATCAGCACGTTGGCACCAGTGATCACCGCCACCGCAGACACAGCGGGCACGAGCGGCACCTCGGTCATGAAGAGCAGGATGAGCCCGAACGATACGTACGCCGCGTCGGCGCCCAGAAGCGCCATCGCCACCCACACTGCACACAATGATCCCAACCAAGCGAATCGCGCAGCCGGAGCACGCAACGAACTGGCACCTACGATGTGAACGACAACGAACAGCGCAGTCAATGCACCGATCCATCCCGCCGATGCTTCGGAAAGCAGCACCGCACGCAGCAGGACGATCAACGCCAGCACGACAACGAGCACGTGCAGGCCCAGACGAAGTCGTGCGCCCCGTGTGAACGCGGATTCATCAACCATCACCACACACGATAACGACGGCCTTGTTCACCCATCGTCGCGGCCTCTGCGGGACGGACGAAGCTCCTCGGACATCGCTCCCATTCCTGAAGCCGTTCAGATCCAGGTGCCGCGTGACACCGGCTCGTCGTTCGATCCGCAGATCGTCAAGAAACGACAGCGGCGACTGATCGGGGTCGATGAGATCACCTTGTCGCTGTCGGCGAAGGGTCCGACCACCGGGGAGATCTTCGCCCACTTCGACGACGCCTACTGAGCGTCGGTGTCGAAGAACACGATCAGCAAGATCACCGACAAGGAGCTCGACGAGATGGCCGGATGAACCGGGCGGCCGCTCGATCCGGCGTATCCAGTGCTGTTCATCGACGCGATCCACGTCAAGGACCGCTTACGGACAGGTCACCAACCGACCCGTCTACGTGGCAGTCGGGGTGACCGTCGATGGCCACCGCGACATCCTCGGACTGTGGGTCGGTGGCGGCGGCGAGGGAGCCGAATTCCGGCTCGCTACGGAGGCTGTTGCAGAATGCAGAGGTGTCGCCGGTGTCGACAATGGCGGTTGTCTACGAGAATTGGTCATTATCAAGGGATATCGTCCGGTGCAGCGTGATCGGGTGTTCCTTCTTCCGCCGGACATGCGAGAGTGACTTCCTTCGGATCACCTCGTCTTGGACGACGATCGAGCTGCTCGATACCAGTGCGGTCGGTCGGTGTCGCCGGGTCGTTCCCGGCACCGTCGACGTGCTCGAAATCCACGGTCCCGACGACTGGGTGCAGTTGTGCCGGCGGTTTCCGCTCGAGGCCATCGCGCAGAAACGCCCCGGCTGGTACCGCACCACCGGCCGCGACGGACGGTGGGTGCTGCCCGACTGGCGGGCCGTCGCCGAGGTGTACGGCGGAGTGCACCTGAACGTGGCCGGGTATCTCGCCGCTGCGGTCACGTCACGGTGATCTGGCGGGTGTGCCATCCGCTGGCCCCGTCGGGAATCGGCTGTGCGCGTTGCTCGGTCTGGAGCTGTCCGGTGCCGTCGATCGCACGCACCTGCAGCGTGTGATTGCCCGGAAGGGCCGACCATTTCCACGACCATTGCCGCCACGTATCGATCGAGTACTGCGGTGTCAGAGTGGCTTCCGTCCATGGCCCGTCATCGACCCTCACCTGCACTCGCGAAATGCCGCGGTGCTGTGCCCACGCGGTCCCGGCGACCATGACCTCGCCGGCGGGGATTCGTGCGAAGGAGGCCGGGACGTCGATGCGGGAAGCTGTTTTGACGGGGGCCTGCTCGGCCCAGCCGCGCTGAGTCCAGTAGGCCTGTGCCCGGTCGAACCGGGTCACTTCCCAGTCGACGACCCACTTGGTGGCGGAGACGAACCCGTACAGACCCGGTACCACCTGCCGCACCGGATAACCGTGCTCGAACGGCAAGGGTTGCCCGTTCATCGCCACCGCGAGCAGCGCGTCTCGGCCGTCACGCAGAACCGCGATCGGTGTTCCGACAGTGAACCCGTCGGTGCTGGTCGAAAGCAGCATGTCGGCGTCGGCGGACACCCCGGCCTCGTCGAGTAGCTCCGCCATCGGATAACCGACCCAAGTGGCGGTGCCGGCGAGCTCACCACCGACCTCGTTGGACACACAGGTCAGGGTGATGGTCCGTTCGATGGGGGTACGGGCGATCAGGTCGGCCCAGCGCACAGTGATTTCGCGTTCGACCATGCCGTGGATGCGCAAACTCCAGTCGTCGGTGGTGAGCCTCGGGACCTGGAGGGCAGTGTCGATTCGGTAGAAGGCGTCGTTGCCGGTGATGAACGGTGTCGCCCCGGGTATCGCCAGGTCGGTGCCCGCAGCAACTGCCGCGGCGCGATTTCTCGGCACGACGAATGGGACAGTAAATGCGGCGCGGTTGCGCACAGCATCAGCGATCGAGCCTGCGAGGTGACGTCCGGCTGCACCCGCGGCTACCGCCACCGCCGCTGCGGTACCGGCCAGCACCAGGAAGCGTCGACGGGACACGCCCGCCCGCGTCCGTGAGACACCATCGAGTTCTCGAGCGCTGTGAGTGAGCAGCCGCAGCGCGACGAGGCCGGCGACCAACCCCACGATCGTCGGCAGCGCATCGAGGGCGCTCGCCCCGGGGCGAGATACAGCGGCATAAACTCCGGCCAGACCGAGGGCTATGAGCACACCGCTGCCGAAGGGACGACCAGGGCGTTCGACGAGTCCAGCGATGGCTGCAAATACCACGATCAGCACGCTCATTCCGATGAACAGCGCTGCCTTGTCGTCGGTACCGAAAGTGGTGATCGCGAATTCCCGCGCCCACGCCGGACTTCGGTCGACGGTCGTGGAGCCGACTGCGAAGAACGGGGAGGTCGACGGCCCGAACGGAACCGCCATCAGTTCCCCGATACCCAGCGCGACAGCGACGGACAGTATCCCGGCAAGTCCCTTGGCCAGCGCCGTCGATCGCCACGACGAGCGAGGGCTGCCGGTTTCCGAGGGGTCGGAATGCCCTGCGGCAGCATCCTCGTTCGTCGTCATCTGTGCCGTCCTTACTGTCGGGGTCGTGTGGACTTCGGAGCCGCCCGCGAATCGGATGGGTGCGAGTCCCCGAGCATGTTCGAGAAATCTTCTGGAGCGGACCCATCCGCACAGGGATCGGTACCGAAGACCCTTCTGACAGCCGGGACAACAGTGCACAACTCTGGTGGCCCGACCCTTGACCGATCGAAGGTGGATTTCATGATCACGACCCGCGCCGCAGCTGCCGTCAGCCTTACTGCCGTAGCCGTTCTGGGACTGTCGGCTTGTTCGTCGGACGGCGACCAGACGACCACAGCCGACTCGACGACGGCAATGACGGAATCGATGCCGGCGACTGCGACCATGCAGGCCGACTCGGCTTCGGGCCTGGTCGGGCCAGGTTGCTCCGCCTACGCCGAGCAGGTGCCTACCGGCGCCGGGTCGGTCGAAGGCATGGCACAGGATCCGGTGGCCGTCGCCGCTTCGAACAATCCCCTGCTCACCACCCTCACACAAGCAGTGTCGGGCGAACTGAATCCGCAGGTGAATCTCGTCGACACGCTCAACGGCGGTCAGTTCACCGTTTTCGCACCGGTGGACGAGGCTTTCGCCAAGATCGATCCGGCCACTATCGACACACTCGAGACGGACTCCGCTCTTCTGACCACGATCCTGACCTATCACGTAGTGCCGGGCCAGCTCAGCCCCTCTGATGTGGACGGCACACACACCACCGCAGAAGGGTCGACCCTCACGGTCACCGGTAGCGGGGACGACTTGAAGGTCAATGACGCTTCAGTCGTCTGTGGCGGTGTACAAACCGCCAATGCCACGGTCTACCTGATCGATTCGGTCCTGATGCCTCCCACCAACTAGCTTCGTGACACCGGATGGCCCCGGGTTCACAACCCGGGGCCATCCGATCGGACCGTCACCGGAAAGGGTCGTCCCAGCAATCGATTCGACCCGCCGGCAGGACGTTCCGGCTGCGTCGGCGATTGTCGGGTTGGATTCATCGGCATCACTATCTGCTGCGCACCCGGTCGCCGGAACGCCGAGCGACGACGTCGTTCCAGGCGGCCGAAGTCGACGCTCAGGGCTCTCGGCGGAGCAGGAACTCGAGTGCGACACGCTCGAACGCTTCCTTGGCTTCGAGCATTACCCAGTGCCCGCAGTTCGGGAAGATGTGGAGCTCGGCTTTGGGCGCCAATCGAAGTGGAACGAGTGGCATGTCGGGCGGACACTGCCGGTCATCGAGTCCCCAGGTGAACAGTGTCGGGCACTGAACCTTCCGCATCATCGACCAGTACGGCGGTGCGTCGGAGGACTCGAGCGCGCGTTGCTGTTCGATAGCTGCTTGGGATCCGTACATCGCGGCAAGTGTCTTGTGGGACGCAGGGTCTTTCGCGGTCTCCCACCGCTCTTCGATGCGCTCTTCCGTGATGACGGCAGGGTCGTAGACCATGCAGTTGAGCCATCGCACCAGCTTCTCGCGACTGGGTTCGTCGGCGAAGTCGCGCAGCAGCCGAGTGCCTTCGCTGGGCTGCTGGCTGAAGATGTTCGGCCCGACCCCGCCGATAGTGATCAACTTCGAGACCCTGTCGGGGTGCCGCATCGCGACATGGACGCCAACGACACCGCCCATCGAATTGCCGATGATCGCAGCAGATTCGATACCGACGGCATCCATGAACCGTGTCACCGCGGCGGCGGCTGTCGCGATGGGGTAGCCGTCCACCGGGTCACTGATACCGAATCCCGGAAACTCCAGCACGTAGCAGTGGAACTGCTGCGCCAGCGTCGCGAGGTTTCCGCGGTAGTTGCGCCATCCGCTGACGCCGATGCCTGAGCCGTGTAGCAACAACAGAGGCGGACCGTCACCGGCCTCGTGATACCGCAACACCCCTTCATCGGTGACGACTTCTCTCTTGCTCTCCTCGTAGGAAATGTCCTCTGCCTGCGATTCGATCGTCATGGACATCTGGCTCCTCCACTCCGTAATAAACGGGCGAGTCGACGTGGCGCGCCCGAGCCGCGTGGGCGGGCGGACTCTGACTTGTCCTCCGTCGGGCGACACGACGACAGTATCAACTATCTGTCATAGATCAATAGACTTATTCACGGCTCGATGTTGATACGTCTGCACTCACCGCATCACATGTTCGAGAAGTTCATGCTTCGAGAAGTTCATGGGCGGGTAAGATTTGGCCGGCCGGGACTGTCAAGGGCGGCGCCTTGCAGAGGCTCTCGGCCAGCGAATTGGCGTGCGCCGACATGAAGCAGTACTCTGATACATCAAAGTAGGTGTAGACGGAGGAGAAGCGCTCGGTGAGGGATGAGACTGTCGACAACTCGCTGTCCGAGGTGCTCGACGACCGACTCGGCACCCACATTCGGCGAATCTCGCGGCTGATCATTGACGCGAAGGCGGCGGCCCTGCGTCCACTCGACCTCACCGTGCCACAGTATGCGACCCTCCTGTCGATCAGGCACCTCGAGCCGACCTCTGCAGCGCAGCTCGCACGAACTGGGCAGAGCACCCCCCAAGCGACTGCCACGATGTTGGCCACTCTCGAGAGCAAGGGCCTCATCAGTCGGCGACCGTCCCCGATGCATCAGAAGCTCGTAGAGGTACGGCTGACAACGCTCGGCGCGAAGGCCATCGAGGAAGCCGACGACCTCGCGGCAGGCATCGAGGCCGAGCTGCGCGCCGGCATCGGCGAAGACCTGTTCGACAGCGTCCTCAGAATCGAGCAGATCGCGAAGGATCTACTTCAGTAGGTCCCCGTAGTAGGCCCCTCCGCGCACATAGGACAGACAGTGCTGCGATGTAGCACGCGAACCACATCAGGTGCTCCCAGCCCACGGCGCCGGTGAGGAAGCGAACCGCCCGGGTGACCAGGAAAATGGCCGAGGACCTTCGCCGGTTCCGGGCCGAAGATCTGGGATGAGCCCACACCTCGATGAAGGCGCGGCCGCGGCGAATTCGGAAACACCCTCTTCGTCGGCAAGGAAGGCAAGCGATGGACGATCACCTGGGGCGCTCATCCCACTCCTCGCTGCCGGAGCGACCACTGGAGTACTGGATCTCTCCGGACCTGGCGCGGCCGAGCGACCCGGAGGCTCGCTCCCGCCTGCGCGAACTGGCCGACACCCGGGGCGCTGTGACAGCAGCCCGGGAGCGCAGATCGGGACCGGCGCGGTTCTCATTCTCACCGGGGTCTTCATCACCATCCTGGGCGGAGGCGTCGGACCTTCGGCCGCCCTCGGAATCATCGGAGCGGGACTCCTGGTTCTCGATGCTCGGATGCCGCCGCCTTCGATCCCGGCTGCCCAACACGCGACGCACCCTGATCACGCGCGGACCGGGATCGACACGGGGTGGCATCAGCATGATCGCCTTCTTCACCGTCGTCCTCGGCGCGGTATTCGGCTACAGCGTATTCGGCAACGGGGCACGAGGAGGCTCTACTCGAACAGGACCTCCGGACGTGGCGCGATCCTGTCGGCGATGCCACGTACGGGCCTCTCTGACTGCTGCTCGACCCCAGGCCGGCATCGTTGACCGCAAATGTCATGTGCGAGTTGAGGAAACGAAGCGATGTGACGTAGAGGAAATGGACCGACCCGGGTCGGATCGGCGAGTGACCACCGGATACGTCGAACGCCGACGATCGCTGCCCACCACCACCGTGTCATGGCTACAGAACCTACGAGGAGCAACTCGGAAGGTTTCGATGCTGATCGCGTCCCGGACTTTGCACACCTGATCCGGCAGGTTCGGACGACGGGCCGGCAGTCGAACGCACACCGGCCGTCACGAGCCCAGCCGGTACTCGCGTCCCACCCCGGCCTGGGGCGGTTACCGCGACGCCGTGGCGACCGCCACCTCGAGGGTGCCGGCGGCGGGCGCGCTGTCCACGGTGACCACCGGTGTGCCGGTGCGGGTACCGATGAACGTCTGGGCGAGATGGTTGACGCTGGGGTAGCCGAACACCTCGACCACTTCCGAGGTACTCGAAGGGGAAAGGTATACCGGTGCTCCACCGGACCAGACTTCACCGGTGTCGGCGCCACTGAAGTCGACTTGGAGCACGCACCGGCCGGAGACCGGTGCAGAAGCATCCTCCCCCTGGCGGAACGCGACGGCGACGAAACGCGCCGACCATCCGATGGATCCGTCACCACTGAAGGTGAACATCACCCGATCCTCATCGGTACCGACGATGTCGACGGAGTCGAGCACGGGATAGACCACTGCCGGCGGGGTCTCGCCGGGTGCGAACGTGCCGTCTGCAGGCATTCCTGTCGGGCGGGGCGGCGCAGAAATTCCTACCCGCAGAGTCCCGGTGAAGGACTCGACCCGCTCGCAGGACATCCCGGACGCATCGCCGGTTCGCGCGCCGGGTCCAGTGATCTGCTCCCCGGTTGCGCATCCTGCGGCCAGGACCGCGAGCGAGAGGATTACTGCGGCCATACGGACAGGTACCTGCATGATCGCGAGACTCCCTTCGACACCCGTGGGGTATGCAGGGCACCTTAACGTGAAGACCGGGAGGGGAGTTTGCACGCACCGTGATCGGGGCGGCACCTCCCGACCATCGAATCGGTCGCGGTTATCGTCTCGTCGAGGTCGACGCACCGCCTCGAGCTCCCTCTCGAGGTTCTCCATGGCCCTCTCCCCCGATCGAACCGATGGCGGTACATCCCGGTCGGGATCGCTCCGACCTGCGATCGACTCGGCACATGGTTGCGGTGCGGATCGTCGTGGCCCCGCTTGGTGCGCGCCATCACGTCGACGATATTGCGCTGGGCAATGAGTTCCTGGAGCACGCGCACACTCACCCCACATTCCTTCCCCGCCTGGAACAGGGTTGCGCCGAAAACATGCGGGGCGCGCACCCACGCACCAAGATCAGAAATGTTGTCCCATCATCCGATCACAAGGAACCCTCCATGCGATCGATCCTCCGCACCGCCTTTGTCACCGCCGCAGCCGTTCCCCTGGCTGTGGCCGTCCCCGGTCTCGCCGCAGCCGCCGACGCGAGCGAAGTCACCTACGCCTTCGGAGTCGACGACCACAGCGTGACCAATACAGTTACCAACAACACCGGCGGTATCCTGACCTGCGCGACGTCGCTCGCACCCGCGCCCGGCGGGGTCCTTCCCCCAGTGAGTGAAGTCCTCTACGGCACGCAACTCGGCACTTCCAGCGACATCAGACCGGGCGCCACTGTGCACACCGTGATCGATGTTCCCGACGGTTCCTACGTCGCCTTGGCGTCGTGCGTAAATGCCGACGCGACCGCCATGTGGGTCTCCGACTATCCCGGCATCGAAGAAACTCTGGCGCTGTTCCCGTACGAATCGTTCACCGTCGAACAGGCGGCAACAGTGGTCACCGTGCCGGCCGAACTCCCGGCGCTCCCGTCACCCGGCAACGAGCCGGTGCCCAACCCGTTGTTCGGCAGCAGCAACTAACCATCCTCACGCTCCGCGCACGACTGTGGCCTGCACCCCTATATCGGTGCAGGCCACAGTGTTTCCTCAGGGTTCGGAGAACGAGTAGTGCAGCCCGGTGCACACCATTCGACGCGCCGAGGCCGGCAATTCTCAGGAAGCGCTCAGACCTCTCCGTCGAGAGTCGACACGACCAACGGCACAGGCCGGTCCGTCTTGGACTGGAATCCGCCACCAGAGAGTTGTCGACCAGCACCCAGCCCGCAAACTCGTCGTACTCCGCACCTTCGAACACCCTGCCTGCCCCCCGGTAGACCTAGTCCCGGAGCTCGACAACGACCTGCGGATTCACCTTGATGTTGTACCACCAGGCCGGGTACCTGTTCTCCGTGAACGAGCTCACGAACATGATGTCGTCCCGGTACAGAGGCGCCAACGGAACCGGATGCCGCCTCCTGCTCCTGGCTCCCCTGGTAGTGGGCAAGATGAGGTCCCCGCCCGCGTAAGAACCACCCACCTTGCCCGAATTCTCCCGGAACTACTTGATCACATCATCATTCCAATCGGCGATGCCGCCCTGCCCGTCCCAAGCCTGGTTCCACGGCGCATCGGGATCGCAATAGTCGGTGATATCGGCCCGATCCGGCCGACTCGCAGCCGCAAAGGTTCCGCTCATGACCCGAGTGCCGCAAATACAGGACAGTTACCGTCCTGAATACGGTGCTCGACGCGGATGTTCGGCAAGAACCGCTCGATGTCGACAGCGACACGAATCACCCTACGACGCCACGGTGGACACCCCGCTCCGGGAGAAGTGTTGCGCGCCGGGTTCAGTAGGGGCTCTCGGCTACCCGCTCGGTTGTTCCGGCTGGACTGTGTGAATGCCGGTAGGACTGTTCAGTTGTCGGTGACAGCGTTGTCGTACGAATCGTCAGACGTGGTGGCAGGCCACGAAGTGGTTGTCGCCGACCTCGCGCAGCTGTGGTTCCTCGGCCGCGCAGCTGTCGGTCGCGAGGGGGCACCGCGTCCGAAAACGACAGCCCGACGGCGGGTTCAGCGGCGACGGCAGGTCACCTTCGATCTGCCCGACGTCCAACGCGTCTGCGTAATGTCGTTCGGGGTTGGGAATCGAATCCAGCAACAGTCTCGAATATGGATGACGCACAGCATTTTCCATGTTCGAAGCGGGCGATACCTCACAGACCTTCCCGAGGTACGTCACCATCACCCGGTCACTGATGCTCTTCACCACCGCCATGTTGTGGGCGATGAAGATCATCGACAGGTCGAACTCGCTGATGTGGAAACTCCTCGAACCCTCCCAACCGCGTTGAGCCCTCTCGGAACAAGGCGGGACTGGACAACATGGACTCTCCCGAGTCCGCTGCCGGAACGAAGGGCAGGTTACGGGACAACACCGATGCCGACGACCTCGAGATCGTGACCGATGCTCAGCCTTCCGCCGAAGCCCGCCACGCATGCCGCCCAGGTCTCCTCCGGGCGGTTGCCGGGAACCATGTGCGAGAGCACCACCGTCCCGACCCCGCCTGCTGTGCGATCGGGCCGATGTCATCGATGTGTGTGACTGGGTCAGATGCTGGTACAGCCCTTCCAGGGCGGCGGTGCGGTTCGAGGTCGGTCCGGTGTCGCCGGAGAGGACGATCGATCCGTCGTTGATGTCGAACCGTACTACACGAGCAGGTCGACCGACCTTCCGCTTGGGAGGTCGGTCGCCTTTCCCTCTGCCCGTGCATTCTTGGGGCTGCTCGACGACCTGCCGTCACATCGGCCGTGGAGTGACGGACCTTACTCCAAGGATGCAGGTCTACCTGTCACGGTGCGGTTCCGGACTCAGGGTTGACGGCCGCCAGCGCGGTGTTCAAGGCCTGACTCGGCCGCATCACGGCCACGGTCTTATCGCCGTCCGGCTTGTAGTAGCCGCCGATGTCGACCGGCGCGCCCTGCACCTCGATCAGCTCCCGCACGATCGTGTCCTCGTCTCTGGCCAGCGTCTCGGCCAGCGGGGCGAACTGTTCTGCGAGTTCCGGATCACCGGTCTGCGCGGCAAGTTCCTGCGCCCAGTACATCGCGAGGTAGAACTGGCTACCCCTGTTGTCGAGCTCGCCGACCTTGCGTGACGGGCTCTTGTTCGTCTCCAGCAGCTTGCCGGTCGCTGCATCGAGCGTGTTTGCCAGGATCTTGGCGCGCTCGTTGCCGGTCTTGATGCCGAGGTCCTCCAGGCTTACGGCCAACGCCAGAAACTCCCCGAGCGAATCCCAGCGCAGGTGGTTCTCCTCCACCAATTGCTTGACGTGCTTGGGCGCCGACCCGCCGGCGCCCGTCTCGTAAAGGCCGCCGCCCGCCATCAGCGGCACAATCGACAGCATCTTGGCGCTCGTACCGAGTTCGAGGATCGGGAACAGGTCGGTAAGGTAGTCACGCAGGATGTTGCCGGTCGCGGCGATAGTGTCCATCCCGCGGATCAGCCGCTCCAGCGTGTATCGCATCGAACGCACCTGCGACATGATCTGGATGTCCAAGCCGTCGGTGTCATGATCCTGCAGGTACAGCTCGACCTTCTTGATCAACTCGTTCTCGTGAGGGCGGTACGGGTCGAGCCAGAACAGAACCGGCATACCGGAGTTGCGTGCCCGGGTGACAGCGAGCTTGACCCAGTCGCGGACCGGCGCGTCCTTGACAGTGCACATGCGCCAGATGTCACCCGCCTCGACATGCTGCGTGAGCAGCACCTCACCGGTGTCGACATCGACGAAGTTGGCTTCGCCCTCCTCCGGAACTTCGAAAGTCTTGTCGTGCGAGCCGTACTCCTCGGCCTTCTGCGCCATGAGCCCGACGTTGGGGACGGTACCCATGGTCGTCGGGTCGAACGCGCCGTTCGTCTTACAGAAGTTGATGATCTCCTGGTAGATGCGCGCGAAAGTCGACTCCGGCATGACCGCTTTCACGTCCTTGGGTCTTCCGTCGGCGCCGTACATCTTGCCGCCCGAGCGGATCATCGCGGGCATCGAGGCATCCACGATGACATCGCTGGGTGAATGGAAGTTCGAGATGCCACGGGCGGAATCGACCATGGCCAACTCGGGACGGTGCTCATGGCAGTTGTGCAGGTCCTGCTTGATTTCGTCGCGCTGCGTGCTGGGCAGCGTCTCGATCTTGTCGTACAGGTCGCCGAGACCATTGTTGACGTTGACGCCCAGTTCGTCGAACAGCTTCTGATGCTTGGCGAAGGCGTCCTTGTAAAAGGTCTTCACCGCGTGGCCGAAGACGATGGGGTGCGAGACCTTCATCATCGTCGCCTTGACATGGAGGGAGAACATCACGCCCGTCTTTCGCGCATCCTCCATCTGCTCCTCGTAGAAGTCGAGCAACGCCGTCTTGCTCATGAACATGCTGTCCATGATGTCGCCCTTACCCAGGTCCACCTCGGGCTTGAGGACGATCGTCTCACCGCCCTCGGTCACCAGCTCCATCCGGACCTTGCGCGGCCGGTCCAGCGTCATCGACTTCTCGCCGTGGTAGAAGTCGCCGTGCCGCATGTGCGCGACGTGGCTGCGTGAGGCCATCGACCACTCGCCCATGCTGTGCGGGTGCTTACGGGCGTACTCTTTCACCGCCCGAGGTGCGCGCCGATCGGAGTTGCCCTCTCGCAGGACCGGGTTGACCGCACTGCCGAGAATCTTGCCGTAGCGCTCCCGGATTGCACGCTCCTCGTCCGTCTTCGGGGCGTTCGGGAAGTCCGGGACCTGGTAGCCCTTGCCCTGCAGTTCCTTGATGGCGGCCAAGAGCTGCGGCACAGACGCGCTGATGTTGGGCAGTTTGATGATGTTGGTCTCGGCCAGTTGCGTCAGTCGCCCCAGCTCGGCAAGGTTGTCCGGGACGCGCTGTTCTTCCGTAAGGCTGTCGGGGAACTCGGCCAGGATTCGCGCTGGCACCGAGATGTCGCTGGACTCGATCTCGATGCCCGCGGCACCGGCGAAGGTACGCACGATCGGCAGGAAGGCGTAGGTCGCGAGCAACGGTGCCTCGTCGGTCAACGTGTAGATGATGGTCGACTGCTTATCGGCGCTCATTTTTGTCTCGTCTCCCACGTCTGTTCGGTCCGCATCACGAAGTGCTCCGTGCGGTAGTGCATCGGCTTTCAGGCTACGTGCGAGAACACAAGAACCATATTTACCCGCCGGTAGCGCGACTCCGCCCCCAGGCTCCGACGGCCTGCTGGACGCTCTACCGTGAACGTCATGGCCGCTCGCGACCAAGAACGCGCCGTCCAGCGGGATCGGCTCGAGTGCCGACGATGCGTCGGCCCCGGTGCTGCATCGGGGAGCAGGCCGCGACCCGGACACCGGAGTGTGGATCTCCGATGCCGGGGTCGCCGAACCACCTACACCCCCGTGCTTCCGGCGATGCTCCGGCCACTGAGACCACCCGCGCGGCATCCTGGTCCACTGCCGGCGGTGCCGTGGCTGCACGCGTAGCGGGCGCCCCGAGGAGCCTCCCGTCCCTGCCCGGCCTTTCCTCCACGCACGAGAGTCTGCGCGTGCTCCACCTCGGTATGCCGAGTCGAGTCGGTGACGTCGATCATCGGTGTCACCCCGGGCTCTTGTGCTGAGGCACTCCCTGAACCGAAGCGGTTGTTCCACGGACGAGCACATTCTTCGATCACGTCGTCGGCCACCTCCGTCTTTCCGGTGAGAATGACACCGAACTGTTCGACAACATGATGGCGACCATGGAGGGCTCTTCCATCGAAGCCGGCCCATACATGTCAGAGGCCGGCTGACGGGGTAGCGTCAACCGACCGGAAGTTCTGCGGCCAGCGCAGGCGGGCCGAGCGTCGATCGCAACATCCCCTGCCGGAGGAACGACGACCATAGACCCGTGGCCCTTCCTCCCAGCCGGAAGGCTATTGCCGATAGTGGCTCAAGAAGTTACCGAGGCGATCGAGCGCCGTACCGAGTTCATCGACCCTCGGCAGAGTCACCAGCCGAAAGTGGTCGGGCTTGGACCAGTTGAATGCCCGGCCGTGACTGATGAGGATCTTTTCCGAGCTGAGGAGGTCCAGGGCGAACTTCTCGTCGTCGACGATGCCGAATCGATCGGTATCAAGGCGCGGAAACAGGTATAGCGCGCCTTTTGCTTGCTCACAACTGACACCGTCGATCTCGTTGAGCATCCGGTGAGCGAGGTTGCGCTGTTCGGTCAACCGCCCCTTCGGCAGAAGCAGGTCGTTGATGGATTGATAGCCGCCGAGCGCCGTCTGAATGGCATGCTGCGCCGGGACATTGGCACACATCCGCATATTGGCGAGGAGCTTGATACCCTCGATGAAACTGAAGGCGCGGTGACGTGGACCGGTAATGGCCAACCAGCCCGCGCGGAACCCGCACACCCGGTAGGCCTTGGACAGCCCCGAGTAGGTCAAACACAGGACGTCGCTGCCGGTCAATGAAGCCAGATTGGTTACGTCCTGGTTGTCGTAGACGATTTTCTCGTAGATTTCGTCCGCGAACAGTACGAGGTCATGTCTGCGTGCGATGTCGGCGAATCGTTGGAGCACTGCCGGCGAATAGACGGCACCTGTGGGATTGTTCGGATTGATCACGACGATGCCCCGGGTGCGGTCGGTGATGCGCGCCTCGAGGTCTTCGAAATCCGGAGCCCAGGCGCTGGCCTCATCCGTCAAGTAGTGCACCGGTGTTCCGCCCGCAAGCGCCACGGAGGCAGTCCACAGCGGATAGTCCGGTGCTGGAATGAGGATCTCGTCCCCAGGATCGCACATCGCTTGGAGGGTCATCGTAATCAGCTCGGAAACGCCGTTTCCGAGGTAGACATCGTCTACGTCGAGTGCAGTAATGCCCCTGCTTTGGTAATACTGCACCACCGCAGTCCGGGCGGAGAACAACCCGCGTGAGTCGCAGTATCCCTGAGAGGTGGGGAGATTCCGGATCATCGCCATCATGATCTCGTCGGGAGCTTCGAACCCGAACGGCGCCGGGTTACCCACGTTCAGCCTGAGGATAGTGTGACCCTCGGCTTCGAGTTCTTCCGTCTTGTCCAGGATGCGTCCGCGGATGTCGTATCGCACCTGTTCGAGTTTGCGAGCCTGGTTGATGGGGCTACTCATTGAAGGGCGCTCTCCCAGGTTGTCTTGGCATTGGCGTCAACTCACCCTTCCGGTCGGGCATTTCTTGTAGGCCGCGGTTCGATCGCCGAGCCCCTCGAGACCCAGCGCTGACGCGAACCGGTATCCGCTTCGAAAGCTCTCGCAGTGAACCGTCCCGAGGCCAGTTGCATGACAGCGAATCCAACTTATCAGACCGGTCGTTCTGTTTTCATCCTGTTTTCGACCCGTCGACATGGGTGACGGCGGTGCTGGCACCGGTAGCGGTGTCGACGGTACTTCTGCCTTGTTCCGGTCCTTGTTGCTATGGCGGGAGCATCGGCAACACCCTGGTCCCCACCGGGATAGGACTGCGACCAGGAAATCGAGTACCGACCCGAACTCGAGTGGTGAGCGCCAGGCAGGTAGGGGACCACGCCGTCGACGTGGATGCAGCGATATCGCCGCGCGGGATCCGGATCAGCGTCGGGTCCGGTGCGTTCATCCGACCGCCGCGAACCGCTGGGCCGCGGCGAGGACCTTCGGGCCGACGTCGGGGAGGTCTCCTTCGCGCAGCAGCAGCGCCGGCGGACGGTCGTCGAGGATCGGGTTCAGGCCGTGGAACCAGGTCTGGGCCACGGCGGCGGGGCGGGGCCCGGGAAACTCTTCGGACTACCCTGCACCCCACCGAGATTCCAGGGTAAAAAGGGGACCGCGTCCGCCCCCGGAGGGATGGGGACGGACGCGGATGCGGTCGGTGAGCGGGTTCAGAGCACGATGCCCAGGGCTGCAAGCAGGCCGCCGAGGGTCAGGGCGAGAGATCCGAGAAGCATGTGTATTCCTCCTGTGCAGTGTGGGATCGAATGTGCATCCTGTGTCGGACGCTGGTCCAGGAATACCCGTCGCAGCGCTTTCGACACATGAGCTTTATCAAAATGTGCTTGTTATCGGACAGTGACCTCGGTGCGGTCGGCGCCGACATCACCCGGGCTGATCGGAGAACATCCGACGCCCAGCGCGATCACGAGCTCCGGCCCGGGTGAAAGGAGGGGGCAGCACGAACTGGTCTCCGGTGCCGACGACTTCGGGCCGGTGCGCTGGTTCACCACCCATACCAGCTCGATGCGCTTGTTCGACAGTGGCTGAACCGAGGGTCACGGCAGCACACAATGACCACCGAGCAGGCTCGGGCGTGCGAATGCCAAGGGGGTTATCGCCCCAACGCCAAGTGAACGAGCCGACACGACCACCAGGCCATGCGGTAACGGATGCCGAAGGGTGTGGGTCAACACACCGGATCGTCGGTGTCGTTGCTGAGGGAAGCGCTCAGCAACGGGAGCTGCACGGTGCCGGTATACGGCGCCGACGATCCCAGATCCGATTCACGCTCGGAATACAGGTGGATGTTGACGTAGTCCGGATCGTTCGTCCGTCGTGACACCGCATCCCGGGCGTGGCCTTCGAGACGTTCCGAGTGGTGATCGACGCTCAGGCAACTGTTGGGACCGATCGCGTTCGTGCCACCGGTCGACTGTCCTCGACCGCATCTTCGGGCAGCAGTGGCCGGGCGGCATCCAGGGCCACATCCTCGGCCACCGCATCAGCGAACACCACATCAGCGCTCCACAATTCGTGCCCGTCACGATCACCCCGATCGGAGTAATCCTCGAGGCACAGCACGGTGTCGGCGGCGAACCGGAACGCGTACCCCCGACCGAAGGTGAACTCCCCAGGCGGGAGGTGCACTCGGACAGTGGCACCGCCTCGAAGCGTCCCTGGTACCAGGACAGAGTCGAGGCGCTCACCTGGGGCCGAAGGCGGTGCGCAGATAACTGCACAGTCTCGACGCCGACGCTACCGGTGTCCCTGGGCGACGTCGTCGTCGATCGCCTGTTCCCAGCTGCGGTATCCGCTGGCCACCTCCGCGCAGGTCTGCGCGATCATCACCGCGAAATCCTCCCGCTGGGCGAATGTGGCGGCTTCGCCGTCGAGTCCGTAACCGGTACCGTCGGCGCGGGCACCGAGCTCACACACCAGCGCATCGCTCACCCCCGCTGCTTTCAGTCGGGCCTCGACACTGCTGTCCGACGTCTCGACGGGCAGTCCTTCGTCGTCGCCACCCGGTTGCCGCTTCTGCGGTGCGGTTTCCGAGGTCACCGTCGCGCCGGCTGATGTCGGGGTTTCGGGCAGAGACCGGGGTTGGTGTCGTCACGCGTACCACAGGACACGAGCCCCATCGTCAGTACGCCACGCGCAATCCGGGAAGCCGAACGCATTAATATCACGGCGCCCTCTGAGGTAATGCGCTTTCGAATCATTCACCAGGAACCCCCTGACAAACGCGACAATGACGTGTGTGATCGTATCGATAACACATGACGCCTTATTCATGCATATCCACACGTATTCGTGGTTGTCTCTCGCAGACGAAGGATCGGGCATTCCGCGAGGTGATCGACATGGCCTCGGAGGCCGAGCTGCAATGGTCGACCGTCAGTTGACATAAGGAGATCTGCCACGGTGGAAGCTGAGTCACCGTGGCAGATCTCCTCAGGGGCAGTGGAGTTTTCGGGAAGAACCCTCCGATCTTCCCGGTGGACTCCGGTCAGACCACGGTGTCGATCAGGTCCGCGCTACCGGTCGACAGGGTCTGCAGAACGACGTTGAAGTTCTCGATGAAGGCATTCAGGATCTCGGTCATCGTCTTCTCCTCGTGTCGATTCGAACCCGGCCCGATTCGTTCCGGGTCGCCCGGACTTTCCCGGGCTGATATCTGGCTACCCGTCGAAACAGAGGAATAACCCCCCTCCTGCAGAAAATAAGTGATCCGGTTCACAATCACCAGGGTCGATATCTTCCCCGTCCCGATTCCTTCTTCGTCGGTCCCTGCGACGATGTTCTTCGCGCTGGTAGAGATCCCCTGCAGCGGCTCGGACCCGAGCGGGGGCATGCGGCGATCTGTGTCGCGGCCACCTTGTCGGTCCCCGGTTGTGATCATGCGAGCCGGTGCTCCGTCGCGGCAAGCAGAGTGTCACCGCCGCGGACACCAGTGATCTCGCTGCGCGCATCGACCAGTCGAACAGCGACTCGGCCAGGGGTCCGTGCGTGGATGCCATTTACGAGCAGCTTCTTTACAACGCCGTCTCCTGAGCCGGGTTGATTCACCGGGTCGGCCGAACCTCACCGGATCGACCCCGGGCCGGCGTTGGTCGTTAGGCCGCGCACGGCGATCCTGGAGGACCCGTTCGGCGATGTCGAACGGGTCGGTCGGCGCGATCTCCGCTGCGAGTGTGGCGTCAATGAAGTCGGAGATCCATGGGACCGTGTCGAGGTCGGCGCGGGCGCTCGACAGGCGCACGCAGGCGGCGGCGAACTGCTCGTGGACGTCAGCGGTTTGCTCGATGAGCCAGTCGATCAACGGCCGATCCAGATGTAGCCAGGGCTGCGCCGAGTCGTTCTCCCGGTGCTTGTCGGTCAGCGGGGCACCACCGAAGGACCGCCTGTCCTCAAGCGCGGCGAGTCCGAGGTCGGAGTCGAGGTCCACAGCGACCGGGACGCCGTGCCTGTCGCGGACCCAAATTTTCGAGTAGTCCGGCTGGGGCACCGGATCGGGTTCGTGTTCTGTCTTGTCGCCGATCGGCCATGCGCGGTCGGTCTTGCGCAGGGTTGTTACCACGAGGGTGTCACCGGTGTTCAGGCTGGGCCACAGTTCGATCAAATAGTCCTCGGGGGGTTCGGTGACCTCGGTGGAGGTGGCGATGTCCCGACCGCGGACGCTGGCTCGCAAACCGTAGGTGCCCGCCGGGAACGCAGTGATTCCGTCGGCAGGCTCTCCGTCGAGGGTGAAGACCCCAATGGCCTCGCTGGAGGTGATCGTGGTGTCTTCGACGGCCTCCCACTCGCCCCCGGGCGCTGCAGGTGGCTGGTCGAGCAAACGTAGGGTCACTCGGGCCGGGCCGTAGGTGATGCCGGTGAAGGTGGTGGCAAAGCCGGGACCTACTTCGAGCAGGCTTCCCCGAGTGCGGGTGTCGAGGGTGTCGACTTCAGCCGACCCGATGGTGAACTGGGAATGATTGACCTGGACGGTGCCTGTCGAGGTCAGCGAACGCGAAGTGGCCATACACGTATATACCCTTGCTCGTGCACCATCTGCGACCGAACATCGCCTCGTGCTGCCAGGTAGGTCGGATACATCGAATTCGTGAGGATCTGTCCCGCCATGATGGACCTCGAACGAAATAATAGAAGGAACAGATCGAAATATTTTCGTAAGGACAGATTCGCCACTGTGAACGAACTGCGTTCATTAGCGCCGAAGATCTTCGCCGTCGGCATCATTGACACGTCTCTCCGCCGAGCCAGGCCCCGTCAATCTATAGCGGCGTGTTTGACTAGTCTTCGCTGCATCTCAACAGTTGTTGTCGAGATGCGGCGAAGATTAGCGAGATGAGCGGGCAGACTAACTGGGCCGACCGCAGCTTCATAAGGCTTCTGAGCTGCGGTTTCCCGGAATGACACCTTGACCGGCTCTCTCGTCTCACCGGGCCTCTGTCAATCTGTAGCGGCGTGTCCTGTCAATCTTCACTGCATCTCCACATTGTTGTCGGGATACAGCTGTCGAGATGCACCGAAGATGAGCGAGATGGGCGGGCAGATTAACTGGGCCGACCGCAGCTTCATAAGGCTTCTGAGCTGCGGTTTCCCGGAATGAAACCTTGACCGGCTCTCTCGTCTCACCGAGTCTCTGTCAGTCTGTAGCGGCGTGTCCTGTCAATCTTCACTGCATCTCGACAGCGGGTGTCGAGATGCAGTGAAGATTGACAGGCTCGACCGCCTAGATTAACAACGATCGGTCAGGGCGAAACCGGCGTCACCTGCGGCTTACCTGTAACGGCGACCGTTAGCGGCGCCGACATTCTGTCAAAGTAGCCTGTCAATCTAGCCCTCCCGTCCTACATTCGACAGAACCGCAGCTGGTCTGGTGAGACGAGAAAACCGGCGCTGGTGTCGGCTGATTCTTTGAGGCCTGTACCGCGGTCATGTGCTGGTCACCGCATGCCTCCAGCCGGACCGAAGGAGACTCGATCACATGACGACGCACTGGCGGATCACCATCAGCTCAGTCCAAGAAGGTGATTGTCGCCGAGGACTCGTGACTCTGAAAGGCAGCACATCGAGCAGCGCCCTGCCGGATGTCATCGGTGATGCCGCAGACCGTGCACATGCCTGGGCCGACAAGTTCGGCAGGACCATCGCCGGTGGCGCGACTCTTCAACTCGACGGCGAGGACGAAGATGACGATTACTACAAGATCGAAGGTCTCGACGGTTCACTGTCGGTCGACGAGATCGTAGAGCGCGCAGTCCGAGAGAGGGTGCATCGCCGATCCCAGGAGGAGCAATCGCCTCCCCGATCAGAGCGATCGGTCCGGACACCGGTTGGGGTGGCTTCTCGCTACGGGGCCGAGTCCGCGGGTTTCGCGGCAGTGTGGCAGGCATTGCGAGACTTGGTCGCCGATGTCTCGATCGTCAGTGGTGCACCCCTGGATGACGTTACGAAAGTGGAGAGCGCGACGGGGGTCCGATGGACTGCCGACCTGCGGACACTGTTCACGCAGCACAGCGGTGGCTTCGAGCTGGTTCCTGCTTTCGAGTTGGTGGGTCTGGGTCGTGTGCTCGAGGTGCGGCAGATGTTCTTCGACGCTGAGGAATTCGTAGTCGAACAGAATGCCGATCTTCCTCCGGTTGCCGCAGATGCCGAGCGTCCGGCGGGATCACCAGCGGATCGCTTCGTTCCGCAGTTCATTCCGATCGCCGAAGACAACACCGGTGCTGTGTTGGTTGTGGACACGCGCCGCGGCGAGCTGAGCGGCTGCGTCATCGAGTTCAGCACCAGCGTGGGGGGCTCCGAGGCGTTGTGGCCGTCGCTCGGAGCGCTGGTAAGTGATGTGATCACCACACTGACTACAAACGGAGCCTTGTTGCAAGGGAAGTATCGGCCAGAGGTCGGGGCCGGTCTTACGTGGTCACGAATGACGTGAACGCGTAGTGGTGTTCGGCCAGTACGTTTCCAGGGTTGAACTCCACCATGATCACTACCTCGATGCACCTGCGAACATTACGAGCATCGTTGCCTCGCCCATAACTCGTCAATCTGCAGCGGTGTGGCATGTCAGTCTTCGCTGGATCTCGACAGGATTTTGCGAAGCTGTGGATAGATATGAGTCGGCTCTATTCGACACGAGCGCCGGTGATTGCGCCCGGGCACAGCGAGACTGTTTACTCGAGTGCGGTGGCCTCGCGTCCGACGGCTTCGCCCGTCGGTTCCCCCAGTACGCGGGTATGCATGTGCAACTTGTGAATGTCGAAGGTCGGGTGCTCGAGGGATTCCTCTACAGAGGATTGGCGCTCGCGGAAGCGGACAGTATGCGGCGGATGCCGCCGGTGCACCGCGACTTGTTCGACGACTTTCTGTACAACGCGACCATTGTCGCCGTCGGCGAGGGAGACTGGGCCCGGTTTCCCATCGCGTGTATGGGATATCTGTCCGCGATCGGCGGCGATCTGCATCGCCCACCGCCGTTGATTCCACCCGATGTCGTCGCTACCGTCGCCGACATCTTGTCCCGGTTCCGGCAGGGCAAGCCCAAGGACCCGCTGGTGGCAGGATTGGGGCGCATCACCGAGCCTCAGTACCAGCTCGCGCAGCGACTGTTCTACGAGCTCGGCGGGGACCTCGGAGACGGCCTCTACGCCGCCGGGCTGAGGGTGTACAGCAAGATGATGTCGGCGCGCATCAGCGACGGCTTCGTCCATCCTGCTGTCGGCGGGCACATGTGGAGTGATGTTCCCGCTGGTCCGCCACATCTGCCTGACAGTGGCCGCGATGTCACGATCTTGGACACCATCGCCGCGCTCAGCAAAGCATGGCGCACTTCGCCGGCTGATCGTCCGGCGATCGAACGTTCGATTGTCGACCACGCCCACACCCTCGGCTGGAGAAACGACAACCCGCGAATCGGTACGGTATCCACTGAAACCGACACTGGCTGACAGATCGCTCGATGCGTCGCCCAAATCGACGGCCGTCGGTAACTCGCCGCTTACCGGTCAGTCTACAGCGGCATGTTCTGTCAATCTTCGCTGCATCTCCACAGCGGGTGTCGAAATGCAGCGAAGATTGACGAGATAGGCCGGGCGGATTAACTACGCCCCGAGGCTTATACGCGGCCGACACGCACTTTCCCGGGTGTTGTAAATAGGCCAACGGCTTGGCGTAGGAGCGGAAGCCTGCCGAACGGCTGGTCTGCCATGCGCGGCACGGTGTGAAGGATTCTACGGACGCGGCCGTACCGGTATCGGGCTGCGTGCGTACACAAACCTGCGGTTCGTGGTTGTTCAGCTACTGGAGGCGGGAGCGGTCGAGGAGTTCGGCGACATCGAGCAGCTCCGGCGGGCTCATGTGTTGGTGCGGCAAGGCGTGCACGCCCGCAGCGGTGACCCACACGGTGCCGGCTCCGTCGATGGTGACGTCCGGGTGGGGACTGCGGATCGGGGTGCTCGAGATCGGCTCCCAGGTGACCGGATCGAGGCGGGTGAACAGCCAGTATTGGTGGTGATCGGCGGGATACACGGCCGGTCCCGGCAGTGGCCACCACCGCCCACGGCCGGAACCGTCCGGGGGATGGCCGACGATCCAGAGCAGGTCATCGATCTGTCCGCCGCCGAGGACATGATCAGGCAGCGAGTTCGGCTGGGCGAGGGTGAGATCGTCGAGTATCCGGTATGCGGAGGTGCCGTCGACGATCGTCGGTGGAAGGCCCGTCAGAAATGGCCGATAGGACATCCCCGCGGTCTCCAGCGGCGGACCGACGGTCACGGCGGCGTGCAGATCGACCCGGACCAGGCGCGCCGCTCCGAGCGCGCCGGTGCTCGGGTCACGCCGGCGAAACAGCAGGACAAACCCACCTTCGCAGGTCGTCATCGATTCGAGGTCGCCCCACTGCTCGGCAGGGTGCCTCACCAGGTCCTGTCCCGGGCGAGCGAGGATCAGCTCGGCGGTGCCGCGGTCCGGGACCGCCACGGCGAGCAGGGTCTGGGCCTGGGCTGCGCCGTCTCGAATCGGTGTGTCGGTGATCGCCTCGACGGTGCCGCCACGGGTGCAGTGGAAGATTCCGTCCCAGCCGCCCACCCAGCAGCCGTCGGCGTGGGCCCATACCGAGCGGGTGCGATCGGCCGGCGGAGCATCGAAGATCTGCCCGGGCACGATGTACTCGCGCACGCGCCGGTCGGCGTCGAGATGCACGACTAGGGGCAGTTCACGGTCGGCGACCCACAGGTCCGACTCGTGCGCGGATATCGCGGCGGGGATCACGCTCGGCCGCAGCGGCGGTGGCGGCACATCGGTCAGGTCGAGATCCACCAGCACGCCCACCTCGTGAGTGCGTTCGATCTGCGGGTCGGCGCCGGTGGGCCGGGGAACCTGGGCGAACGATCGTGGGGACGTGGTGACCTGCCGATAGCGACGGGTGCCGGACACCGGCCGAAACGGCGAGTGCGGCTGATCGACCTCGCGCCGGTACCGATCGGATGCGACACGAATACGCCTGACCCGCCCGCGGATCCGCCCGGTAGTGGCATAGGACAGATCACCGATCAACCGGCCGGTGACCTCGACCTGACCGAGCACCGGACGACGGGTGTACCAGGTCGCCGTCCAACCCACACCGCGCAGCAACACCGTCCAGTCCCACCACTGCCGCCCGTCCCCGGGCCGCTGCAACGCGGGCTTTCCCGAATGCAGGGGCTCGGCCACAGCGCGAAGCGTGACAATCGACGGATCCGCCGGATCGGCGGGCGTCTCCTCGAACAACAGCGGAAACACCGCGATGGCACCGACTTCCGGGGGCGGTGTCTCCCCGTCTTCGATCGACACAGCAGTCACCAACACCGGCAGCTGAGTCTGCGGACACCACACCTGGTCAGGCACTGTCACCCTGACAGCGTGCCCGACACGCTGCCGCCGCGCACGATCGGCGATGCGGTCGACCGAGCCGTGCATTCTGTACGAGTACTGCCGACACCCCCCGGGATCTGTCAATGTGCAGCAGCGTGTCCCGCCAGTCTTCGCTGAATCTCCACAGTAGGTTCCAGGATTCGTGTCAGTTTCCACGTTTCATGTCACTCGGGTGGGCACTGTAAAGGTGCCCCGGACCAGCGAGATTGAAGACAGGGTACGCCCAAGATCGCGGTCGAGCTCAACAGAAGCGTCCTGATCGAAGCCGACAGCCGGAAGAATCCGCACCATGAGCGTTCCCGATGCTGCCGAACTCGACCGACTCTTCGCGTTGTGGAAGGGCGCCCTGTGGAAAGCACAAGGCATCACTGCCAGCGAGGCCGAGAACAACCGGAAGCTCTACCGGTACAGGATCACGAGCATCGACCGGCTCGACGCGAACTCGCTGGAAGTCCACCTCGAGTTCGCGCCGAACGCGGTCTACGGCATCGAGCACCTTCCCGGATCCAAGGCCAGCATCGTGATACCACTGGTGACACGCGGTGAGGTCAACGCACCACCGGGGATGGCTCACTTGCTGACCGAGTTCATCGCTTCCGGTGAGATCCGACCCGATAACTTCATCGGGACCGATACGGACGGCACTCCCCGCGTCCTGTGGAATTGACACCAGGACATGCCCGGTGAGCGTCGCCGGAACGACCGGCTTCTGCGAGCGTCGACGAGGTGGCGATGACACACGAGATCACCATGCAGAGTCTGCGTGTGCTTGTCCCGGCAGACCTGATTCTCGACGGAATGGTGGAGTTCCCGCAGGTCGGTGACCATGTGGAGTACGCCTTGACCTTCGTCGAGCTGGAGCCGGGGATTCTTCCCGAGATGCGCAACGACCTCACCGCCCGAGTGGAGGTGCGCGGTGACGGACGACTGTCCCGGGAATGGGTCGATCCGGCCGGACGGACGCATCCGGGAACCTATTCGCTGCTGCTGCACGGCCGGGGCTGGGGTGCAGCTCTGCACTCGAGCACGCTGTATCGCGGCACCGTGCAGGTGACCGGCTCGTTGTCGGCCGACTTCCCCGCGCTGGTGCCGGAACAGGCCCGCGTGCGCGCCGCGGTGACCGGTCGCCGGCTGGTCAGTTATACGAGCTGGCCGGATGCGAACGGCCACTACAGCGGGGGCGGGATCCATACCTTCGGGCCTGTCCGGGAGGGGCAGAACGGCTTCGCGACGGGCACGGTGCCCGAGTCGCCGATCCCGGAGGGTTCCAGTGGTTGGGTCAATCTGATTCCACCACCGGAGGGGCCATGGACCCGGGAAGTCGGTGTTCTCGTCGAACTTCGAATAATCGCCGGGTGAGCTTCGAACTGTGCAACGATGCATCGGCCGCCGATTGGCTCGTCGAGCAGAGACTTCCGTGGTACCGATTGGCAGGTCGCGGCCCGGTCGGATATCCGAGCTATGCGCGGGTGAGGTTCATCCCCGATCCGAGCTTTCCCGGACAGAAGACGAGTGACGTCGATTTCGATCAGAACGCATTGTCGGAGAAGGATCAGATCGCCGTGGCACTGGAGGTTCTGTCTCGATACACAACCACACCAGACGAGTGCTACTTCTGCCTGTGGGAAGGGTGGGGCACCACCACCATCAACTCGGCGCCCAACTTTGCGATTCCCAATCGCGTCTACTGGTTGTTCCGCGGGACGCTGGCGGACTACGCACACTGGAATAGTGACGACCTTGCGCGGTGGCCGTATGGCGACTGTCCTGATCCTGCCTTCATCTGGCCGGCGGACCGTGCCTGGTGCATCACCAACGATGTCGATCCGCACTTCGCCACGATCGGCGCCGGCGCGAACGCAATCGACCGCATTGTGGCCGACCAGCGAATCGACGCTGTACTCGACGATCCTGCACGTGAGCCGCCGTATTGGGAGTAGCCAAACCCCGGGCCGGTTCGCGTCCCTCGAGGGAATCTGACCAGGCCCAGTTCGGGAGGGTCGACCGAGTCCGTGTTCTCCGTTCGGGGCGGACTCGAAAAGCATTGAGCGGTCGAGGAATTTCGGGGCGGAGCGAAGTGCCCAGCAGCACGCACGGCAACGAGCAGGCTGATCGAAGCCAATCGGCCATCATGGCGCCGGATTCGCAGGGGCCAGCGTGGTGTTCATGTTGCTGATCTCGGCATCCAGGGTGTGTCGCCTGTGCGGTGCCATTCGACGGGTCGGCCGTCGACTTTAACCAGGCGCGGGTCGAGCCAGAAGGTGGCGTCGGGATCCCATCCGGCCAGGACACTGGCCCCGGTGTGGGCGGATAGCGGGAGCGCCAGCCCGGGGGTGGTGAGATACCCGAGGACGGTCAGGTGCACCGCGTCGTGGTCGGCGCTTACCGCTGCCCAGTCCGGCAGGTACCACTGCAGATGTTTGCCGGTGGTCTCGTACCAGTCGGAGCGACGCGACGCCGCCACTGCGAGGGGATACGCGTCGACGAGTCGAGTCCAGGCGTCGGGGCCGGTGATCTCGTAGACCCGCGCCGCGTCGTCGACATGCACCGGCCACACCCGGGCGTGCCGACCGTCGGAGATGTCGTCTTCGGCGAGCAGCAACTCCACCGCACCCAGATTCTCCCGTGCGCGGCTGGTGACCCGGACTCTGCTCGGGACCGGGGTCGACCACCACTCGCCGCTGATCGGGCGCTCGGGTTCGGCGTTCAGAAAGCGCCGGAACCGAGCCTCGTCGGCGAGGACATGCCGTCGCCAGGCGATCAGGTCGGCGTCGTGGTCCTGGTTGTTCCAGAACGTCTCGGACCATTCCTCGGTGGAGGTGTAGCGTTTCTGCACTGCTCGTTGGCATGTCGGAGCCATCGGCGTGCTCCACCACCGGGCGTGCTCGCAGGCCAGCACCGCCTCGACGATCGGGCTCAAGACCGCGACGATAGCCGGATCAGCGAACCAGAGGTCCTCCTCGTCCGGGGGTTGCCAGTACCGAGCGAAATCTGTTGCCCGGCCCAACGCATCGAGCACGTCGAGCTCGGACAACTGCGCGACGGTTTCAGCATCGACGGCGGCCAGGACGTCGAAGGCATCTGCCTGGGTGAGGGGTTCGAGATAGTTGCCTGCTCGCTCATCGGTACTGCACGCATAGCCGAGGTGGGCGGCGAACCGCCGGCCCCGGGGTGCGGCCAGCACGTGCCGGGCGGTATCCATGCCGACGAACCTACCGCCACGTCCACCAGGACAGACCCGCCTCGAGACAGTGAAACGCTAGGGTGCGATATGCCGGAAATCGCGCGCCGGCGGCGCGCCCAGCCGCCCCCGCCGCACATCGTCTACCAGGCCCTGATCGACCCCGACCGTGATCCGAGGCGTCCGTGGTTGATTCTGCACGAGGACGAACAACGCCCCGAGGTCGTCGAGACGGTCGAGCCGGATCTGGTGGTATGGACCTCGATCTGGCCGTGGCGCCGCGACGCACGGATCCGGTTCGAGCTCTCCGGATCACAGCGCAGCGACACCACCTTGTGCTGGATACTCACGGTCGACGACCCGATACCGGACAACGAGACGATCCTGCGGATGCGCAAACGGGTGAACGTGCTCATCAACGCACGTCTGCGCTCTACGTTCGGTCAGTAGCTGCCGCTCCTACCCGAGATGGAACCGATCAGGGCGGCTGCTCACCCGTTTGGCGTCGGAGAGGGTGCAGTCCTCGTGCGCTACCGTGCCTTGATGAACCAATCCGGCGTGGCCGTCGCGGATCATCACCAGTTCGTCCTGGGATCTGTGACCGCGGAAACCTACGAACCGTCGGAGACCGGCAGCGTCATCGAGATCGGGCAGAACTTCGTCACGGTCCTGACCGGCATCGCCTACGGTCCGGTGTCGTTGACCGTCGAGGTCTGCGACAACGAGCCGGATTTCCACGCTGACCGATGCGGGTGGGAGGTCGTCGAGGAAGCCACGGTGAAGGTGACCAAGGCATTCGCCGTGATCACCCTGAGTGGGGAGAAGCTACCCGACTTCGGCCGGCTGCCTATCGGCCGCGGGTCGTATCGGTTCCGGGTGTCCGGTCGCGGTCGGGACACGCACTGGGCTCTCGAGGTCGACGAGCCCACCGAGGAGTACCTGGTGCAGGTATGGCGGGTGAATCGGCCCCACGGGATGGTTCGGCTTCACAAAACGGACAGTGCCTGGGAGCAGGAGATCGTCGAACATCCGACCCGCCAGTGGTGGGACCCCGATCCGGCCGCCGACGCAACCATCTACTTGAGGGTCGGCTACGAGAAGATGGCCGAGGCGGCGAAGCAGGAGGCCATCCGGTGGGGTGGGAGACCGCCGTCCGAGAAACTGAGCCGGTGCCCCCACGCGATCGACCTCGCCGGTGTCGATCGCGCGCTTGCGGACGCGATTGCGAGGGCTCGCGAGCCGAAACTTCGGCGCATTACCGTCTGGGCTGTCCGACGAGCCTTCACCATCGCCGGCATCGCCGACAGGGATTGGATCGCGCCGGCACTCGACGCGCTCGACGACGGCAACCGGACGTTGCCGCCCCCGTTCGGCCGCGACGAACCTGAGCAGCTGTGGCAGGCGTTCCAGGACGACCCCACCATCGACACCACAATCCCGGAGAACGGTCCGGCTCCGGCGCCGGTCATCGCGATGTACGCGGTGCGAGATGCCTCCGAATCATTTGCATTCGATCCGCTGCGGGGCACATTCCAGAGTCTTCAAACTGCCGCACGCACCGACGGCGGGAACTACACCGCGCTGATCCGCGACCTCCGAAAGGAGTTCTTCCCGAAGCTGATGCCCGCCGACCGGTACGAGAGATGGATCTGATCATTTGCCCGCCGCTGCGCCCCGAGGACCATGCCGTTCTCACCGCTCAGAACCGTGCCACCTATCGCCGAAGATCACACGGATGGCTGAATCGCGGGATGTTCCGTAAACGATCGTTTTCGGAACCTCGGCGCGAAGGTGCAGCCGGGATCGTGTCTGTGACTTTCAGCGTTAGGTGGCACGGTTCTGAGGGATGAAAGTGGCAGGGATGTCCGGGACCTGTGTCAGTTTCAGAAGTCGACTGCGCGGCGTCCTGGGCGTACAGGGTGGTGTGACGAGGTCTTCTGATCGTCTTCTGTCAGCAGTGATCTGCACTATCTTCGATGCCTGCGCTGGGAGCGCCGATGGTGCTGGTGACTGCGGAGGGGAAGGCGATCACCGATTCTGGCGAATTTGCGTCCTGGTTTGCGCACTGCGGTCGTCGTGTAATGATCGTCGAGTTTGAATCCACGGGGGACATCAGTCGGATTCTGTTGCTTGTTGCGCACATGGGTTGATGCTGCACCGCGCTGAGAAGCAGTGCGTCACGGGAGGGAACGACAGCATGACGGACAGACACCTCACCACAGAGGACCATGAGACTCCGGGGCGACTCGGGACATGCGTTCCGCTACCGGATGGCCGCTATGCGTGGGGCCTGCCAGCTTCGGTCGTCTCCAGTTTCGAAGATCTCGCCATTGCAGCTGGGGAGCAGGTGCTTCCACAGGTCACGCTCGTTACGTCCGCTACCTACGCCGAGGTGCCGTCCGATGGGAGTCTGACGGTGACGATGCTGCGGCACGTGGGCGGCGCGGCGATCCAGGTGCATTCTCGTTCCGAGGACACCGACTCGGAAGTCGTCAATGCAGCGGGATTCGCACTGCTGTACGAGGCGGTCGTGTCATCCGGCGAGACAGTTCCGGAACCGATTGCGCCACTGTCGAAACGGCGGCAAGCTGAACCCGGGTCCGAGCAAGTCGCCCAACCGGCCACAGACTCCGCTCAAGTAGTCGACGAAGCGCCTACCGAATCCAGTACTGTCGCCGTACCTCCACGCGACGCCGCCGAACGGCTTGCCTTCGCAACGTGGGCAGTGATCACCGGCAAGTCCGCCAAGAGCATCTTCGCGACGCTGCCGATCCTGGACGACCAGACCGCCGCGAAGATGGCGGCACGGCTGACCGAGCGGGCCGGCGGTGAGATCACCGTCGACGATGTCCTGGACGCCGAGACGATCGAGCAGTTGGCGGAGACGGTGCGCCAGCATCTTGAGGACGGTCTGAAGATCGACGGTCTGGTCCGGACGCTGCGCCCGCGGGCCGAGGGTTCGGATGCGGTGCCAGTGTTCGTGTTCCATCCGGCCGGTGGATCGACGGTGGCGTACGAGCCGCTGCTCAAGCGGCTGCCGGCGCACACACCGATGTACGGTCTCGAGCGGGTCGAGGGGCCACTCACGGAACGCGCCAAGGAGTACATACCCCTGCTGCGGGAGATCCAGGGCGACGGCCCGTACGTGCTGTACGGCTGGTCCTTCGGTGGGGCGCTGGCGTACGCGGTAGCGAAGCAACTCCGGCGCGAGGGTGCCGACGTCCGGATCGTGGGGCTGATCGACACCGTGATGGCCGGAGAGAAAGTTGAGGACACACCGGATGAGATCCGGGCCCGCTGGCAGCGCTACGCGAAGTTCGCGAAGAAGACGTACGGCGTCGACGCACCGCTGCCGTTCGACCAGCTCGCGACGGCCGGTAGCGACGAGGAACAGATCAAGATCCTCATGAACCTACTCGAGCTGAGCGGCGCCAAAATTCCAGCCGGCATCATCGAGCACCAGCGCACGTCATGGCTCGACAATGGAGCTGTCCGGAACACCGACCTCGAAACCTACGACCGCGACGTCGTGCTCTACATGGCCGACACCTACCTCGACGACCAGATTGCACTCGAGCCCGCGTTCGGGGTTCGTCAGCCCGACGGCGGCTGGGGTGACGCAGTCGAGAAGCTCGAAATCGTTCACGTGCACTGCGACCACATCCAGATCGTCGACGAACCTTATATCCGGAAGGTGGGAGCCGACCTGACGAGCAAGTTGACCGCCATCGAAGAAACCCTGACGAGACGATGAGTCGCCGGTAGCCCAAGACTGAAGCTGTCAGCTGGGACAGCGGTATTCGCCACTCCACGAAATCTCACCGTTTCTGCCACCGATCGGCGATTCCTCTGCGATGCCGGAGCTCGCGAGTCGAGGACGAGGCCCTTCATCGATGGGCAGCTGATCATGAACACCCGCTGCTGAAATCTGTGCAGTCAACTTCTGAAACTGACAACCTGGTCCGGGAAGGAAGCCCGAAGAATCACGCGTGGAGTTGACCAGCGCGATCGAATCGACCGGACGAGGTGGGCACGGCCTTGGTTCAGATCGCCTGCCGCAACGCCAGGAAGGTACCCAAGGTGGACGGCGCGCCGAGAGTGTTGCTGTATCCGGGCACGGCGCGGGAGTGATCGTCGAGAACCACCGTCAACCACGGCCGCACCGGGGTGCCGGCCGGCTCGAGGACCAGCACATCGAGCAGGGTGTGGTCGATCTGCCACATCCGGTTCGGGGCGTCGGCGGTGCGCCGGTAGACCGGCTCGTAGCGGTCCCGCCACACCGCCGTGCCCTCGTGGGCAATAGTCAGCAGTTCGGGGTCAAGGCCTCGGACAATGGCGTAGACGGTGCTGTAGGACGGGGTGGGGCACCCTGCTGTTCAGCCACGGTGCGTACTCGACGGTGGAGCCCGGCGATGCTCGGCGCCGGGCGGGTCAGGGCCAGCCCTTCGATCAGCTGCACCATCTCGGCACGGGTGGTGCGGCCGCCATCATCGATCCTCTAGGCGCCCACCCGATCGATCATTCATCGGGACGCGTCACCTGAATCGACGCTATGCCCCGCCCCCAATTCGGCGACAGCACCCGCCAAGCCCTACCGGAACCTTAAGCCGCCTTCTCGGATGTGTGGGCGTCTGACCAGTATGAAGTCGGCACCGTCAGCAATACCGGCATTGCTTGCATTACTTGTGCACATTGCTTCGGCGAGTACCCTCATGCAGCTACGGCTACAGGTCTTCGAGCACGGCGAGCAAGGCAACTTTCAGGCGGCGCACGTGGGGTAACTACCCGCGCGTGCGACCGCCTCCGTCAGCGGCGCGAATTCGGTTCTCCAACCGGTGCCTCGGAGCGACAACCCGCGGACGGTACGACACCGACGAGCTCTACCAGCGCGAATACCTGTACGAAGTAACCGGGCTACCGTCCACCGGTGATCTGCCGTTAATCGCCGAATGGCCCAAGATCGGACTCGGACCCGTGACCACGCACCTGGTGCTTCCGAGCCCAGCGGATCTTGCCGAGGCGATCATCGCTCTGCCGTAGAAGAACTCGACGAGCGCTGGCCGATGACCAGAACGTATGTGTCAGGCATGTTTCTGGTCGCAGTCGGTGGCCTCTGCCAGCGCGTGTCTGTGTCCCGAGGTGGCGCGAGTGTCGCTTAGTGTCGAACGATGACGACGTGGATCGAAGTTCTGCGGGCACTGACCACGGGTCCCGATCTGCCTGTGCGGGGAACGATCCGCGCGGTGCACGCGGATGGGCACACCGAGCAATTCGTCTCCGTCGGGCGCAAGCTTCGGGTGATGGTCGGTGACGCCCACCGTGTTTGGCGTCACGGTGCACGCCTGCGCGTCGAACGGAAGGACGGAACCCCGGTCTTTGTTACCGACGGGGTGACTGCGTGGGACTTCACCCGCGATCCGCAGCGGCCGCGGATAGGTCCGGTCGGTCAGGTGCAGTATCTGGGCACCAGTCAGTTTCTGCTGCGGCGGCGCAGCGCGGCCGAATGGGCCGGTGACGATTTCGCCCAGCCGACGGGTCCGGTCGAGGAGGTCGAGTTCGCGGGCCGGCGCTGCTGGACGGTGGAGTTGGCGCCGCCGCTGCGCAAGCCGTACCCGATGCGGATCTGGGTGGATATCGAGACCGGGCAGATGCTGGGCGAACAGATCGAGCAGGCGGGGTTGGGCGCGCACTTCGTCGACCTCGTCGTCGGCGAACCGGTCGACGACACCCTGTTCGGGTGGGACGGGCCGGTACTCACTGCCGAGCAGGAACAGCAGATGTACCGCGAACGCCAGTTCGCCCTCGAACGCGACCAGCGACACTGGTTCACCACCGCCATCACCGAGGTGCCGCTGCGCACGCGGGTGCCGATGGATTTCACCCCCGACCAGGTACCGTCACATGATCCGCAAACGGGGGCGTTCGACGCGATGAACGACCTGACGATTCTCTCGCGTCGGCCCCGCAGCGCCGAGGGATGGGAACCGTCGTGGGGCACACGCTTCTACATCTGGTCGACCCCCGACTGGGACTGGGCAGCCGGGGTGATCCACGGCGACCTCGACGACGACACCATCGCCGATCTTCACCGCATGCTTCACCCCAACAAACCCGTCGACCGGCAACGCCGCATCGACAAGGGCCCACGATCCCAGCGACATCGTAGATAACCCCACGACGCGCTCCGCTCGCTCGGATGACCTCGAGCTATTCGGTGCGTAGCCGTGCAGCAACGTCGAGTTCGACGAGTGTGCCGGCCGGATCGAGCAGATACACGTCCCGAGCGGTGGCCACCCACACCCTTCCCTGCTCGTCGACCGTCACCGCCGGCTCCGGATCGTCGATCGCCGCCGCCGCCGCGACGACCCGATACGTGGCGGGATCGAGCAGCACCAGCAGCAACCGTCCGTGCTCGCGGGCCGGCACCTCGTCCGGGCTGTCGAACGGCCACCCGCCGGTCTTCCCGGTGCCGTCGGGACGGTGGGTGGTCATCCACAGATACCCACCGGCTCCACCGAATGTCAGCGGCCGACCCGGGAGAGCGGCCACAGGCATGCTCGTCAGATCCGCACCGATCGACACCGCCACACCGCGGCGATCGTAGATGGCCATCCGGTCACCGGTGGAGCCGACACGAACAGGAAACGACAACGGCATCTGCGGTCCGTCGGTGACCGTGCCGTCGAGATCGATGCGCACCATACGATAGATCCGCGGGAATGGCGCCGCCCCGTCCTCGGGCACGGCCGGCACCACCGCCACGAACCCTTCCGAGGTAGCCGCCACCCATCGTGCGGTCGGCAACTCCACCCTCAGCGGTTCGGTGCCGGGACGCAGCAGAAACACGCCCTCGCCCGCGGTGAGCAGCACCGAGCCACGCCGCGGCCGCTGCCATACGGTGGCCCACATCGATTCGGTACACCTCGAGGGCGCCGGCCGCATCGGGGGTGCAGCGCAGTACCGTCTGTTCGGCGACGACCCAGCAGCCCGCCGCGTCGGCAACTACCCGCCCCCGTGGCGGCGAAAAGGCCGTGGTGGCGATGGAAAGGGGCAGAAGATGCTCGGTCGTAACCGCAGCGCCGGCCGGGTCGTCGAGCTGCAGCAGGACCGGCAGTTGCCGGTCGAGCACCCACAACACCCGGCCGCCGCTGCTGATGACACCGGGACGCACCCGCGGGCGTAGCGGGGCGGGTTCGGCGGCACCGAGATCCAGCTCGATCATCACCCCCAGCTGACGCTCGACAGGATGGTCGGCGTGCGCGGGGTCCGGTGGGTCGGGGCGCTCGAACCGCCGCGGCGAGGCCTCGATGTCGGTGTACCGGATGTCCTCGTCCGCTACCGCTGCCCAGCTGCGGGTGTGGGGATCGAAGGTGGTCTCGCCGGTCATCAACTGCACCCGCCGCACCAACCCGCGGGCGGTGCCGCTGCCGAGCTCGGTATGGGCGAAGAACATCCCGGTGACCTCGACATGATCGATCAGCGGCCGCAGGGTTCGGCACACTGCGCTCCATCCGTCGCCGTGCAGCATGATCGTCCACCACCACTACCCGTCGCGGTCGACGATTGGGGGCGCGTCCGCCTGGATCGGTTGCGCCCCGCCTCGCACCGTGCAGGTCCGCGCATCGGCCGGATCCGGTGTGTACTGGTGAAACTGCAACGCCACCGACACTGTGTTCCCCACCTTCGGGGGCACGATCGATCCGTCCTCGATCACCCACCCACGAACGCATCGGGCCGTGACCACCGAGGTGATCACGCCACCGAGAACAGCGCCCGCAGGCACGCCCATCAGAAACCCGGCTGCGTGGGAGAATCCGACGCCGCGCCCATAGAGCGGACCATACTGACTGTCGACGACAACCCCTCGCTGCGACACCGACGACCCAGCGGACCAGGGCGGTCGGCGAGAAGGTTCGCTCCCCTGCCTCCATCACCATTGCGGCGGCACCCCGGAAACAGGACGCCATCTTGCAGATAACGCATGAATGCCCGAGAAGAATGTGCCCCCGAGCGACAACCGGCGGGATGGCCAGGCACGCAGTTCTCGGCGTATTGCGATGGCTACCCGGCTGTTCGGTTGCCGGTCGAGGGTCTTCACGAGAACGGTAGGACCCGGGGATCGTTACGGCTGTCGGCTACAGCGGTCGGTCGCGGCGTCGCTGTGAGCCGAGAGCTTCCTCAAACCGGCAGGGTAGAGCCGTCGGCCGAAGAGTAGAGCGATGATCGCCAAGACGTACACCAGTGGTGTGATTTGCAGCGCCCCGAGCAGACCCAGGCGATCGGCGAGAATGCCGACGATGAAGGGCCCGGTCGCCAGTCCGAGGAGGTTGTTGGCGACGGTGAGGCTGCCGAGTGCCGAAGCCCGTACCGATGGGTGAGTCAAGCTGGCCACCATCGCTGCGGTCGGACCGGAGGAGCCGGCGGAGAAGAAGGCCCCGAGCGCGATGAGGATCAGTTGCGCCGTTCCCGGTTCCAGTTGGAATGCGGTCCCGAGGGAGGTCAAGGAGATGGCGCAGAACACGATGGCGCTGGACCATTTCCGGGACGGATTGTCGCGGCCGACCCGGTCGGTGATCATCCCGCACACCACCATGCCCGTGCCGACCAGCAGCACGAAGACCGATGCGATCACGCCGGCCTTGTCCGGGGCCATGCCGTATTCGCGGTTGAAGAAGCTGGGAGTCCACGCCAGCAACAC
This sequence comes from Rhodococcus sp. As11, assembly GCF_048957735.1. NCBI lineage: Bacteria > Bacillati > Actinomycetota > Actinomycetes > Mycobacteriales > Nocardiaceae > Rhodococcus > Rhodococcus sp. As11. The sequence goes on from NZ_JARDJE010000024.1 coordinate 58,364, forward strand.
GGCGGCGGTGAACATCTGGAGGCCGCCCCCGAGATAGGCGCACCACACGGCGGGACTGGTGAACAGGGTCGAGACGGGTACACGGATCCGCGGTGCATCCGGCCGGGCAGGCATCGCGGGGCCCTGGTCTGCGGCGTGCGCCGCCAAGCGCCGCTCGGTGACCACGGCCCGGAACAGCGCGACGAGAATCAGACCGAGCACTGCCATGGCTGCGAACGACCACCGCCAGCTCAGGTGCACCGCGATGACGCCACCGAGTGAGACACCGATGACCGAGCCGAACGAGCCGCCGGCCATGAATGCGCCGCTGAGGGCGGAGTGCACCCGGGGCGCGAAGACGCTCAGGACCACGGCGATTCCGACGCTGCCGTAGGCGGCTTCGCCCACTCCGACCAGAAAGCGTGCAGCCAGCAGCTGTTCGTAGTTGGCTGCGATGGCGCAGAACAGGGTCGCGATGCTCCAGAGCACTGCCATCAGGATCAGGCTGCGTACCCGACCCCAGCGGTCGGCGAGGAGCGAGAGTGGGAAGGTCAGCAGACCGACCATGAGGGCGACGATGCTGGTGAGCGAGGCGAGTTGAGAGTCCGACAGGGCCCAGTCCGCTTTCAGGAACGGGAAGACGGCGCTGAGTACCTGGCGGGACATGTAGTCCGACAGCAGCAGCGCGAACGTCAGCGCGAAGACCAGCCAGGGATAGACGGAACGACGGCGTACCCGACCGTATACATCGGTGTGGTGAGTGTCGACGTCGCCCTGTGGTGAGTCGGGAACGGTGTCGACGGAAATGTCGATCGAGGGGAGTCGATTGGCCATGGATGCTCCTCGGGTGAGGCAGATGAGTGGTCAGGAGGCGGCGCGGCGTGCCTGGTGGGCGTCGAGTTCTTCGGCGAGGATGGGGACGCCGAGATTGCAGGCGTGGATGCCGAGAACACTGACCATCTGCAGGACGGCGAGGATCTCGTCACGGGAGACACCGAGGTCGAGGGCGGCCCGGATGTGGCGACGTACGCCGGGCGCATACAAATGGGTTGCGGCGGCGTCGATGGCGATGCTGAGCAGTTCGACGAACTGCGGGGTGAAGACTTTGCGTTGGATGGGGATGGCGTTCATCGCCATGAACTGCTCGGTCCACTCCGGATCCCATTCGGACAGTTTGTCCCACAACGGGTTCCATTTTCCGTCTTGGTGCATGGCATCCAGTGTCGGAGTGGGGATGGGTTCGGGTCTTGTCACGCGGCACTCGTTTCACGCAGAGGGACGTGGGTGTGTCGCACACGTCTTCCGTGGCGGATGGTGGTGCATATCACTTTATCCGCCGTGAGGCCGAATGAATTATCCCGTGGGGACGTCAATCCATACATTTCGGGACAGTTACTCTTCCGAGCGTGCGCGCCATTCCCGGGGGGTCATGCCGAAGCGGCGGGTGAACCATCGTGAGAACCCACTCGGTGCCGAGAACGCCAGCATCTGAGATATCTCGGCGAAAGTATGTCGTCGACCCGCGACCAACCGTTGGGCCAGCTCGGCGCGGGTGGCGTCGACGACGCCGGTGAAGGTTTGCCCCGAGCGGGCCAGGTGGCGGTGAATGGTGCGCCGATCGACGCCGATGCTCGAGGCCACCTGATCGATCGAGCAACGCCCGGTCGGGAGCAGAAGTTCGACGAGTTCTTTCACGCGTCGATCGAGTGTCGGAGTCTCGGGTGCAGCATGTTCGTCGAGGAACTGCAGCGCGTAGTTGCGGAGCAGAGGGTCGGACAAGCGGTTGGGCTGATCCAGATCACTTGTGTACAGGACAATCCCCGAGCAGTCACCGCCGAACGTCAGTGGCGCATCGAAGATGCGACGGTGGGAGCTGTCGTCCTCGGGTCGGCCGTGTTCGAAAGACACCGACACCGGCCGCCAACGATCACCGAGCAGATGCTGCAGCAATTGGTGGATCACGGCGACGGCGAGCTCGGTGGATTGGCGGACGGGCATAGGTTCCCCCGGTTCGACGCGCAGGGCGATCCTCGACAATCCGTCGCGTTCGGTGACGTCGATGAACAGGGCTTCGTTGTAGGTGTGCTGGTAGCGGATCAGCATGTGCACCGCACTGCGGGCGTTCGGTTCCTCGCGGATTGCCACACTCAAGGGGCCGAGACTGGACAGGCGCCGCCGTTCGGCGAGCCTGAGTCCGACGTCCTGCCGGTTGGTGGCCGTGGCGGAGAGCTCCAGCAATCGGGCGATGGAGGCAGCGGGCACCCATCGATCCTGTAATTCGAGCCCGCTCGGGTCGAGATCCACGCTGCGCATCAGGGAAACCGGATCGATCGACAGGGACCGCCCCAGGTCGACGAAGCCGGTGAGGGAGGCGTATCGCGCCAGTGGTTTCGGCGAGACCATGGCTGGTTCTCCTTCTTCGAATTCAGCTTTGCCCGGATAACGCCTGGTCCCCAAATGATAATAAATATGTCCCGCAGGGATAAGCATTTCCTCGAGTATACGCCTACTGTCGTGTTATCGACATCCCATCGTGCGAGGGAAGTAGAGCTCCCCCACATTCGAGGAGAATACAAATGGCGCATGCGATCCGCTTCTACGAGACGGGCGGCCCCGAGGTCTTGAAATGGGAGACCGTGGAGGTCGGCGAGCCCGGCCCCGGCGAGGTGCGGATCCGGCACGAAGCCGTCGGCCTGAACTTCGCGGACACCTACTTCCGGACCGGGATGTATCCAGCTCCGCTCCCGGCAGGAATGGGCGTCGAGGCGGCAGGCGTGATCGAGGCGATCGGCCCGGATGTCACCGACTTCCGCGAGGGCGACCGTGTCACCTACACCGGCAGCCCCCTCGGCGCATACAGCACCGAACGGATCATGCCGGCCGACCACCTGATCGCTCTCCCCGACGGCATCGAGTTCGATACCGCAGCCGCGATGACCATGCGCGGACTCACCACCTCGTACCTGCTGCGCCGGATCGCCCCCACGCTGAAGGCAGGTGACACCGTCCTGCTCCACGCCGCAGCCGGCGGCGTCGGTCTGATCTTCTGTCAGTGGGCGAAGATCCTGGGCATCAACGTCATCGGCACCACGTCCAGCGACGCGAAAGCGGAAGTGGCACGGGCCCACGGCTGCAGCGAAGTCATCGTCTACACCCGGGAGGATGTCGCCACCCGCGTCCGCGAACTGACCGACGGTGTCGGCGTGCCGGTGGTGTTCGACAGCATCGGCGCCACCACCTACGAGACGTCGCTGAACTCCCTGGCCCGCCGGGGCCTGCTGGTCTGCTTCGGCACCGCGTCGGGTCCGATCCCCCCGATCGACGCCATGCAGCTCGCGGTCAAGGGTTCATTGTTCGTCACCCGGCCTGCATTGGCGGACTACATCGCCGATCCGGCCGAGCGGGCCGACCTGGCGAACGAACTGTTCGGCCATGTCGCGACCGGACGCATCAAGATCGGCATCAACCAGAGGTACACGCTCGCCGAGGCCGAACAAGCACACCGCGACCTCGAAGCCGGCATCAGCGTCGGCTCGTCGGTGTTCGCACTCTGACCTTCCCCGGACGCCCATTCATTCCCGTCATGCCCAGGAGGACCGTCATGACCACCACCGCCGACCGCACTCGGGACGAGACACAGTCGCACATCACCATGAATGCACAACCGCTGACCGCCAGCATCGGTGCGGAACTGCACGGCGTGGACCTCGCCGACGTGGCCCACGACGACGAACGGTTCGCCGAACTGAAAGCGCTGCTGCTCGAACACAAGGTGCTGTTCTTCCGGGATCAAGAGATGAGCCGGGCCGACCATGTCGCCCTCGCCGAGCGGTTCGGCCCGCTCGAGGACCATCCGGTCCTCGGCAGCGATCCGGACCATCCCGGCCTGGTCCGCATCTACAAGGGGCTCGACAGCCCACCCGAGGCGTTCGAGAATTCCTACCACTGCGACGCCACCTGGCGGCAGAACCCGCCCATGGGCTCGGTCCTTCGCTGCGTCGAAGGCCCGGCCGTCGGCGGCGACACGATCTGGGTGAACATGACCCTCGCCTACGAGCGGCTCCCCGAACACGTGAAGGAACAGATCTCCGAGCTGCGCGCACGCCACAGCATCGAAGCGTCCTTCGGTGCGCGCCTGCCGATCGACAAGCGCCTCGAGTTGAAGGACCGATTCCCGGACGCGGAGCATCCCGTCGTCCGCACCCATCCCGACACGGGTGAAAAGGTCCTGTTCGTCAACAGTTTCACCACACATTTCACGAACTTCCACAATGCGGACAACGTCCGCTGCGGGATCGACTACGCCCCCGGAGCAGGTGAGCTGCTCCGTTACCTCCAGAGCCAGGCAACGATCCCCGAATACCAGGTCCGTTGGCGGTGGACCCCGAACAGCGTGGCGATCTGGGACAACCGCTCCACTCAGCACTACGCGGTCCAGGACTACTGGCCGGCCGTCCGAAAGATGGAGCGCGCCGGCATCATCGGCGACCGGCCGTTCTGACCACCGAAATCTCTTTCCCTCAGTACTTCACGAACCGATCACAGGAGACTGTCATGCATTTCCACGACGATGCCTTGTTCCCCGAATGCCAGGAGAAGCTGGTCATCACCGCGGCCCCGTACGGACCGGAATGGGAACCGGACGATTTCCCGGAGGACCTGCCGCTGACGATGGACGAGCATGTCCAGCAGGCGGTGGACTGTTACGAGGCCGGTGCCACGGTGCTGCACATCCACGTTCGCGAGCTCGACGGCAAGGGCAGCAAGCGACTGTCGAAGTTCAACGAACTGCTCTCCCGTCTGCGCGAAGCAGTCCCGGACATGATTCTGCAGGTCGGCGGTTCAATCTCGTTCGCACCGGAAGGTGAAGGCGCCGAAGCGAAGTGGCTTTCGGACGATGTTCGGCACATGCTCGCCGAACTGGATCCGAAGCCGGATCAGGTGACCATCGCCATCAACACCAGCCAGATGAACATCATGGAACTGATGACCGCGGACGACATCGCCGGCACTTCGATGGAACGCCCGGAGCTCGCGACGACCTACCGGGAGATGACGGTGCCCGCCGGGCCGGAATGGGTCGAGGAGCATTTGCATCGACTGCAGGCCGCCGGCATCCAGCCACACTTCCAGCTCTCGTCCATCCCGCAGCTCGAGACCGTCGAACGGCTGATCCGGCGCGGCATCTACACCGGCCCGCTGAACCTGACCTGGGTCGGTATCGGCGGCGGCTTCGACGGCCCGAACCCGTACAACATCATGAACTTCATCCAGCGTGTGCCCGACGGGGCATGCCTGACCCTGGAAACCCTCATGCGTTCGGTGCTGCCGGTCAATGCCATGGCCATTGCGATGGGGCTGCACACCCGGTGCGGCAACGAGGACACGATCTGGGGCCGCAAGGGTGAGAAGATGACCTCGGTGCAGCAGATCCGGCAGCTGGTCCGCATCGCGGGCGAACTCGGTCGTGAGGTCGCCACCGGCAAGGAGGCCCGCGAGATCTACCGGATCGGCGAAACCTACCGCGACGCCGACGAAACCCTCGCCAAGCTCGGCTACGCCCCCAATCGCCGTCCCGGCCAGGTCGGCTTCACCCAGCACGCCTGACACTGCCTCGATCGGTCCCCGTCGCCGGCGACGGGGACCGATCGAACCCCGTCTCCCACCCTCCCGGGCGAGCTGACCGCCCGGGTGGTCGGAGTGAACGGTAATCCGTTGCGAAAGAAATGATTTCGGAGAATGATGAACGACGACATCGAACCGACCGTGGTCATCGTGCCCGGCTTGCGCGATCACGTCGCCGAGCACTGGCAGACCCTGCTCGCCGATCGGCTCGACCGGGTGCGCACCGTACCTCCATTGGAGCGTGACCGCCTGAGCCTGGCCGCACGGGTCGCCGCCCTCGACGCGGTCGTGGCCGATATCGGCGGACCGGTGGTGCTGGTGGCGCACAGCGCCGGCGTTCTCATCAGCGTGCACTGGGCTCTGCAGACCACCCGGCCGGTCCGAGGCGCACTGCTCGCGACCCCGGCCGATCTGGAAAACCCCCTGCCCGAGGGGTATCCCGGCCTGGATGATCTGGATCAGGGTGGCTGGCTTCCGATACCGCGTCGCCGCCTTCCGTTCCCCAGCATTGTCGCAGCCAGTAGCAACGATCCGCTCGCAGAGAAGCGTCGGGTCGCAGGGATGGCGGAAGTATGGGGCAGTCGATTCGTCGACCTCGGCGAGGTCGGACACCTCAATCCGGCGTCCGGTTACGGTGATTGGCCCGAGGTCGACGTTCTCCTGCAGGAACTGCTTCGGCGACCGTCAGGGGTCACGACATGACCGGCCTCTACGCCACTGCCGCGGAGGCCGTCGCCGATATCCGTGACGGTGCGACTCTCGCGGTGGGCGGATTCGGATTGTGCGGCATCCCCGACGT
>NZ_JARDJE010000025.1:0-61010 GCF_048957735.1 Rhodococcus sp. As11
CGAAGGGACACGAGCTGCGCAGCAGCAAGCTGTGATCCGCACCCGACAGAACTACCTCACGATCGATCCCGGGCGGGGGGGGGGGGGGGGGGCCCCCCCCGCCCCCCCCCCCCACCACAGGGGGCGGACAGGCGTCGACGGTCAGGCGCGACCGAAAGCGAGCGCCACGTTGTGCCCACCGAAACCGAACGAGTTGTTCAGCGCGAAATCGATCCGGCCGGAACGCGGTTCGCCCTTGACCACGTCGAGATCGATCCCTGGATCCTGGTTCTCGAGATTCAGCGTGGGAGGGATGACCCCGTCACGCAGCGTCAGGACCGTGAGTACTGCTTCGAGTGCACCCACCGCACCGATCGAGTGACCGAGCGCGGACTTGGGGGCGTAGATCGCGGCATGGTTGCCCACGGCCGCGTTGATGGCCTTGGCTTCGGCCACGTCGCCGATCGGGGTGGCCGTCGCGTGCGCGTTGACGTGTCCGATATCGGCCTTGGTGAGCCCGGCGGTCTCGATCGCCCGCCGCATGGCTCGTGCCGCACCCGTGCCTTCCGGATCGGGGGCGACGATGTGGTACCCGTCGGAGGTGATGCCGGCGCCGAGGATGCGACCGTGGATGGTCGCTCCGCGTGCCTTGGCATGCTCCTCGCTCTCGAGCACCATCAGCGCGCCGGCCTCGCCGAAGACGAAACCGTCGCGGTCCTTGTCGAACGGGCGCGACGCACCGCGCGGGTCGTCGTTGCGGGTGCTCAGCGCCCGCATCATCGCGAAGCCCGCGGTGGCGACCGCGTCCAGCTGACCTTCGACACCACCGGTGACGACGATGTCGGCGTCGCCGAAGGCGATCATCCGGTACGCGTTGGCGATCGCCTCGGATCCGGACGAGCACGCCGAGACCGGGGTGATGACCCCCGCGCGGGCACCGAGTTCGAGCCCGACGGTGGCCGACGGCCCGTTCGGCATGATCATCTGCACCGCGAACGGCGAGACCTTGCGGTACCCGCCCTGACGGAGCTTGTCGACGGCGTCGATGAGCGATTCGCCACCACCGAGGCCCGTACCGATGACCACACCGAGACGGTCCTTGTCGACCTCGGGGCTGCCGGCGTTCTGCCAGACGGTGCGCCCGAGGGTGAGCGCGAGGCGCTCGACGAAGCTCATCCGACGGAGCTCCACGCGGGACAGGCCCTCGTCGGGGCTGACCTTCAGAGTTCCGCCGATGCGCACCGGCAGGTCGTACTCGTCGACGAATCCGCCGTCGATGGTGCCGATCCCGCTCTCACCGGCCAGCAGTGCCTTCCAGGTGGAGTCCACGTCGCCGGCGATCGACGTCGTGGCCGCGAGGCTGGTGACGACGACGTTGCGGAGTGCCCGAGGAGAAGGGGAGGTCACAGCAGAACTCATTCGTTGTCGTTCGTGGCCTGAACGCCTGCGGCCTCGAGCTTCTGGATGTAGTTCACGGCGTCGCCGACGGTGCGGAGACCGGCGAGATCCTCGTCGGGGATCTTCACGCCGTACTTGTCCTCGGTCTGGACGGCGATCTCGACCATGGACAGCGAGTCGATGTCGAGGTCGTCGACGAAGGACTTCTCGACGGTCACCTCGGAGGGCTCGATGCCGGTGACCTCTTCGATGATCTCGGCGAGACCGGCGATGATTTCTTCCTGGGTGGCGGCCACGATGTGGCTCCCTTCTCGATCTGTCGACTATGTCGTTCGAAACCGGCCGGATGTTTCCGACCGGGGCTCCGGGGATGTCCCGGTGAGGTGCCCGTGCTGTGCGACGGCGCGCGCAGCAACCTAACCGAGTTGAAGACTTTCGGCCAGAGCGGAAATTTCCGCGGGGGTCTTGAGGGCGAGGGTGGGCGTGCCGCGCATGTCGCGCTTGGCGATGCCCACCAGCGTGCCGGCGGGGGGAAGCTCGACGATCCGGCTCACCTGCGCCTCGCGCAGGGAAGCGGTGCACAGATCCCACCGGACGGGCCGGGTGACCTGGGCTGCGAGACGTTCGAGGGCGTCGGCTCCGGAGGTGACGGGCTTGCCGTCGTAGTTCGACAGCAGCGTGTGCGTCGGGTCCGAAGGGGTGATCTTCGCCGCGGCGGCGGCCACGGCGTCCTGGGCGGGTGCCATGAATCGGGTGTGGAAGGCACCGGCGACCGGCAGTGCGCGGACGCGGGCCTTCTCGGGCGGGTTCGCAGCGAGTTCCTCGAGCGCGGTCAGGCGCCCTGCTGCGACGATCTGGCCTGCCGCGTTCATGTTGGCGGGGGTCAGATCCAGCTCGGCGAGGCGCGCGAGCACCTCGTCCTCCGCGCCGCCGAGGACGGCGGACATTCCGGTGGGTTCGATCGCGCACGCACGGGCCATCTCGGCCCCGCGGATCGCGGCCAGGGCGACGGCGTCGTCGGCGCTGATGACACCCGCGATGGCGGCTGCGGCGAGTTCGCCGACGGAGTGGCCGGCGACGATCGTGTCGGCAGGCACGAGGCCGCGACGGTCGAGATCCTCGAAGGCCAGGAGTGCGGAGGCCACCACGAGCGGCTGGGTCACCGCGGTGTCGGTGATCTCGTCTGCGGTGGCGGTGGTGCCCAGTCGCGCGAGGTCGAGTCCCGCCGTCTGCGACCACAGATCGATGCGGTCGCGCGCTCCGGACTGCTCGAGCCACGGGGCGAGCATTCCGGGTGTCTGAGACCCCTGACCGGGGGCAAGCAGCGAAATCACGATCACCAGGGAACACCGGAAGTGCGCCCCCGCGAGATGTCGGTAGCGATGAAAGCTGGCGCCTCGATTTGTAGGGTTCCCACAAATCTGCACGTCGGTGGTCGCTATCGGGTGAAAGGCCCGAGACGTTACGTGTCCGATTCGCGAATTGTGAATCGAGTGACAGGTGGTGCAGGTGATCTCAATTCGTTATGGCTTCGTGCCAGGCGGCCCACCGTCGCCGCGATCCGGAGCACGTACGCGTCGCGAGGATTTGTGGGATCGCGACCCGTTACCTCTGTGATCCGCTTCAATCGATACCGCACGGTATTTGGATGAACAAACAGCTTTCGGGCACAAGTCTCGACAGCGCCCCCACTGTCGAGGTATGCGTCCAGCGTGTCCGCGAGGGACGGTCCCGCAGCCGCCAGCGGGGCGACGACGAAGTCCTCGAGCGCGGCGATCGCACCCGGATCACCGAGCAGCGCACGCTCGGGCAGCAACTCCGCGGCATGCACCGGCCGGGGAGCGCCCGGCCAGCCCACCACGGCCTCCATCCCGGCGAGCGCTTCGACCGCGGAGACGTGCGCGGTCGTCAGCGTGGGCGTCGTCGGGCCGATCACCACCGGGTCGTCCGAGAACGCGCGCATCAACTCGGTACGGAAGGTCGCCGCATCCGCCGAACCGTGCAGATCGCCGCTGACCACCATCACCAGACGTTCGCCCTGCACCACGGCCAGAGCTGCGCGCCCGTGCTCCTGAGCGACGGTGTGCACGGTGGTGATCACCGAGACCCCTTGATCCGGCGGGGGAGTACCGACGATCACCGTCGCCGGGGCCGTGGCATCCCAGTTGAGGGTCGCGGCCCGCGACTGCATGTCGGGACCGGTGTCCCCGCGCACCACGGCGTCGACGACGAGGGCCTCGAGCCGCGTGTCCCACGCACCCCGGGACTCGGCGGCCCCCGCATATACCGCGGCCGCGGCGAAGCCGAGTTCGCGTCCGTACCGGAGGATCGCCTCGGTGAGCGCGACCAGCTGTTCCTCGTTGCGGGCGAGGGCCGGCAGCCACTGCTCGAAGAACTCCATCGCCGCGCGGACCATGTCCACCGTCTGACGCAGCGTCAGCCGCCGCGCGAGATCCTGCGGGATCATCTGGAAAGCGTCGAGACTGAACCGCAGGTCGCTGTCGGGATTGCGCACCCATTCGAGAAAATCGACCACCGACGTCTGGATGACCAGTTGCACCGTCGAACGCTGCGACGCGTCGAGGTCGGCGAAGAACGGCAACTGCTCCTGCATGACGTGCACGGCCTCGGTGGACAGTCGCCCCGAGAACTGCTTGACCCGACGGAGCAGAGCGTCGGGCAGCGGCGCCCGCTCGGGACGCGAAGGCGGCACCGGGCGCTCCCTGTGAGCACCCGGTACCTGCCCGATCCGGCGGGGTTGCGGCTCGTCGACCATGGGACGAAAGTACCCGCCGGTCGCGAGCCGGCCGTCACGCCACGACGGACGTGACGTCGAGGTGGGTCAGGCGACGCCCGGATCCGCCATCGACACCGGGGCGGCCGTCACGTCGTCGATCTTGTAGGTGCGGGCCGCCTCGACGGCCTTCTCACGGTCGACGGCACCTTCGCGGCCCAGCGCTGCGAGCACCGCGACCACCGTGGACTCCGCGTCGATGTTGAAGACGCGACGCGCGGCACCACGGGTGTCGGAGAAGCCGAAGCCGTCGGCCCCGAGCACCGTGTAGTCGCCGGGCACCCACTTGCGGATCTGGTCGGGCACCGCACGCATCCAGTCGGACACCGCGACGAACGGACCTGCCGCGTCGTTGAGCACCGACGCGACGTAGGGCACCGGAGCTTCCTCACCGGGGTTGAGCAGTGCCTGGCGGTCGCACTCGACGCCGTCGCGGCGCAGCTCGCCCCACGAGGTGACGGACCAGACGTCGGCGGACACGCCCCACTCGTCGGCGAGCATCTGCTGCGCGCGCAGCGCCTCGGGCATCATCACGCCCGAGACCAGGATCTGCGCCTTCGGGCCGGATTCCGCACCCCGCTTGTACAGGTAGATACCGCGGAGCAGACCGTCGACGTCGAGATCCTCCGGCTCGGCCGGCTGCGAGTACGGCTCGTTGTACACGGTGATGTAGTAGAAGACGTCCTCGCCGCCGAAGCCGTCGACACCCTCGGTACCGCCGTACATCCGCCGCAGACCGTCACGGAAGATGTGGGCGATCTCGTAGGAGAACGCCGGATCGTAGGTGACCGCGGCGGGGTTGGTCGACGCGAGCAGCAGCGAATGCCCGTCGGCGTGCTGCAGGCCCTCACCGGTCAGCGTCGTGCGACCGGCGGTGGCGCCGAGCACGAAACCGCGTGCCATCTGGTCGGCCGCCGCCCACAGACCGTCGCCGGTGCGCTGGAAACCGAACATCGAGTAGAAGATGTACACCGGGATCATCGGCTCGCCCTGCGTCGCGTAGGACGTACCGACCGCCGTGAACGACGCCGTCGAACCGGCCTCGTTGATGCCCTCGTGCAGGATCTGCCCGACCTCGCTCTCCTTGTAGGCGAGCATCAGGTCGGCGTCCACCGAGGTGTAGAGCTGACCGTTGCGGTTGTAGATCTTCAGCGACGGGAACCACGAGTCCATACCGAAGGTGCGGGCCTCGTCCGGGATGATCGGCACGATGCGCTTGCCGATCTCCTTGTCGCGCAACAGTTCCTTGAGCACACGCACGGTCGCCATCGTGGTGGCGACCTCCTGCTTGCCCGAACCCTTGCGGACCACGTCGTAGGTCTTCTCCGCGGGTAGCTGCAGCGGCTTCGTGTTCGTGCGGCGCTCCGGCAGGAAGCCGCCGAGGGACCGTCGCCGCTCGAGCATGTACTGGATCTCGGGTGCCTCGGAACCGGGGTGGTAGTACGGCGGCATCTTCGGATCCTTCTCGAGCTCGGCATCCGAGATCGGGATCCGCTGAAGGTCGCGGAAGTACTTGAGGTCCTCGAGGGTGAGCTTCTTCATCTGGTGGGTCGCGTTGCGGCCCTCGAAGTGCTTACCGAGCGTGTAGCCCTTGATGGTGTGCGCGAGGATCACCGTCGGCTGACCCTTGTGCTCCATGGCGGCCTTGTACGCCGCGTAGATCTTGCGGTAGTCGTGACCGCCGCGCTTGAGATTCCAGATGTCCTGGTCGGACAGATCCTTGACCAGTTCCTTCGTCCGCGGGTCGCGGCCGAAGAAGTGCTCGCGCACGAACGCGCCGTCGTTCGCCTTGTACGTCTGGTAGTCGCCGTCGGGCGTGACGTTCATGAGGTTGACCAGCGCGCCGTCCTTGTCGGCGTGCAGCAGGGCATCCCACTCGCGGCCCCACACGACCTTGATGACGTTCCAGCCGGCGCCGCGGAAGAACGACTCCAGCTCCTGGATGATCTTGCCGTTACCGCGCACCGGGCCGTCGAGTCGCTGCAGGTTGCAGTTGACGACGAAGGTCAGGTTGTCGAGACCCTCGGTGGCTGCGACGTGCGCCAGGCCGCGCGATTCCGGCTCGTCCATCTCGCCGTCGCCCAGGAACGCCCAGACGTGCTGGTCGGAGGTGTCCTTGATGCCGCGGTCGTGCAGGTAGTGGTTGAACCGTGCCTGGTAGATCGCGTTCATCGGGCCCAGGCCCATGGACACCGTGGGGAACTCCCAGAAGTTCGGGAGCAGACGCGGGTGCGGGTACGACGGCAGGCCGCCGCCGAGCGAGGCGTGGCTGTGTTCCTGACGGAAGCCGTCGAGTTGCTCGGTGCCGATGCGTCCCTCGAGGAAGGCGCGCGCGTAGATGCCGGGGGAGGCGTGGCCCTGGATGAAGACCTGGTCGCCACCGCCGGGATGATCCTTGCCGCGGAAGAAGTGGTTGAAGCCGACCTCGTACAGCGCGGCCGACGAGGCATAGGTGGAGATGTGGCCACCGACGCCGACACCCGGACGCTGCGCGCGGGTGACCATGATTGCCGCGTTCCACCGGATGTACGCGCGGTAGCGGCGCTCGACCTCCTCGTCACCGGGGAACCACGGCTCGCTCTCGGTGGGGATGGTGTTGACGTAGTCGGTGGAAGTCAGGGCGGGAAGGGAGACCTTGCGTTCGTTGGCGCGCTCGAGCATGCGCAGCAGCAGGTAGCGTGCGCGGGTGGGGCCTGCGGCCTCGAGCATTCCGTCGAACGACTCGAGCCACTCGTCGGTCTCCGCCGGATCGATGTCCGGCAGGTAGGAGGCCACACCTTCGCGGATCACCCGGACTCGATTGTCCTTGGTCGATGCCGGCTTGGCCGAGGAATCCGGTCCCGATGCGCCCGGTGCGGCGCCTTGTCGGGAATCGGATCCGTGGATCAGGTCTGTCAACGTCTGCTCCTCATCGTGGTGGGCGCGTCGGTGGAGCGCCCTCTCCGTCGGCCGGCTCTTGTGGGAGCCGACGCAATCGACATCTGAACATGATGCAACCCTCATCTTCCCCCATCCGGAACGAAGGATCACGTCGTGGTCCGGCCAACCGGACGGATCGGGCACGGTGTGAGGTGGTGCAAAAGGTCTCTTCCGAAAGATTCTCCCGCTTTTCCCAGCGATTCGGGTTGCGTTGAGGCTTCCGACGATGTTCGCTTTGACCTATTGATCGTCACGTCGGTGCGCGGAGCCCGCTTCGCGCGCCACAACCCTGAGGAGGAACCACCGTGGTCGCCGCGGCGGATGCCAAGAACTATGTTTCCAAGCTCGGTATCACTCACGACCACGTGGTGCAGGAACTCGGTTGGGACGAGGACACCGACGACGAGTTGAGGGCTGCGATCGAAGAGGTCACCGGTACCGAGCTGCTCGACGAGGACTCCGACGAGGTCGTCGACGTCGTACTGCTGTGGTGGCGCGACAGCGACGGCGACCTGGTCGACACCCTCATGGACGCGATCGGTCCCCTCGCGGACGAGGGCGTCGTGTGGGTCCTGACCCCCAAGACCGGGCGTCCCGATCACGTCGAGCCCAGCGAGATCGCCGAATCGGCCACCACGGCCGGTCTCACCCAGACCACGGCCACCAACCTCGGAGACTGGATCGGCAGCCGCCTCGTCCAGCCCAAGGCCGGCCGTCCCCGCCGCTGACCCGACTCCCAGAACGTAAGGATCCACACGCATGCCGATCGCCGTGGGCACCGAAGCCCCCGATTTCACCCTCAAGGACCAGAACAACCAGGAAGTGACGCTGTCGAGCTTCCGGGGCAGCAAGAACGTGCTCCTGGTGTTCTACCCGCTCGCCTTCACCGGCGTCTGCCAGGGCGAGCTGTGCGCCGTCCGCGACGACCTGCCCACCTTCGAGAACGACGACACCGCCATCCTTGCGGTCTCCGTCGGTCCGTCGCCCAGCCACAAGATCTGGGCGGCCGAGCAGGGCTACACCTTCCCGCTGCTGTCCGACTTCTGGCCGCACGGCGAGGTCGCGCAGGCCTACGGAGTGTTCAACGACAAGTTCGGTTTCGCGAACCGCGGCACGTTCGTCATCGACAAGGACGGCATCGTGCAGTTCGCGGAGGAGAACCAGCCCGGAGAGGCCCGTGACCAGGGAGCTTGGGCCAGAGCGCTCGCCGCGCTAAAGTCCTGATGCGAAGTCGGCGGCATCTGCCGCCGTCTTTCGGGCGTGTAGCTCAGTGGTAGAGCTCTGGTTTTACACACCAGCGGTCGGGGGTTCGAAACCCTCCGCGCCCACAATCCCATTTCGCGATCTATGTGGATCCGGCCCCGCTCAGCGGGGTCGAATCCACCCGAATCGGATGTGTTGTCAGTCGCGCGGTTCCGCCGCGGTGCGGTAGGCGACGTCCAGCAGCTCCACGAAGTGGTCGTCGAGTTCGTCGACGGACGAAACGCTCAGCCGGTGCGTCGTCACCGGTCCCTTCTTCGGGAACGCCTCGCGCAGCGTCGCGTGGTGGATGCGCCGGGGGAGATCCAGGGCCACCTCGAGACGTGAGGCGTAGACGAACGCCGCCGCGAAGGGCAGACCCCGTGACCAAGAGATCTCCGACGCGTGCACACGCTCGGTGACGTCGTCGCCGAGGCCGAGGATCATGGCGCGCACGTGCCGGAACACGTCGACGGCGGCCGGATCCTTGTCGGCCAGATAGTCGTCGACGGTCGTGTACATCGGGAGCTCCTCGGATCGGGGCAGGGTGGTCGGCTCGGTCACCGCGGCCGGCCGTATCGATCGGCGAGCTTCTCGCTCGCGGTGCGTGGCGCCGCTTCCGCCGGAGCCCCGGCAGCGTCACCACCGGCTTCCGGATTCTTCGCCTTCTTGCGCTCCCGCATCTCGGCCCACACGAAGTAGCCCAGACCGAGCGGAGCCATGATCCCGAACGCCAGCCACTGCAGGCCGTACGACAGGTACGGGCCGGAGTCGAGCTGGGGGAGGGGAATCACACCGAGGCCGCCGGCCTGGTCGGCGTCGAGTTGCAGATAGACGTCCTCGAGGTCGAGACCCGTGACGGATGCGACCTGCGGGGCGTCGATGAAGTAGACCTGCTGGTAGCCCGCGTCGAAGAAGGGGTCCTTGCCGTCGACCGTTCCCTCGGACATCCGGATGCGGGCGTCGAGCGTGACGGGGCCGGACGGCGCGGGCGGGATCTCGGGGATCTCGGTGCCGCGGACCGGCCGCACGTACCCGCGGTTGACGAGGATCGTTCCGCCGGAATCGAGTGCGAACGGAGTCAGCACCTCGTAGGCCGGCTGCGACTCGACGCTGCGCAACCGCACGAGCACATCCGACTCGGGGAGGTAGGAGCCCTGCGCGAGCACACGGCGCCACTCGTCCTCGACCGTCGGGCCGTCGCCGCCCAGCAGATCGGCGACGGGAACCGGATCCTGCGCCATCGACGCAGCGATGCGGCCGTTGCGGTCCTCGGTGCTCGTGTTCTTGCCGAGCTGCCACGGCGCGAGGACCGTGAAGCACGCGTAGGCGAAGCCGACGACGACCAGCGCCAGGACCAACCAGCTGGGGCGTAGGAGAAATGTCAATCGGCGCACAGACCCACGGTAGCCGGTGAGGAGCGTCTCACCACTGTCGCACCCGCTCGAGCAGGCCGGGAACCGCGGCTTCGATCTGCTCGCGGACCTGCTCGAACTCGTTCAGGGAGCCGTAGTACGGATCGGGCACGGAATCGTCGTCGGCGTCGGGATCGAACGATCGCAGCAACACACGGCGATCGGAGGGGACACCGAGCCGCGCCAGCGCCCGCTCGTGTGTGGTGGTCATGGCGACGACGAGGTCGGCGGACAGGTGTTCGGTCCCGAGCTTCGCGGCTCGGTGACCGGTGGGATAGCCGTGCCGCTGCAAGACCGCGTCGGTCCGCGGATCCGCCTCGGACCCGACGTGCCAGCCGTGGGTACCGGCGCTGCTGACGCGGATCCGGTCGTCGAGTCCTTCGCGGCGCAGGTGTTCGGCGAAGATCTTCTCGGCCATGGGCGACCGGCAGATGTTGCCGGTGCACACGAAGGTGACGTGGAAGCGGCTGTCAGCGTCCACCCGTGAGCACCTCCCGCAGTTCTTCGACCGAGGCGGTCGTCCGCGCCGCCGCACGGCCCTCGGTCTCGGTCCCGTAACCCCACTCGACGAAGACCGTGGGGATACCGAAGCGTCCCGCACCGTGGATGTCGTGTTCGCGGTCGCCCACCATCACCACGCCGGTCGTGCCGCCGGCCGCGGTTTCCTGCGGATCGATCCCGAGGGCGGCGAGACTGTGCGCGACGACCTCCCATTTGTGCCGCCGGGAGCCGTCGTCGCTGGCACCGCCGATGAACTCGAAGTATCCGGTCAGACCGAAATGGTCGAGGATCCGTTCGGCGAACGCCTGGGACTTCGACGTCGCGACGGCCAGTCGGCTACCGGCGCCGCGTACGGCCTCGAGCACCGATTCGATGCCGTCGAAGACCGCGTTCTCCGCCCATCCGGTGGCGGAGTAGTAGTCCTTGTACGCTGCGAGCCCCGCAGCGATCTGCTCGTCGTCGAGTCCGAGGCCCTGCAGCGTGTCGCGCATCGGAGGTCCGAGCAACCACTGCAGGTCGCCCTCGGGTGCTTCGAAGCCGGTCGTTTCGGCGGCGTGGAGGAATCCGTTGATCACCCCGGTCGCGGAATCGGTGAGCGTCCCGTCCAGATCGAACAGGACGACGGGGGCGGGGAGCACGAGCGGTCGGGTGGTGGCGAGAGCGGTCACCGGCCCATTCTCCCCGTTCGTCCGGTGTCCTGCCGCGTAGGGTCGTGCGCGTAGGAGAGAGCGGATCAGCTGGAGGTGGACGTGACGGCGGCGACGCTGCGTGAGGTGATCGACGTTCTGGAGACGGCCTACCCGCCGTCCCTGGCGGAGAGCTGGGACTCGGTGGGACTGGTCGCCGGCGACCCCGACGAGCCGGTGCGCAAGGTGCTGCTGGCGGTGGATGCCACCGGGGCCGTCGTCGACGAGGCACTCGAATGGGGTGCGCAACTGCTGCTCGTACATCATCCGTTGCTGCTGCGGGGGGTGGACACCGTGGGTGCACATACCCCCAAGGGAGCGTTGATCCACCGTCTCATCCGCGGTGGTTGTGCTCTGTTCACCGCGCACACCAACGCCGACCGGGCGAATCCCGGTGTCTCGGACGCGCTGGCCGCGGCACTGGGCCTGACCGGGCTGCGACCGCTCGAGGCCAAGCCCGAACCCGCAACCGACAAGTGGGTCGTCATGGTGCCGGCCGACGCCGCCGACACCGTGCGCGCGGGTCTGTTCGCGGCGGGTGCGGGCGCCCTGGGCAACTACCGCGAATGCTGCTGGACCACCTCGGGCACCGGTCAGTTCCGTCCGGTCGACGGCGCCGACCCGGCCATCGGTTCGGTCGGCGACCTCGAACGCGTCCCCGAGGACCGGATCGAGGTGATCGCACCGCGCCGGTCGCGGGCGGCGGTGCTCGCGGCTCTGCGCGAGGCGCACCCCTACGAGGAACCGGCCTTCGACATCCTCGAACTCGCCGACCTGCCGAGCGATCGTGGCCTGGGGCGGGTGGGAGAGCTGCCGCAGACACGCACGCTGCGCGAGTTCACCGAGGATGTCGCCGCCGCGCTGCCGGCCACCGAGTGGGGTGTCCGCGGCGCGGGCGATCCCGACCGGCCCGTGCGGACCGTGGCGGTGTGCGGCGGCTCCGGTGATTCCTTCCTCGGTCTCGCCACTGCGCGCGGTGTCGACGTCTACGTCACCGCCGACCTGCGGCATCATCCCGCCGACGAGCACCTGCGTGCGGGAGGTCCCGCGCTGGTGGACGTCGCTCACTGGGCGAGCGAGTACCCGTGGTGCGCGCAGGCCCGCGACGTTCTGGACGAGGCGTTCGCCGGCCGGGACGGCTGGCAGGCGCGGGTCAGCGAGTTGCGCACCGATCCCTGGACGACCGCGGCGGGCGCGGTACGGTAATCAGCTACGACACGTCCCGCGTGGCAGCCGACTCCCGGCCCGCCGACACACCACCGAAAGCAGGAACCACCCGAGTGAACGTCGAACCCACCGTGCAGGCCAAGCTGCTGTCCCTCGCCGCCGTGGACACAGAACTGAACCGCCTCGCGCATCGCCGTCGGACACTGCCCGAACAGCAGGAGGTGGATCGCCTGCAGACCGAGCGCAACGCGCGCAAGGATGCCGCGGTGGCCGTCGAGATCATCCTCGACGACCTCGACCGGGACATCCGGAAGCTCGAGGGGGAGATCGAGGCCGTACGTCTGCGTGCCGACCGCGACCGGTCGTTGCTCGAGGGCGGCTCGGTGGGATCGAAGCAGCTCACCGAACTGCAGCACGAACTCACCAGCCTCGAACGTCGCCAGGCGGCACTCGAGGACGACCTGCTCGACGTGATGGAGCGGCGGGAGGCGTCGAAGGCCGACCACGACCATGCCGGTGCGCAGGTGTCGCAGGTCGACGACCGGCTCGGCGACGCCGTCCGGGCCCGCGACGAGGCCATCGCCGACATCGAGGTGGCCGAGCAGCGGTGCCGCAGTGATCGTGAGGCGCTGCTCGCGGTGTTCCCGGCGGAATTGGTGACGGTCTACGAGAAGCAGCGTGAGAAGTCCGGTATCGGCGCCGCGCTGTTGCAGGGCCGCCGTTGCGGCGCGTGCCGCCTCGAGATCGACCGCGGTGAGATCGCCCGGATCGCGGCCGCACCCGCGGATCTGCTGGTCCGGTGCCCGGAGTGCGACGCGATCATGGTCCGCACCAAGGAATCCGGCCTGTGACGACGGTCGTCGTCGAAGCGGACGGTGGTTCGCGCGGGAATCCCGGACCGGCCGGCTACGGTGCCGTCGTCTTCGATGCCGACCATCGGACAGTCCTCGCCGAACGGCAGGCGAGCATCGGGCGCGCGACCAACAACGTCGCCGAGTACAAGGGTCTGATCGCCGGTCTCACCGCCGCCGCCGAACTCGGCGCCGACGAGGTGCAGGTCCGCATGGATTCGAAGCTCGTCGTCGAGCAGATGAGCGGGCGGTGGCAGGTCAAGCATCCCGACATGATCCCGTTGGCCGCGCAGGCGCGTGAGCTGGCAGGTCGGTTCCGCAGCGTCGACTTCACGTGGATCCCGCGCGCGGAGAACGCGTACGCCGACCGGTTGGCCAATGCCGCGATGGACGCGGCCGCGGAAGCACTGATGGATGTCGCATCCGACACCGTGGCACGGCCGCTGCCGCCGTCGGCGACGACCGAGAACGTCACGACCCCGCCGGTCGTGCCCGTGCCCGATCCGGCTGTTCCGGCCTCACCCGGCTGGACCGGTGCGATCGGCTCGCCGACCCGGCTGTTGTTGCTGCGCCACGGGCAGACCACGCTGTCGGTCGAGCGGCGCTATTCGGGGCGCGGCAACCCTGCGCTGACCGAACTCGGTCGCGACCAGGCGGTCGCCGCGGCCCGGCGCCTCGGTGCCCGTGGGGGCATCACCGCCGTCCTGTCGTCGCCGCTGGGGCGGGCGCGGGAGACGGCCGCCGCGGCCGCCGACGCTCTCGACCTGCCGGTGACGGTGCACGACGGGCTCATCGAGACGGATTTCGGCGACTGGGAAGGTCTCACCTTCGGCGAGGCCGCGCGTCGCGATCCCGAACTGCATCGGCGGTGGCTCGGCGACACCTCCGTGCGGCCCCCGAACGGCGAGAGTTTCGACGAGGTGGCCGAGCGGATCGCCTCCGTGCGCGACGACCTGCTCACCGACTACGCCGGCTCGACCGTGCTGGTCGTCTCCCATGTCACGCCCATCAAGACGGTCCTGCAGATGGCGCTCGACTCGGGCCCGTCGCTGCTGTACCGCCTGCATCTGGATCTCGCATCGCTCAGCATCGCCGAGTTCTATCCGGACGGCGGTTCGTCGGTGCGGCTCGTGAACGACACCTCGCACCTCTGAACCGGGAGCGGTCGCGAAACCGAAAGTGGCCGCGCAGACATGTCGGGGGGTTGTCTGCGCGGCCACTCGCTCGGATTATCTGTCGGCCGACAGCATGCGTTACACGGCCGCCGGGAAATTCTCTCCGGTGGGATGTCAGGGCGTGTGCGCATCCGGGGATCGTCCGGCGGGCCCGCGACCTGCCCCGTCAGATCAGCCGCCGCAGCGTGTTGAGGTTCCGGACGGTCGTCGTCGCCTTGTACCGCGCCGCACCCGACTGCTTCCCCACGGCACTGTCGAGCGTCGAACCCTTCTCCACCTGCCAGTAGAGGACGGCCTCGCCCTGCTCGATGCACTCCACCTTCGGATCGAGATCGCCCGACCGGGCGGCGAACTCTTCGAGCACTGCGGGATCGGACACGAACACCACGTACGAATGCCGGTCCGTACGGGTGGCGTCGAAAGGATAGGCCTCGACGACCCGCGTGAGAAACGACTGCTCGAGGACGAACGTGTAGGCCTCGTAACCGAACCGCTCGGTCAGCGCGGCCTCGATCCCGGCCTTCGCGGTGGCGGGGTCGTCGTCGGCGTCGAAGAGCACGTTGCCGGAGGCGAGCACGGTGCGGACGTTCTCGAAGCCGAGAGCGTCGAAGACCTCCTTCAGATCGGCCATCCGGATCCGGATGCCGCCGACGTTGATTCCGCGCAGCAGAGCCACGAGTCGCGTCATACGGGCACCGTAGTTGGCGGCGCCGACACACTGCGGGATAGTCTGTTCGAGCGAACGAGTCGGCCGGGCGGCCGCGGCGCGGGGAACCGGCACCGGACGGTGCCAGGCCCCGAATCGAGGAAAGTCCGGACTCCACAGAGCAGGGCGGTTGCTAACGGCAACCCGAGGTGACTCGCGGGACAGTGCCACAGAAAGCAAACCGCCTGCCGTACGGCAGGTAAGGGTGAAAGGGTGCGGTAAGAGCGCACCAGCGCCCCGGGTGACCGGGGCGGCTAGGTAAACCCCGCCCGGAGCAAGGTTGAAGGTCGCATCGCGTGCGGTGCGACTGCGCAGGTGTTCGAGGGCTGCTCGCCCGAGCCTGCGGGTGAACCGCTCGAGGTACCCGGCGACGGTGTGCCCAGATGGATGGTCGCCACCCCGTTTCGGCGGGGGACAGGATCCGGCTTACAGGCCGGCTCGTTCGCCCGGCGTCTCCCGATCCCCCCGCGTAGCCACCGGTCGGATCAGATCGGATCGATGACCAGCAGGTGCGCCCAGTACGAGGCCGCATCCGGACCCAGCCAGGGCAGCAACGCGTCGTAGAGGATGTAGGACATGGCGTGCTCCTTCGTTCGGACATCGAGCACATGCGCGTTCGGACATCGAGCACATGTGTGCGGCCCGACAGTACCGCGCCACGCCCCCCGACGGGTTGCCCGTACACGAGGACGTCGTTCGGGCACACTGAGACCATGAGCGACGACGGCTGGTACTACGACGTGCGTACGGGGAAGGTCTCCCAGGGCAAGGATCCGCACGCCCTCAACCGCATGGGGCCCTACCCGGATCGGGAGACCGCTCAGCGGGCGCTGGAGATCGCGGCAGAGCGGAACAAGGCGGCCGACGCCGCCGACGACGACTGGAAGAACGGTTGAGTTCGACGACGAGCACCCGGAACCGCAGGAGTTCCCGAGCATCGTGGTGACCACTCCCATCGTCGTCGCGCCGGCGATCGACTTCGCCGACGTGCGCGCCGAATTCGACCTCGTCGACGGCTTCCCGTCTGATGCCCTCGACGAGGCACGGCAGGCGGCCGACCGCTACGCGGACGTCCGCGAGGACCGCACCGACATGCCGCTCGTGACCATCGACCCACCCGGATCGATGGATCTCGATCAGGCGCTGCACCTCGAACGCACCGACGACGGTTTCGTGCTGCACTACGCGATCGCCGACGTGTACGCACTCGTCGAACCGGGCGGCGCTCTCGACGCCGAGACACATCGTCGCGGGCAGACCTTCTACCTGCCCGACGGCTCGGTTCCGCTGCATCCACGCGAAGTGTCCGAGGGCACGGCGAGCCTGCTGCCGGACGTCGTCCGCCCCGCGGCGCTGTGGCGGATCGAGACCGACCACGGCGGGGAGCCCGTCGCGGTGAGCGTGCGGCGCGCGCTCGTCCGGTCGGTCGCGCGCATGGACTACGCCGGAGTGCAGCGCGACGCCGACGCGGACAGGTTGCATCCGTCCGTCGAGGCGTTGCCCGACTTCGGCCGGTTGCGCGCGGCCGCGGCGCTCGCGCGCGGCGCGATCGAACTGCGTCTGCCCACGCAGGACGTCGTGCCGCACGGCGACGGCTGGAGGCTGCAGATCGAACCGCGGACCGAGGCCGACGAGTGGAACTCCGAGATCTCGCTGCTCACCGGAATGTGCGCCGCGCAGATGATGATCGACGCCGGGGTCGGTCTGCTGCGCACCCTTCCCGCCGCCGACCCCGCGGCGGTCGACGGGCTGCGTCGCACCGCTCGGTCGTTGGACGTGCCGTGGCCGCCGGAGATGGGAGTCGGGTCCTTCCTCGCCGGACTCGACGCCCACGATCCGCGCACGCTCGTGTTGATGAGCGAAGCGCCGACGCTACTGCGCGGGGCGTCCTACGCCGCCTTCGACGGTGAACTGCCCGAGACGATCCTGCACGGAGCGATCGGCGCGCCCTACGCGCATGTCACCGCGCCGTTGCGCCGGTTGTCCGACCGATACGCCACCGAGGTGTGCCTCGCGGTGTCGTCGGGCGTGCCCGTCCCGGAGGCGGTGCGCGCCGAACTGTCCGCGATGCCGAAGATCATGTCGTCGACCGATTCGCTCGCCGGCAAGGTGAACCGGGCGTGCATCGACCTGGCCGAGGCCGTCGTGCTCGCGCCGCGAGTGGGGGAGACCTTCGAGGCGACGGTGCTGAAGGAAGCCACCGACCGGCATGACGCCGAGGTGTTCGTCGCCTCCGAGACCGTCATCGGCCCGTGCGGCGGGGCACCCGAGGAGGGCAGCACCGTGCGGGTGCGGCTCACCCTCGCCGACCCGCAGGCCCGCAAGATCCGCTTCGACCATGACCGGTGAGACCACGCGGCGGCGACGTCCGGTCGCTGCCGTCCTCGCCGTCGCGGTCGCGTTGTGCGCGGCGCTCGCGGTGCTCGTGTGGTGGATCCTGCCGAACCGGCTGTTCCCCTGGGACAGTGCGTCGTTCCCCGAGATCGACACGTCGGCGTTGTCGCCGGCGCAGGTGCGGATCGTCGAACTGCTCGAGGAACAGCACGAGGCGCAACCGCCCGGCACGTTCTACTCGGAGGGCGTCCGCGAAGCGTGGTGCGCCGACTTCGTCAGCTGGATCATGCGGGAAGCCGGTGTGCCGCTGTCCAATCCGCACTCGGGTCATTGGCGGATCCCGGGCGTGTACACACTCCAGGAGTACTACGAGCAGACGGGCCGCTACGAACCGGCAGGAACGGGTTACCGGCCGGAGGTCGGCGACGTAGTGCTGTACCACAACAGGATCGGCGTCGGCCAGCGCGAGCACACGAACATCGTCGTCGCCGTCGACGGTGATTCGGCGATCACCGTCGGCGGCAACGAGATGGGCCGGATCCGCGTTCACGAACTCGACCCGGCCGGTGACGACGCCGTGATCGGCTTCGGGCGGTTGCCCGCCTGATCCGCTGTCAGCGGAAGGAGTCGGTGGCCTCGACGAGCCGGTGGACGATCCCCGGTTCGGTCGCCGCGTGTCCCGCATCGTCGACGAGGTGCAGCCGGGAGGACGGCCACGCCTCGTGCAGGTCGTGGGCACTGCGCGCCGGGCACACCACGTCGTAGCGGCCCTGCACGATCACACCCGGGATGTCGCGCAGCAGGTGCGCGTCGCGCAGGAGCGCCCCCTCGTCGAAGAAGCCGCGGTGGTGGAAGTAGTGGTTCTCGATGCGGGCGAAGGCCAACGCGAACCGGGGTTCGGCGGTTTCCGCGACCCGGTCCGGGTTCGGCAACAGCGAGCTCGTGGCGCCCTCCCAGGTGGACCACGCGATGGCCGCGTTCAGGGCGACGTCCGGATCGGTCGAGTGCAGCAGACGGTGGTAGACGTCCACGGGATGCTCGCCCGCCCCGGCCCCGGCGAGCGGGGCGCAGAAGCCCTCCCATGCCTCGGGGAACAGCCGGCCGGCGCCGCCGTTGTAGTACCAGTCGATCTCGCTGCGGCGCAGCAGGAAGATCCCACGAAGGACGAGTTCGGTGACACGCTCGGGGTACCGCTGGGCGTACGCGAGGGCGAGAGTCGATCCCCACGACCCGCCGAACACCATCCACCTGTCCACCTCGAGGAAGGCACGCAGGCGTTCGATGTCGGCGGCGAGGTGGTCGGTGGTGTTGACCGACAGATCCGCACCATCGGCAACGTGGGGCCGCGACCGGCCGCAGCCGCGCTGGTCGAACAACACGATCCTGTAGGCGGCCGGGTCGAAGAAGCGGCGGTGCAGGGGTGCGGTGCCGCCACCGGGACCGCCGTGGAGGAAGACCACGGGCTTGCCCTGCGGGTTACCGCTGACCTCCCAATACAGCTGCTGGCCGTCGCCGGCGTCGAGCATGCCCGTCGCGTGCGGCTCGATCGGCGGATACAGTTCGCGTCGCTCCACGGGTCAGAACCCGACGAGACCCGACGCGAGATCGGGAATGTCGAGGCCGCGCAGGGCCTCCTCGCGCACCTGCGGGCACTGCGCGGAGGTCGCCGCGTCGATGCGGCCCCGGTCGCCCGCGAGCACGACGAGATCGACACCGTTCGCCGCACCCCATTCACCGACGAGGATGTTGAGGCCGCCGCGACCCACCGACGGGGTGTAGGTGCGCCAGTTCGACAACTGGCCTTCGAGACGAGCACACAGGTCGGCGGTCTGCGCTTCGGTGAAGCCCCCGGCTCCGGCTTCCGAGGGTGAGCCTGCCGCGGACGGCGAACGCGTGGGCTCCGTCGACCGCGACGTCTCGACCGTGGCGTCGGTCGACGTTCCGCTGGGTGCCGGATCCTGAGCCGGTGCGCAGCCGACGAGAACACCGGCCAGTGCGGCGGTGACGGCGGGGACGAGACTGAAGCGGAGCT
Organism: Rhodococcus sp. As11; assembly: GCF_048957735.1. Classification (NCBI taxonomy): domain Bacteria; kingdom Bacillati; phylum Actinomycetota; class Actinomycetes; order Mycobacteriales; family Nocardiaceae; genus Rhodococcus; species Rhodococcus sp. As11. Next base: position 19,197 of record NZ_JARDJE010000025.1, read on the forward strand.
GCATGGACACCTCGTGGTTTCGTACGGTCGGGTCGTCGTCGAGTCTGCCACCGATCCGGAAGGTGCCCGAAAAATGCGACGGGCACCACCGAACTCGTCGATGGTGCCCGTCGTCGCAGATCCTCAGAAGGAGTGCTCGGGCCCCGGGAAGGTGCCCTGCGCCACTTCTGCTGCGTACTGCGTTGCGGCGTGGCGCAGTTCGTCGCCCACCTGCCCGAACTTCTTGACGAACTTCGCGGTCTTCCCGCTCGTGTAGCCGGCCATGTCCTGCCAGACGAGGACCTGGGCGTCGCACTCGTTGCCGGCGCCGATGCCGACGGTCGGGATGCTCAGCTTGCGGGTGACCTGCCCGGCCAGATCGGCCGGCACCATCTCCATCACGACGGAGAAGGCGCCCGCCTCCTGGACGGCGATCGCATCGGCGACGAGCTGCTCGGCGCCGTCGCCGCGTCCCTGCACCCGGAACCCGCCGAGCGTGTTCACGGACTGCGGGGTGAAGCCGATATGTGCCTGCACGGGGATGCCGGCGGCGGTGATCGCGGCGATCTGCGGAGCCATCCGCTCGCCGCCCTCGAGCTTCACCGCGTGGGCGCCGCCCTCCTTCATGAACCGCACGGCCGTCGCAAGGGCCTGTTCGGGCGAGGACTCGTAGGAACCGAACGGCAGGTCGGCGACGACGAGCGCGTGCGGAGCACCGCGCACGACGCCGCGGACGAGAGGGAGGAGCTCGTCGACGGTCACGGGCACCGTGGTGTCGTAGCCGTACACGACGTTGGCTGCCGAATCGCCCACGAGCAGGACGGGGATGCCCGCCTCCTCGAAGATGCGGGCGGAGGAGTAGTCGTAGGCCGTCAACTCTGCCCAGCGGCGGCCTTCGGCCTTCATCGCCTGCAGGTGATGGACTCGTGTCTTGCGCTTGGGGGTGTCGGCAGAGGCTGCAGCGGAAGCCGCGCCACCGTATACGGACGTCACGTTGTCGGACATCACTGTCCCTTTCTTCCTCGAGGCCCTCGGGGTCCCCGGGTCGGGTGATGACCGTCTCAGTCTGCCACTCGGGCCGGAACCCGCGAAGATCCCGGGGCGGTGCGATTCGTCACACCACTGCGCCGCCGGTGGTGAACAGCGCCGGTGGCGAGGGCGGTGCGCAGCTCTGTCCGTGGCACGATCGGATCGTGCCCCACCCTGTTCGTGCGCGTATCCGTCGTCTGTCCGTCCTGGCGCTCGTGGCCGCTGCGGCGGCGACCGCGTGCGGTGACGCCGTCGAGGAGGCACGGCAGCCCTCGGCGGTCGGAGTGGTTCCCGGACTCGAACGGTTCTACCAACAGGACCCGGAGTGGGGGTCGTGCGGGCCGTACGGCGCCGAGGGGCCGATGCTGGAGCGGCAGGGCCTGGAATGCGCGCGGCTCGAGGTTCCGCTCGACTACGCGGATCCGAGCGGTGAGGTGATCACCCTCGCGGTGTCGCGCCTGGCCGCCACGGGCGACCGGATCGGTTCCCTGCTGGTCAATCCCGGCGGACCGGGCGCCTCGGGGCTGTCGACGGCGCTCGCCGCCGACAGCACCGTCCTTGCCGACCGCTTCGACGTGATCGGCTTCGACCCTCGCGGTGTCGGGTCGTCCGAACCGGCGGTCCGCTGCCTCACCGACGCCGAGTTCGACGCCGACCGCGCCCTCGACGACGGGGACACGAGCCCCGAGGGCATCGCCGAGGCGGAGAAGCGCAATCGCGAGTACGCGCAGTTGTGCGCCGAACGCAACGGTACGGACCTGCTCGCCCACGTCGGCACTCGTGAGGTCGTGCAGGACATGGACGTGCTTCGCGGCGTTCTGGGCGACGACGCGCTGACCTATCTCGGCTACTCGTACGGAACCCGGCTCGGCACCCTCTACGCCGAGGCCTTCCCCGGTCGGGTGCGGGCCATGGTGCTCGACGGTGCGATCGACCCCGAGCAGGACCCGGTCGAGGAGATCGTTCTGCAGGCCGACGGCTTCCGGAAAGCCTTCGACGAATTCGCGGCGTACTGCGCGCAGTACGCCGGATGCCCCCTCGGAGCCGATCCCGGCCGGGCCGCCGAGCGGTTCCGGGCGCTCGTCGACCCGCTGCTCGACGCTCCCGCACCCACGACCGACCCGCGCGGACTGAGTCACCGCGACGCGATCACCGGCGTGCAGCAGGGGTTGTACTCGCCGACGCTGTGGGGGTCGTTGCGCGGCGGGCTGGAGTCGCTCGCGAGCACCGGCACCGGCGACACCCTGTTGCGGCTCGCCGATCTCTACGAAGGGCGCGGCGAGGACGGCACCTACAGCAACATCACCGACGCTTTCAACGCGATCCGGTGCGTGGACGACCCACCGGTGACCGACCGGGCGCTCGCGGGCGAACTCGACACGCGGTTCCGCGCGGCCGCACCCTTCCTCGACGACGGCCGCGGCACCGGATCGGCGGCCCTCGACGTCTGTGCCTTCTGGCCGGTGCCGGCCACCGGGGAACCGCACACTCCCGACGTTCGCGATCTGCCGCCCGTGCTCGTGGTCTCGACGACCGGGGATCCCGCGACCCCCTACGACGCGGGGGTCGAACTCGCCGCCCGGCTCGGTGGTGTCCTGGTGACCTTCGAGGGAACGCAGCACACCGTCGCCCTGGACGGCAACGAGTGCGTGGACACCGCTGTGACCAGCTATCTGGTGGATCTCGAGGTGCCCGCGCGGGATCCTCGCTGTTGACCGGAGGGGCGTGTGAGCGACACGCCATCCGGATGCGCCTGCCGATGTAACACGGAATTAACGGATTGTGCCTAGTCTCGCGGGTATGGATCGCCAGAAGGAGTTCGTGCTCCGCACCCTCGAAGAGCGCGACATTCGGTTCGTGCGTCTGTGGTTCACCGACGTCGTCGGCACTCTCAAGTCGGTGGCGATCGCGCCTGCCGAACTCGAAGGGGCCTTCGAGGAGGGCATCGGCTTCGACGGCTCGGCCGTCGAGGGCTTCTCCCGCATCTCCGAAGCCGACATGGTTGCGCGTCCCGACGCCACCACCTTCCAGGTGCTGCCCTGGAGCGACGACCGGGGCCACCAGTACTCGGCCCGGATGTTCTGCGACATCACCATGCCCGGCGGCACCCCGAGCTGGGCCGATCCCCGCCACGTGCTGAGGCGTCAGCTCAACAAGGCTTCCGATCTCGGGTTCAGCTGCTACGTGCACCCCGAGATCGAGTTCTTCCTCGTCGAGGACGGCCCCGAGGGCAGTGCACCCGTGCCGGCCGACATCGGCGGCTACTTCGACCAGTCGGTGCACCGTTCCGCCCCGCACTTCCGGCGCCATGCCATCGACGCGCTCGAATCCATGGGTATCTCGGTGGAGTTCAGCCACCACGAAACCGCACCGGGCCAGCAGGAGATCGACCTGCGCTACGCCGATGCGCTGTCCATGGCCGACAACGTCATGACCTTCCGCTACGTGGTCAAGGAGATCGCGATGCAGGAGGGCGTGCGGGCCACCTTCATGCCCAAGCCCTTCCGCGACCACGCCGGTTCGGCGATGCACACCCACATGTCGCTGTTCGAAGGTGAGACCAACGCCTTCCACGACCCGGACGACCCGCTGCAGCTCTCGGCGACCGGCAAGGCGTTCATCGCCGGCATCCTCGAACACTCCAACGAGATCAGCGCCGTCACCAACCAGTGGGTCAACTCGTACAAGCGTCTCGTGCACGGAGGAGAGGCACCGACGGCCGCCTGCTGGGGTCCGTCCAACCGCTCCGCGCTCGTGCGTGTCCCGATGTACACCCCGAACAAGGCGTCGTCGCGGCGCGTCGAGATCCGCACCCCCGACTCGGCGTGCAATCCCTACCTCACCTTCGCGGTGTTGCTCGCGGCCGGTCTGCGCGGCATCGAGAAGGGTTACGAGCTCGCACCCGAGGCCGAGGACGACGTGTGGTCGCTGACCTCCGCCGAGCGTCGCGCCATGGGCTACCGCGAACTGCCCACCGATCTCGACATCGCGCTGCGCGAGATGGAGAAGTCCGAACTCGTCGCCGAGACCCTCGGTGAGCACGTCTTCGACTACTTCCTGCGCAACAAGTGGCGGGAGTGGGAGAACTACCGCAGCCAGGTCACCCCGTTCGAACTCGAGCAGTACCTGGGGTTGTAAGCGACGATGGAAAAGTGGTGAGACCGCCCAGCGCGCGTTCGGTAGTTCCCGGCCCCGGTCGGCTCGGCCTCGTCGAGCCGACCGCCCCTGCCGAACTCGCTCGACTCGGATGGAACGACGCCGACAGCGTCGAACTGCTGTGGTCGCTGTCCCGTGCCCCGAACGCGGATCTGGCGTTGCGCACTCTCGTGCGACTGGCCGACGCGCTCGGTGACGACTGGACGGACCTCGACTCGGCGCTCCGCTCGGACACAGGCCTGCGCGGCCGGCTGTTCGGGCTGTTCGGTGCGTCGTCGGCGCTCGGCGACCACGTCGTCGCCAATCCGGATCGCTGGACGATGCTCGCGGGCAGCGCGGCGCTGCCCGACAAGCACACCTTCACGGCGCGGATGCTCGACAGCGTCGACGCCGAGCCCGAGCCCGACGGGCGGCCCGGCCGGTTGATCCACCGGGCCGGACTCGTCGGCCCACACGCGGTCGCGGCGCTGCGGACCACCTACCGCGACCAGCTCATGCTGATCGCCGCCGCCGATCTCGCCGCGGTGGTCGAGAACGAACCGGTGGTGCCCTATCTCGAGGTCGGTGCGCTGCTCGCCGACCTCGCCGATGCGGCGCTGACCGCGGCGCTCGCGGTGGCCGTGTCCACGGTGATCCCGGACGGCCCGTGCCCGATCGACCTCGCCGTCATCGCGATGGGCAAGTGCGGTGCGCGCGAACTGAACTACGTCAGCGACGTCGACGTCGTGTTCGTCGCCGAACCCGCCGATGCCCGGGCGAGCCGGATCGCCGGCGAGATGATGCGCATCGGCACGTCGGCGTTCTTCGAGGTCGATGGCGCGCTGCGCCCGGAGGGCAAGCGCGGCGAACTCGTCCGCACCCTCGAATCCCATGTCGCGTACTACAACCGGTGGGCCAAGACCTGGGAGTTCCAGGCGCTGCTCAAGGCGCGACCGATGACCGGGGATCTCGACCTCGGCCGCCGGTACATCGACGCCATGAGCCCGATGGTGTGGACCGCCTCCGAACGCGAGGACTTCGTCCCCGATGTGCAGGCGATGCGGCGCCGGGTCGAGGAGATGGTCCCGTCCGAACTGCGCGAGCGCGAACTCAAGCTCGGACGCGGCAGCCTCCGCGACGTCGAATTCGCCGTGCAGTTGCTGCAACTCGTGCACGGCCGCGTCGACGAGTCGCTCCGCGTCCCCAACACCGTCGAAGCGCTGTGCGCGCTCGCCGACGGCGGCTATGTAGGCCGCGACGATGCGGCGAACATGCGGGCGTCCTACGAATTCCTCCGCCTGCTCGAACACCGGTTGCAGTTGCAGAGGCTCAAGCGGACCCATACCCTGCCTCCCCCGGAGGACCGCGAGGCGCTGCGCTGGCTCGCCCGTGCCGCCCACATGCGACCGGACGGACGCAAGGACGCGCTCGGCGTTCTCGAATCGGAGATCAAGCGCAACTCGTCGCGGATCCGCAAACTGCACGCGCGCCTGTTCTACCGGCCGCTGCTCGACTCGGTGAGCAAGCTCGACAAGGAAGCCCTGCGCCTGTCGCCCGACGCGGCGGTCCGTCAGCTCGCGGCGCTCGGCTACAACGCCCCGCAACACGCGATGGAACACCTGGCTGCGCTGTCCGGCGGGGCCTCACGCAAGGCGCGAATCCAGGCGCTGCTGCTCCCGCAACTACTCGAATATCTCGGGGAGACAACCGATCCCGATGCCGGCCTGCTCGCCTATCGACGGCTGTCCGATGCGCTCTACGACACCGTCTGGTTCCTGCGGGTGCTGCGCGACGAACCGGCGGTGGCCGAACGCCTCATGACGGTTCTCGGCTCGTCGGCCTATGTCGCCGACCTGCTGGTGAAATCTCCCGACGTCATCCGCCTGTACGCCGACGCCTCGACCGGGCCGCGGCTGCTCGAGGCGAACCCGCCCGAGGTGGCGCGCGCCCTCGTCGCCTCGTCGTCGCGCTACTCCGATCCCGCACGCGCGATCGCCGCCGCGCGCTCACTCCGCCGTGCCGAACTCGCGCGGGTCGCGAGCGCCGACATCCTCGGGATGCTCGACGTGCCGCAGGTGTGCAAGGCGTTGTCCGCGGTGTGGGCGGGCGTGCTCGAAGCCGCGCTCGATGCGGTGATCCGTGCCTCGGAACAGTCTCGCGGACCGGCCCCGGCCCGCATCGCCGTGATCGGGATGGGACGGCTCGGTGGCGGCGAACTCGGCTACGGATCCGATGCGGACGTGTTGTTCGTGTGTGATCCGCTGCCGGACGCCGACGAGACCGATGCGGTCAAGTGGGCCACGAGCATCGCCGAACAGGTGCGGCGACTGCTGGGTGCGCCGAGCACCGATCCGCCTCTCGAGGTGGATCTGGATCTGCGTCCGGAAGGTCGCAGTGGTCCGATCGTGAGGACGTTCGCGTCCTACCGCGCGTACTACACGCAGTGGGCCGAGGTGTGGGAGGTCCAGGCTCTGCTGCGCGCGCATGCCGTCGCAGGGGATCGCGAACTCGGCACACGCTTCCTGCACATGATCGACGACGTGCGGTATCCCGAGGGCGGGGTCTCCCACGAGGCCGTCCGCGAGATCCGGCGGATCAAGGCCCGCGTCGACTCCGAGCGGCTGCCGCGCGGCGCCGATCCGGCGACCCACACCAAACTCGGCAGGGGTGGGCTCGCCGACATCGAGTGGACCGTGCAGTTGCTGCAGCTCCAGCACGCATACGGCATCCCGGCATTGCACACGACCTCGACGCTCGACGCGCTCGACGCCATCGGAGCCGCCGAACTGCTCAGCGCCACCGACGTCGAACTTCTCCGGACGGCGTGGATCACCGCGACGGATGCGCGCAACTGCCTCGTGCTCGTGCGCGGTAAACCGACCGACCAACTCCCCGGTCCCGGACGGTTGCTGGAAGCGGTTGCCCGCGTGACGGGTTGGCGTGGTGAGGACGCGTCGGAGTTCCTCGACTACTACCTGCGCGTGACGCGGCGTGCGCGGGCGGTCGTCGAGCGGGTCTTCTGGGATTAGTCGGCCGTCAATCGCAGACGATGACGAGTGCGAGTCCTCGCCAGACCTCGACCTCGGTCTTGTCCCATGTCCCGTCTTCGTGATTCCAGTCGTATTCGACCTCGACGTCGTAGCCGCGGTCGCGTTGCTCGGTCACCCGGCAGTTCTGCATGGTGCTGCCGGAACGGTTGAGGATGATGTAGGGGACTCCGGCGTCGGAGAGCACTGTCCGGGCCTGTTCCTGTGACATCCCGACGACGGAGACGTCGGTCTGTGCCGCTGCGGTGCCGGCGAGTGCGACGGACAGGGGGACAGGGGACAGGAGTGCGGCGGCACAGGCCGCCGAGATGAGAGATCTACGCATGGTGGGGCCTCCCGGGGAGACGAGTCGTTCGAGTACGGACCTCGTCGCATCTGCTCCCCCCGAGAGCGGAATGTGACACATATCACCACAATCGCACTCCCACGGTACACCTCTGTGTAGTAATTCTGTCCAGTCCGTTTTCTCGGTACCCCTTTCCCCGCACGCGGCGGAGCCACCCGCCGAGGACGGCGGGTGGCTCCGGAGTGGTGCATCAAACGCGGTCGTGGACCGCCGAGGCCATCACTTCTTCAGGTCGAAGCGATCCAGGTCCATCACCTTCGTCCAGGCCGCGACGAAGTCACGCGCGAACTTCGGGCCTGCATCGTCGGCCGCGTAGACCTCGGCCAGCGCCCGCAACTGCGAGTTGGCCCCGAAGACGAGGTCGACGGCGGTCGCGGTGTACTCGACCTCGTCCGATCCCCGAGCGCGACCTTCGTAGACGCCCTCACTGTTCTGGGAGACCTTCCACTCGGTTCCCATGTCGAGCAGATTGACGAAGAAATCGTTCGTCAGGGTCTGCGGACGGTCGGTGAAGACCCCGTGCGTGCTGCCCCCGTGGTTCGCGCCGAGAACACGCATACCGCCGACGAGCACCGTCATCTCGGGAGCCGTCAACGTCAGCAGGTTCGCCCGTTCGAGGAACAGTTTCTCGGGTGGGAGCTTCTCGCCGCCGCGCAGGTAGTTGCGGAAGCCGTCGTGCTTCGGTTCGAGCACCGCGAACGATTCGACGTCCGTCCACTCCTGCGTGGCATCCGTGCGGCCGGGTGTGAACGGCACCGTGATCTCGTGCCCGGCATCCTTGGCGGCCTTCTCCACCGCGGCGCTCCCGGCGAGGACGATCAGGTCCGCCAGCGAGATCTTCTTGTTCCCGCCCGAGCTGTTGAACTGCTCCTGGATGCCTTCGAGGATCTGCAGAACCTGTGCGAGTTGCTCGGGTTCGTTGGCCTCCCAGTTCTTCTGCGGCTCGAGCCGCACCCGCGCGCCGTTCGCCCCACCGCGCTTGTCGGTTCCGCGGAAGCTCGCAGCCGACGCCCACGCGGCCGCGACGAGCTGCGGGACGGTTGCTCCCGACTCGAGGATCGTGCTCTTGAGCGACGCGATGTCGCTCTCGTCGATCAGCTCGTGGTCGACCTCCGGTACCGGGTCCTGCCAGAGCTGGGGTTCCGGGATCCACGGGCCGCGGTACCGCGAGATCGGACCCATGTCGCGGTGCAGGAGCTTGAACCACGCCTTGGCGAATTCGCGCTCGAGCTCCTCGGGGTGATCGAGCCAGCGGCGGGTGATCTCGCCGTAGATCGGGTCGTAACGAAGAGCGAGGTCGCTCGTGAGCATCGCGGGTGCGTGCTTCTTCGACGGGTCGTGCGCGTCGGGCACCGTACCGGCGCCGCCGCCGTCCTTCGGCGTCCACTGCCACGCCCCGGCGGGGCTCTTGGTCTTCTCCCACTCGAAGGCGTAGAGGGTCTCGAGGAAGGTGTTGTCCCATTTCGTCGGAGTCGGCGTCCACGTGACCTCGAGGCCACTGGTGATCGTGTCGCCGCCTACGCCGGTGCCGAACGAGTTCTTCCAGCCGAGTCCCTGCTGTTCGAGCGGCGCGGCTTCGGGTTCGGGACCGAGATTGTCGGCCGGTGCCGCACCGTGGGTCTTACCGACGGTGTGGCCGCCGACGATCAGCGCCGCCGTCTCGACGTCGTTCATCGCCATCCGGGCGAACGTCTCGCGGATGTCGCGTCCGGATGCGAGGATCTCCGGATTACCGTTGGGTCCTTCGGGGTTGACGTAGATCAGACCCATCTGCACCGCGCCGAGCGGACCCTGGAGCTCGCGCTCGCCCGCATATCGCTCGTCGCCGAGCCAGGTGTCCTCGGGGCCCCAGAAGACCTCGTCAGGCTCCCAGATGTCCTCGCGGCCGAACGCGAAGCCCATGGTCGTGAAACCCATCGACTCGTAGGCACAGTTGCCGGCGAAGATGATGAGGTCGGCCCACGAGAGTTTGCGGCCGTACTTCTGTTTGATCGGCCACAGCAGACGACGCGCCTTGTCGGTGCTGACGTTGTCGGGCCAGCTGTTGAGCGGGGCGAACCGCTGCGCACCCTTGCCGCCGCCGCCCCGGCCGTCGGCGATGCGGTAGGTGCCGGCCGAATGCCAGCCCGTCCGGATGAGCAGACCGCCGTAGTGACCGAAGTCGGCCGGCCACCAGTCCTGCGAGTTCGTCATGAGGTCGAAGAGATCCTGACGGAGCGCTTCGACGTCGAGTGTCTCGACCTCCTTCGAATAGTCGAAGTCGGGTTCCATCGGATTGGACAACGGTGAATGCTGGTGCAGCACCGTCAGATCCAGTTGTTCCGGCCACCAGTCCTGGTTGGTCCTCGGCCGGTGCGGTGACGGCTCGGGGGCGGGGACTGCCGGGTTTTCGCTTTCGGACACTGCGGTTTCCTTCCGGATCAGTGGATCGGACCGATTTCGGGCTGTGGTCGTAGGTCGTCTGTCGAACAGTCGCGGCACAGGCCCCAGAAGACGACGTCCGCCTCGTCGACGTCGAAACCTGCGTCGTCCACCGGCGTCAGGCAACGCGAGTCGCCGAGGGTGTGGCCGACATCCGAGATCGCGGCGCAGGACCGGCAGACGAGGTGGTGATGGCGGTCGCCGACACGCACTTCGTACCGCGCGTGAAAGCCTGCGGGCCGGATTCGCCGGAGCAGTCCACGTGCCGAGAGCGCGTGGAGGATGTCGTACACGGTGTGCCGGCCGATGCCGGGAACGACGGCGCCGACCGCATCGAAGATGCGATCGGCATCGGCGTGCGGGTGCTCGTGCGCCGCATCGAGCACCGCCAGACGCTGCCGGGTCACGCGAAGACCCGCTGCACGTAACCGCTCGGAGAAATCCTGCGTCGAGGGCACGTGCCCACTATGGACCACTTTTCTGGAATCGGTCGCGATTCGGTCGGATCCGATGACTAACGAACGCATCTCGCGCGCCGAACCGGGGTTCGCTACCGCTGCAGCCGGGGCGAGCCCCGGTTCGGCGCGCGAGGATGCCGGTGCGGAAAAGACGAGAGGCCGCCCGTCCCGAACAGGGGACGAGCGGCCTCTCGAAGAGTGCCTACCGGATTCGACTCAGCAGTCGAAGTACAGCTGGAACTCGTAGGGGTGCGGACGCAGGTTGACCGGAGCGATCTCCTGCTCGCGCTTGAGCGAGATCCAGGTCTCGATGAGGTCGGTGGTGAAGACGCCGCCCTCGGTGAGGTACTCGTGGTCGCGCTCGAGATTGTCGATGACGGCCGACAGGCTCGTCGGAGCCTGCGGGATGTTCTTGGCCTCCTCCGGCGGGAGCTCGTAGAGGTCCTTGTCGACCGGGGCGAGCGGCTCGATCTTGTTCTTGATGCCGTCGAGGCCGGCCATCATCTGCGCCGCGAAGTTCAGGTAGGGGTTACCCGAGGAGTCGGGAGCGCGGAACTCGAGGCGCTTGGCCTTCGGGTTGTTGCCCGTGATCGGGATACGCACGGCAGCCGAACGGTTGCGCTGGCTGTACACGAGGTTGATCGGAGCCTCGTAGCCCGGCACCAGACGGTGGTACGAGTTGATCGTCGGGTTCGTGAAGGCGAGCAGCGACGGCGCGTGGTGCAGGATGCCACCGATGTACCAGCGGGCCACATCGGACAGGCCTGCGTAGCCGGCCTCGTCGTGGAACAGCGGCTTGCCGTCCTTCCACAGCGACTGGTGCACGTGCATGCCCGAACCGTTGTCGCCGAACAGCGGCTTCGGCATGAAGGTGACGGTCTTGCCGGCCTGCCACGCGGTGTTCTTGACGATGTACTTGAACAGCTGCAGGTCGTCGGCCGCGGCGAGCAGGGTGTTGAACTTGTAGTTGATCTCGGCCTGGCCGCCGGTGCCCACCTCGTGATGGCCGCGCTCGAGTTCGAAGCCGGCATCGGCGAGGTTGGTGGCGATCTGATCACGCAGGTCGACGTAGTGGTCGTACGGGGCGACGGGGAAGTAGCCGCCCTTCGCCCGGACCTTGTAGCCGCGGTTGGGGGTGCCGTCGGCGTTGTACTCGACGCCGGTGTTCCAGGAACCGGAGACCGCGTCGATCTCGTAGAAGGCGCCGTTGATCTTCGAGTCGTAGGCGATCGAGTCGAAGATGTAGAACTCGGCCTCGGCGCCGAAGAAAGCAGTATCGGCGATGCCGGTGCTGATCAGGTATTCCTCGGCCTTGCGCGCGACGTTGCGGGGGTCGCGGCTGTAGGACTCGCGGGTGAAGGGGTCGTGGACGAAGAAGCTGATGTTGAGCGTCTTGGCTGCGCGGAAGGGATCCAGACGCGCGGTCGTCACATCGGGGAGCAGCAGCATGTCGGACTCATGGATCGACTGGAACCCACGGACCGAGGAACCGTCGAATGCCAGACCGTCCTCGAGCACGTCCTCGTTGAAGGCCTTGGCCGGGATGGAGAAGTGCTGCTCGATGCCGGGCAGGTCGGTGAAGCGGACGTCGACGTATTCGACGTTCTCTTCCGCGATGAACTTGAATACCTCTTCGGCCGTGGTGAACGCCACGCTTGTGCTCCTTCAGTCGGTGCGCGCCATGGGTGCTGGGCGCCTGCGTCGGATCAGACGTTATGGATCTGGTGTTGCCCGTCCATCAAGCCTATGTTTCGTGGGTGTTACACATGTCTTCGTCCTGCAGTGAGGTCGAAAAGGTGGTATAAGTCACCACTGCCAACACGGGTCGACGCTGGTCCGCCCAGGAGAGCTTATCCTGGTGTCATGGCACGCATGACGGGCAGTTGGCTTTCCGGGCCTGCTGCGGCGCTTCCCCAAGGTCTCCGGCAGGAGCAGGACTATCCCGGGCAGCTGCTCGGCCTCCCCGAGCACGGCCCCGGTTCCATGGTGCCCACGAGCCGCAGGGTCCTTGCCCTCGTGATCGACTGGTTCATGGCCATGGCGATCGCCGCCGGTCTGGTCGGGGGCAACCCCCTCGAGAGTCCGCTGCTGTCGTCGTACACCCTGATCATCTGGTTCGTGGTGGGCGTGGGGTGCGTGAGCCTGTTCTCGTTCACGCCGGGGCAGTTCGTCGCCGGCCTCCAGGTGGCGCGGGTGGACGCTCCCGTGCGAGTGGGCATCGTGCGAGCGCTCGCACGCCAGGTCCTGCTGGTGTTCATCGCTCCGGCGCTCGTCACGGACGTCGACGGTCGCGGCCTCCAGGACCGCGCCACCGGCACCGCGGTCGTTCGTTCGCGCTGACCGCGCGGTCGTTCGTTGGCGCTGACCGCGCGGTCGTTCGTTGGCGCTGGCCCGCCGCCCCTTCTCCGTATACACCGAAGGCCGCCTCTCGTCCCGGGACGAGAGGCGGCCTTCGGTGTATACGGAAGGTCAGCGGCGACGCATGGTGCGCTGCACGCTGCGCATCTTCGCGCCGGCCGGAAGCGGGCCCTTGGGCATGGCCGGACCGGACTTCTTCGAGCTCAGCGCCGACAGACGACCTTCGATGGTGTCCATCCGCTTGGTGTCGATGTTGCGGGGCAGCTTGTTCAGACGCTTCTGCAACTGGGAGAGCGGGACCTGGCCCTCGTCGTTGCCGACGACGAACTCGTAGATCGGGGTGTCGCCCACCAGTCGGGCGACCCGCTTCTTCTCCTGGGCCAGCAGACCCTTCACGCGACCGGGGTTGCCCTCACCGACGAGGATCACTCCCGGGCGTCCGATCACGCGGTGCACGGCGTCGAGCTGGGTGGTGCCCGCGACCGCCTGGGTCACGCGCCACGCGCCCTGCAGGTTGTCGAGCGCCCACGCGGCCGCACCGGCCTGACCGTCGGCTTTCGAGTACACGCTCTTCTGCACGCGGCGCCCGAAGATGATGAAGGCCGACAGGACGCCGACGAGGATGCCGACCGGCAGCAGGAACCACTGGATGCCGAAGAGCAGACCGACGACGAAGAACACCACGATCGAACCGACGAGGGCACCGATCATCCACGGCAGGAGTGCCTTGTCCTCTTTGCGCTGGATCTGGAACGCCTGCCACAGCTGGGTTCGACGCTCCTTCGACGCCTGCTTGCGTGCGGCCTTCGCCGCGGCCTTCGCTTCCTTGTCGGTCTTGCTGCCCTTCGCCATGTATTCAAGGATACGGCCCCGGTGGTGGCACCTTTACCACCACCGGGGCCGTTACGAACCTGCGCGACGTCAGTTGCCGAAGCGCGCGAGAACCGCGCCGGCTTCCTGGGACGCTGTGCCCTCTTCGGCGAGATGCGCCTGGTCGGCGGGGAGTTCGCGTCCGTGATGAGCCATCGCCTGCGCGTACAGGCGACCTGCGCGGTACGACGAACGCACCAGCGGTCCGGCCATCACACCGGCGAACCCGATCTCGCGGGCGGTCTCGGAGTGGTCGACGAACTCCTGCGGCTTGACCCAGCGCTCGACCGGATGGTGCAGCGGGGAGGGCCGCAGGTACTGGGTGATCGTGATGATGTCGCAGCCGGCGTCGTGCAGGTCGTGCAGCGCTTCGGTGACCTCCTCGGGGGTCTCGCCCATGCCGAGGATGAGGTTGGACTTGGTGACCAGACCGAAGTCGCGGGCCTGCCGGATCACGTCGAGCGACCGCTCGTAGCGGAAGGCCGGACGGATGCGCTTGAAGATCCGCGGCACGGTCTCGACGTTGTGCGCGAGCACCTCGGGACGCGACTCGAAGACCTCTCGCAGCAGGTCGGGCTTGCCGTTGAAGTCGGGGATCAGGTTCTCGACGCCGGTGCCCGGATTGAGCGCGTGGATCTGCTTCACCGTCTCGGCGTAGAGCCACGCACCGCCGTCGGGCAGATCGTCGCGGGCGACGCCGGTGATCGTGGAGTAACGCAGACCCATGGACCGGACCGACTCGGCGACACGGCGCGGCTCGTCGCGGTCGAGCGCGGCCGGCTTGCCGGTGTCGATCTGGCAGAAGTCGCAGCGCCGGGTGCACTGCTCGCCACCGATGAGGAAGGTCGCCTCGCGGTCTTCCCAGCACTCGTAGATATTGGGGCAACCGGCTTCCTCGCACACGGTGTGCAGACCTTCGCGGCGCACCAGGCCTTTGAGGTCGGTGTACTCCGGGCCCATCTTCGCCCGGGTCTTGATCCAGTTGGGTTTGCGTTCGATCGGCGTCTGTGCGTTTCGGGTCTCGATCCGCAGCAGCTTGCGTCCTTCTGGGGCCACAGTCACGTCCTCGATCGTACGCCGCCGGTCCTGCCCGGATCCGGCGGGTGCGACCGCCCTCAGAACCGGCGCGTCGTGAATTCCGGGGTGGTGGTGGGAATTCCGGACGCACCGACGGCCTGCTCGAAGGTGACCCGGTCGATGTCGCAGTCGGTCACGGGGATTCGGCCGTCGAGCGCTGCGATGACGGCTTCGGTGACGGCGGGGATCACCTCGTCGACGGTGACCTCCCGGCCGAGTTCGCCGGTGAGCGACGCGACCCCGGCGTCGCGGATACCGCACGGGACGATCGAGTCGAACGCGTCGAGAGTCGAGTTGCAGTTGAGTGAGAACCCGTGCATCGCGACCCCGCGTTGCACCCGGATGCCGATCGCGGCGATCTTGCGTTCGGGGAGCCAGTGCCCGTCGCGCAGTTCGGCGGGAAGCCACACGCCGGACCGTCCGTCCACACGGCCGCACGTCAGGCCCATGTCGGTGCACACACGGATCAGGCCCTGCTCGATGCGGCGCACGTAACCGACCACGTCGACGGGTTCGGCGAGCTTGACGATGGGATAGCCGACGAGCTGGCCCGGACCGTGCCAGGTGATCTTGCCGCCGCGGTCGACGTCGATGACGGGGGTGCCGTCGGTGGGCCGGTCGCCGTCCTCGGTCCGGCGCCCGGCGGTGTAGACGGGTGGGTGTTCGAGCAGCAGCAGGGTGTCGGCGCCGATGCCGTCGGCGCGCTCGTTCGCGAGTTCGCGCTGCTTCTCCCAGGCCTCGAGATAGCCGATGGTTCCGAGCCGCGCGACAGCGACGGGAGCCGAGTCGGAGCGGGCGGAAGACGAGGGATCGCTCATGTTCCTGAACTCTACGCCGCGCGGTACGGCGTGAGCACCCGCGGTGCGGGGACGCCGCGGGGGCACCACCTGGTCGGTGATGCCCCCGCGGATGTCGTCCGGATCGTCGTCCGGATCCCGGACCTACAGTCCCAGTTCGGACTCGAAGGCGCCCTCCTCGAGACGATGCTTGATCGTCTTGAGGAAGCGACCTGCGTCGGCACCGTCGATCAGGCGGTGATCGTAGGTGAGCGGCAGGTAGCACATGGACCGCACACCGATCGACTCGTTGCCGGTCTCGTCGTTCACCACGACGGGACGCTTGACGATCGCGCCGGTACCGAGCATCGCGGCCTGCGGCGGCACGAGGATCGGGGTGTCGAACAACGCGCCCTGGCTACCGATGTTGGTGATGGTGAAGGTGCCACCGGCCAGCTCGTCGGGCTTGAGACCACCCTTGCGGGCACGCTCGGCGATGTCGGCGATCGCGCGGGCGAGCTCGGCCAGCGACAGGTCGCCGGCGTTGTGGATCACCGGGGAGAGCAGACCCTGCTCGGTGTCCACGGCGATACCGAGGTGCTCGGCCGCGTGGTAGGTGATCTCCTTCTTGCTGTCGTCGAAGGAGGCGTTGATGTTCGGGTGCGCCCGCAGCGCCTCGACGACGGCCTTCGCGAAGAACGGCAGGAAGGTGAGGTTGACGCCCTCGCGCTCGGAGAACGTCTTCTTCGCCTGTGCGCGCAGCTGAGCGATCTTGGTGACGTCGACCTCGAAGGTCTGGGTGAGCTGCGCGGAGGTCTGCAGCGACTCGAGGGTCTTCTTCGCCGTGATCTGGCGGATGCGGTTGACCTTCTGGGTCGTGCCGCGCAGCTTGGCGAGCTCGGGACGGACACCCGGAGCCGGACCGGCGGGAGCAGCGGTCTTCTTCTGCTCGGCGCCGGCGGCCGTGCCACCCTCGGCGGCGGCGAGGACGTCCTGCTTGCGGATGCGGCCACCCACACCGGTGCCCTTCACCGCGGACAGGTCCACACCGTGCTGCGAGGCGAGCTTGCGGACCAGCGGGGTGACGTACGGCGTCGCACCGCTCGGGGTGGACTCCTCCTGCGGCGCGGGTTTCGGAGTCGAAGCCGCGGTACCGACGGGCTTCGGCGCGGGTGCCGGGGTGGCCTGCTCGACCTTCGGCGCCTGCTGCTGGGCGGCGGGCTTCGGAGCTTCCTGCTTCGGGGCCTCCTGCTTCGGCGCAGGCTTCTCCTCGGCGGGAGCGGATTGCTGGGCCGGAGCGGACTGCTGAGCGGGAGCTTCGGAACCGATGACGGCGAGCTGTCCGCCGACCTCGACCGTGTCGTCCTCCTGCGCGGTGATCTCGGTGAGGATGCCGGCGACGGGAGAGGGGATCTCGGTGTCGACCTTGTCGGTGGAGACCTCGAGGAGCGGCTCGTCGACGGCGACCTCGTCGCCGACGGCCTTGAGCCAGCGGGTGACGGTGCCTTCGGTGACCGACTCGCCCAGTGCCGGCATGGTGACGGGGGTGCCGTCGCCGCTGCCACCCGAGGAAGCGGGCTGCGCAGGCTCGGACGGAGCCGGAGCGGCCTCCTCCGACGGCGCTGTGGTCGGCTCGACGGCCGGTGCCGGCTCGGCGGGAGCAGACTGCTGGGCCGGAGCGGACTGCTGAGCGGGAGCTTCGGAACCGATGACGGCGAGCTGTCCGCCGACCTCGACCGTGTCGTCCTCCTGCGCGGTGATCTCGGTGAGGATGCCGGCGACGGGAGAGGGGATCTCGGTGTCGACCTTGTCGGTGGAGACCTCGAGGAGCGGCTCGTCGACGGCGACCTCGTCGCCGACGGCCTTGAGCCAGCGGGTGACGGTGCCTTCGGTGACCGACTCGCCCAGTGCCGGCATGGTGACGGGGGTGCCGTCGCCGCTGCCACCCGAGGAAGCGGGCTGCGCGGGAGCGGATTCGGCGGCGGGTTCCTCCGAGGGAGCCTGCTCGGCCGGTGCCTCTTCGGCGGCGGGTGCGGAGCCGTCGCCGGCTTCCTCCCCGGCGTCACCGATCACGGCCAGTTCGCCACCGATCTCGACCGTGTCGTCCTCCTGGGCGACGATCTTGACCAGCACGCCGGCGGCAGGCGACGGGATCTCGGTGTCGACCTTGTCCGTGGAGACTTCGAGCAGGGGCTCGTCGACTTCGACCGTGTCTCCTTCCTGCTTGAGCCATCGCGTGACAGTTCCCTCGGTGACGCTCTCACCAAGCGCTGGCATCTGGACGGAGAAGGCCATGTCTGTTGACTCCTCGACGGTTGTGTTCGTGTGTGTTGAGTTGTACCGACTCGTGGTCGCCGACCATTGTGTGGTCGTTGACCATTGTGCGCGGGGCAGGGACCCCGTGCCTGCTGGTTCACGTGTTCGGTCGGGCCGATACCGGCGGGGCATGGCCACACCCATCCTTGCACCTATCTTTCGGTGACGTTCGGGGAGGGGCGGGTCACTTCACACCGGGGGTTCGGCTGTTGCCGATCACACCGGTCCTCTCCCTTGCCTCGGGTGAGACCTCCGGAAGAGGACCGGTGTGGGCGATCATCCGTTGGCGGCGACGTCCTCGATCACGGCGAGCATCGTGCGCACGGGCACACCGGTGCCACCCTTACCGACGTAACCGAACGGTCCACCGGTGTTGAACGCCGGGCCCGCGACGTCGATGTGGGCCCACTGCACACCCTCGGGGACGAACTCCTTCAGGAAGATGCCGGCCGTGAGCATGCCTCCCCACCGGTGAGGGGAGACGTTCGCGAGGTCGGCCACACGGGACTCGAGATCGCCGCGCAGTTCCTTCGGGAAGGGCATCGGCCAGCCGTTCTCCCCGACCTCCTGGGACAGCGCGGCCACGCGGTCGCGGAACTCGTCGTGACCCATGACGCCCGGGGTCCGGGTGCCGAGGGCGACCATCTGGGCGCCGGTGAGGGTCGCGGTGTCGACGAGGTAGTCGGGATCGTCCTCGCACGCGCGCACGATGGCGTCGGCGAGGATCAGGCGACCCTCGGCATCGGTATTGATGACCTCGACGGTGGTTCCGCCGTACTGGGTCAGCACGTCGCCCGGCCGCTGCGCCGTGGACGACGGCATGTTCTCGGCCATCGGCACGGTGGCGGTGACATCGGCGGCGACACCGAGCTTCGCGGCGAGCACGACGGTTGCGATCACCGCGGCGGCACCGGCCATGTCGGAGGTCATCGCCTCCATACCGGCGGCGGGCTTGATGGAGATGCCGCCGGTGTCGAAGGTGATGCCCTTGCCCACGAGGGCGACCTTCGGAGCCTTGCGCTTCTTCGACGAGTAGGACAGGCGCACGAGACGCGGGGGACGCGACGATCCCTTGCCGACGCCGACGATGCCGCCGAAGCCCTTCTTCTCGAGTGCCTTCTCGTCGAGGACCTCGACCTTCAGCCCGGCGGCCTCGCCGAGGGCCTTCGCCCGCTCGGCGAACTCGGCCGGGAACAGATGGCTGGGCGGGGTGTTCACGAAGTTCCGGGCCGTCGCGACGGCCTCGGCGATCGCGGTGGCGCGGGTGAGGGCGGACTTGGCGTCGCGGTCGCGGGTCGACGGCACCAGCAGCTCCACCCGCGCGACCGGCCGGGCATCCTCCTTCGGCGCGGACTTCTCCGACCGGAACTCGGTGTAGGTGTAGGCGCCGAGCGCGAACCCTTCCGCCGCGGCACCGAGGTCGACGGCGGACAGCGTGGTCGCGACCGTCTCCACACCTGTCAGTACGCGTGCTGCGGTACCGGCGGAACGGCGGACCTGCTCGGCGTCGATCTTGTCGGCATCCCCGAGACCGACGGCGAGGACGCTCGCCACGGGCAGCGACGCGGGTGCCGGCACCCGCGTGAGTTCTTCGCTGCGGCCCGTCGCGCCCACGGCGACCAGGTTGTCGAGCAGTTCACCGAGAACCGCCTCGTCGACCGGTGCGTCACCCGCGAGGATCTCGGGGGTGCCGTCGGCGGAGGTCAGTCCGATCACGAGTACATCGGCTCGCTCGGATACCGAACCGGCGAGAACGAGTTCGGGAAGATCGGGAGTGGGTGCACTCACAGGGCATCTCCTTGGAGCTGATCGGGAACGAGCGAGTCGTTCGCGTGTGGCGTCGTTCGGTGCGAGGGGATCGCCTCGATGTCATCGACCCTAATGACACCGACGCCGGACGTCGCTGTCGGACACGATGGCGGTGGGATAGCGTCGTACGCCATGAGTGACGAGGAACTGAAGCAGGGGCCCATCCACGCCGTGCACGTCGAACTCGGCGCGACATTCGCTCCGTTCGGCGGCTGGGAGATGCCCGTCTCCTACGCGGGGACGGTCGCCGAGCACACGGCCGTGCGCGAGACGGTGGGCCTGTTCGACGTCAGCCACCTGGGCAAAGCGCTCGTCGCCGGGCCGGGCGCCGCGGAGTTCCTGAACACGACCCTCACCAACGACCTCTCCAGGATCGCTCCCGGCAAGGCGCAGTACACGCTGTGCTGCACCGAGAGCGGCGGTGTGGTCGACGACCTGATCGTCTACTACGTCTCCGACGACGAACTCTTCCTCGTTCCCAACGCGGCCAATACGGCCACGGTCGTCGAGATGCTGTCCGCGGCGGTGCCCGCGGGCGTCACTGTGACGAACCAGCATCGGGACCACGCGGTGTTCGCCGTCCAGGGGCCGAGGTCCGCCGACGTCCTCGAAGCGCTGGGACTGCCCACCGACATCGCCTACATGGGGTTCGCCGACGCCGGATACGAGGGTGCTCCGGTGCGGGTGTGCCGCAGCGGATACACCGGTGAGCGCGGTTTCGAGGTGCTGCCTCGCTGGGACGACGCCGAGCGCGTCTTCCGTGCCCTGCTCGAGGCCGTCCGTGCCCAGGGCGGGCAGGCCGCGGGTCTCGGTGCCCGCGACACCCTGCGCACCGAGATGGGCTATGCGCTGCACGGACACGAACTGTCCGTGGACATCTCCCCGCTCCAGGCGCGGGTCGGCTGGGCCGTGGGCTGGAAGAAGCCGCAGTTCTGGGGCCGCGACGCCCTGCTCGGCGAGAAGGAGGCAGGCCCGGCACGGACACTGTGGGGCCTGCGGGCGCTCGACCGCGGTGTCCTGCGTCAGGATCTGACGGTGCTGCGCGACGGTGCCGAGGTCGGCCGGACCACCTCGGGAACCTTCTCGCCGACCCTCAAGATCGGCATCGCCCTCGCACTCCTCGACACCGCCGCCGGACTCGCACCCGGCGACGAAGTGAGCGTGGACGTGCGCGGACGGTCGCTGCGCGCCGAAGTGGTGGCTCCGCCGTTCGTCGAGGACCACACCAGATAGGGCTTCTGCAGGCGGTTGTACCATTGTCCTCCATGACAGGTGTCCTCGAATTCGCCCGCGTCCAGCATCCTTCACCGAGCTCTGCGGAGCGGCGCCAGGAGGTTCTGTCGAATCCCGGTTTCGGGCAGTACTTCACCGATCACATGGTGTCGATCACCTACACCGACGGGATCGGTTGGCACGACGCGAAAGTCGAGCCGTATGCCCCGATCTCCCTGGACCCGGCCGCGATGGTCCTGCACTACGGGCAGGCGATCTTCGAGGGTCTCAAGGCCTACCGGCAGGCCGACGGCAGCATCGCGTCGTTCCGCGTGACCGCCAATGCCGCGCGCATGAACCGGTCCGCGGAGCGGCTCGCGATGCCGTACCTGCCGCCGGAGCTGTTCGTGCAGGCGATCACCGAGCTGGTGGAGGTCGACAACGAGTGGGTTCCGGCCGCGGGCGGCGAGGATTCCCTCTACTTGCGTCCCTTCGCCTTCGCGACCGAGCCGGCTCTCGGTGTGCGGCCCGCGAAGGAGTACACGTTCCTCGTCATCGCGTCCCCGGCGGGTGCCTATTTTCCGCGTGGCGTGAAGCCGGTCAACGTGTGGCTCTCCCGTGAGTACGTGCGTGCCTCACCGGGCGGCACCGGCGCCGCGAAGTTCGCCGGCAACTATGCGGCGTCGCTCGTCGCGCAGGCGCACGCGGCCGAACAGGGCTGCGACCAGGTGGTCTGGCTCGATGCCATCGAGCGCAAGTACGTCGAGGAGATGGGCGGCATGAACCTGTACTTCGTGTACGGGTCCGGCGCCGACGCGCGCCTGGTCACCCCGGAGCTGTCCGGCTCGCTGCTCCCCGGCATCACCCGCGACTCGTTGCTCACCCTCGCCAAGGACTCCGGTCTCGCGGTGGAGGAGCGGCGCATCAGCACCGACGAGTGGCGCGAGAAGGCCGCGAGCGGTGAGATCACCGAGGTGTTCGCGTGCGGTACCGCGGCGGTCATCACGCCGGTCGGCAGCGTCAAGGACAAGGACGGCGAGTTCACCATCGCCGACGGCGAGCCCGGCCCGATCACGATGGCCCTGCGCGACACCCTGACGGGCATCCAGCGCGGCACCTTCGCCGACACTCACGGATGGATGACGACACTGCGCAAGTGACGTAGCCACCATCGCAAGGGTGCTGCCGGACTCCGGCAGCACCCTTGCGTCGTTTCCGGAGGGAATGCGATCTACAGCAGGCTCGCCGCCGCCACCGCCACGGCGGCGACCGTGCCCTCGGAGACCGCGCCGAGCACGTCCCCGTTCATGCCCCCGAAGCGCGCGACGCAGTGCCGGGCGAAGACCACCGCCGCGACCAGCACCACCATCACCACGAGCGGCCCGGCCCAGACCGGACCGGGCAGGCACACGACCGACAGCACCACGGCCGACAACGGCCACAGTGCGACCGGCACGACACCCTGGGTGCCCGACACGAGCGCGCCGAAGCCGCTGCCGGGCGCGGCGGGCACCCCGCGCCGGCATGCCACGACCACCGCGACACGTCCGGTGAAGACCGCGAAGGCGACCGCCCACCACGCGTGCGTGTCGGCGAGCGCACCGAACGAAGCGGCCTGCAGACCGAGGACGACGACGAGTGCCACGACGCCGAACGGACCGGCGCCGCCGCTGTGCATCACCTCGCGCGCCCGCTCGGGCGGGCCGTAACAACCGAGGCCGTCGGCGGTGTCGCTCAGGCCGTCGACGTGCATCCCGCGGGTACCGACCGCGAGCGCACCGACGCACAACAGGCCCGTCACCAGGGGTGGCGCACCGACGGCCGAGCCGAGCCCGCACACGGTCGCGGCCGCGGCAGCGAGAAGGGCACCGGCGATCGGCGCCGCAGAAATGGCGCGTCCGGCGACCGTCCGATCGATCTCGGCGGGACCCCGTGCGGGCAGGACCGTCAACCACGACAGGGCCAGCGCGACCCCGGCCGGCCAGGCGCGGACCATCAGTCGGTGGCCGCCGGGATGATCTCGTCACGGGTGCTCACGCCCGCTTCGGAGAAGGTCGCCATCTGCGAGAGAATTGCGACCGCACCCTGCAGAACCGGAAGTGCCGTCACGGCACCCGACCCTTCACCGAGACGCATACCGAGATCGACGATCGGTTCGAGGCGGAGGTGTCGCAGCGCGATGTCGTGCGCGGGCTCGGCCGACCGGTGACCGGACACCCACCAGCGTGCCGCGCCGGGTGCGAGTTCCTCGGCGACCATCGCGGCGGCGGTGACGACGACGCCGTCGAGGATCACCGGCGTCCGGCGGACCGCGGCCTGCGCGAGGAATCCCGCCATCGCGGCGAAGTCCGCGCCCCCGGCGACGCGGAGCAACGCGACGGGATTGCGTACGTGCGGCCGGGCGCGCCACATGGCGTCGCGGATCGCGGTGACCTTGCGCATCCACCCCGCGTCGTCGACGCCGGTGCCGCGGCCGACCGCGGCCACGGGTTCGGTGGAGGTGAGAGTGGCGATGAGAACGGTTGCGGGAGTGGTGTTCCCGATCCCCATATCACCCGCGACGAGCAGATCGGCGCCCTCGTCGACCTCGCGGTCGGCGAGCGTGCGGCCGGCTTCGATCGCGCGGACGGTCTCGTCGTGGGTCAGCGCGTCCTCGCGGTCGATGCTGCCGCTCGAGCGCCGGATCTTGAACGCGGACACCTCGGGGGAGGTGTCGCTCTCGACCGCCATGTCGACGACCCGCACGCCTGCCCCGGCGGCTGCGGCGAGCACGTTCACGGCGGCGCCACCCCCGGACAGGTTCGCGACCATCTGCGCGGTGACCTCCGGTGGATAGGCCGAGACCCCGTGGCGCGCGACACCGTGGTCGCCGGCGAAGACCACGACCCGCGGTCGGCGGAAGGGGTGAGGCGGGACCTCGCCCTGACAGGCCGCGACCCAGCACCCGAGATCCTCGAGTCGTCCGAGAGACCCGGCGGGTTTCGTCAGATCCCGCTGACGCTCCTCGGCGGCGACGCGTGCTTCGAGATCGGGCAGGTCGACGCGCGGGAACTCGACGTCGGCGGGGGAATCGGAACCGCTGGTCACAGGTCACCTCTCGGACGGATATTCACGCCAGAACGCTATCAATCGACCCTCACCGGCAGGAATTCGACGATATGCGTCATTGCTGCCACTTCCGGGTGGCCTTCGTTGCGGAGACGACTCGGCCGCGGCACCGCATGTCGCAGGACATGCAGGCCGCGGCCGAGATCCGGTGGCTACCGCCGGGCGCGTGCGGAGCGCCTCACAACCGAACGGTGCACCGCGTCAGACGGCGTCGCCCGGACCGACCCGGGGGAGCGGCGCACGCAGTTTCTTGATCTGGGAGGCACGTACGAAGGCGTACCAGCCGAGCCCGAAGCCGCCGTCCGTCGAATCCGGGAAGCGCTCGCGCACCTTCTTGTTGACCATGCGCCCGAGGTAGATCCCCTCGATGACCATCAGCAGCATCATCACGAACATCGCGAGGGTGACGTACTGCTGCACCACCGGGCCGAGGAACATCGACATGATCAGCACGAGCGCGAGCGGCATGAACAGCCCGACGAGATTGCGCCGGCTGTCGACGAGATCGCGCACGTAGGCGCGCACCGGGCCGCGGTCGCGGGGGAGCAGGAACTTCTCCTCGCCCGCAAGCATCCGGTTGCGGCGCTCGGAGGCATCGGCGCGGCGCTGCGCTGCGGCCGCCTTGCGCTCGTCCTTGCTCTGCGACTTGCGCGCGGCCTTACGCCGCTCGCGTGCTTCCTTCGCGGTCAGGGGAGCGGGAGCGACGGGACCGCGACGGCGGCCCTCGGCGTCGCGCCGTTTGGGCGTCGGGCGCCCTTTGCCGGCGGTCGCTTTCGCGGCCGCGGAGTCGTCGGGAGTCGCGGCCGGGGAGTCCTCGGTCGCAGGAACCTGGTGATCGGCGGAGTCGTCGGAACCACCGCGGCGTAGCAACTTCACACCACCAGGCTATGGGATAGTGGAGAGAAGCGGAAAATCCGCGTGCCATACCACGCTCGGCGCAACTCGTCCACGAGGAATAGATTCCGGCGCGGTACCGTTGAACCATCGGGTTTCGACACGAACGACAGGGAGCGCCCATGACTGTGCAGCAAGAGACCGATACTCACGGCGTCATCCTGACCGAGGCCGCCGCTGCGAAGGCGAAGGCACTGCTCGATCAGGAGGGCCGCGACGACCTCGCTCTGCGTATCGCCGTGCAGCCCGGAGGCTGTGCCGGTCTGCGGTACCAGCTGTTCTTCGACGATCGCACGCTGGACGGAGACCTCACCAAGGAATTCGCCGGTGTGACGCTCGCCGTCGACCGGATGAGTGCGCCGTACGTCGAGGGTGCGTCGATCGACTTCGTCGACACCATCGAGAAGCAGGGCTTCACCATCGACAACCCGAACGCCACGGGGTCGTGCGCCTGCGGCGACTCGTTCAACTGAGGACGCACTTCGGAACCCCGGCGCTTCACGGCGCCGGGGTTCCGTCGTGTCCGCGGTAGTACCGTGGGACCGCTACGGCTCTCCGTGTGAGCAGCCACACCACCCGACATCCGCGGAAAGGCTCAGCCACGTGACCATCGCCGTGACCGGTTCCATCGCCACCGACCACCTCATGCGTTTCCCCGGCCGGTTCGCCGAGCAGCTGCTCGCCGACCAGCTCGCGCACATCTCCCTGAGCTTCCTCGTCGACGACCTCGTCGTCCGGCGCGGCGGAGTGGGAGGCAACATCGCGTTCGCGATGGGCGTCCTCGGCGGAACGCCGGTGCTCGTCGGCGCCGTCGGTGCCGACTTCACCGAGTACCGCACGTGGCTCGAGAACCACGGAGTCGACTGCTCGTCCGTGCGGGTCTCGCACACCGCTCACACCGCGCGCTTCGTGTGCACCACCGACCTGGATATGGCGCAGATCGCCTCGTTCTATCCCGGCGCCATGTCCGAGGCCCGTGAGATCTCGATCGCGGACGTGGTGGAGAAGCACGGCGTCGACCTGGTGCTCGTCGGTGCCAACGATCCCGACGCGATGATCCGGCACACCGAGGAGTGCCGCCGGCTCGGGATTCCGTTCGTCGCCGACCCGTCCCAGCAGCTCGCCCGCCTGAACGGCCAGGAGACCGAACAGCTCATCGACGGCGCCGAGTACCTGTTCACCAACGAGTACGAGTGGGGACTGCTGCTGCAGAAGACCGGGCTCACCGAGGACGAGGTGCAGGCGAAAGTGGGGATGCGCATCACCACCCTCGGCGGCGACGGTGCGAAGATCGTCGACCGCGACGGCAACACGGTGCAGGTCGGTGTGGTGCCCGAACGCGCCAAGGTCGACCCCACCGGTGTCGGCGACGCCTTCCGCGCCGGCTTCCTGCTCGGCCACCGCTCCGGCCTGAGCATCGAACGCGCCGCGCAGCTCGGCTCGCTGGTCGCGGTACACGTCCTCGAGACCACCGGCACCCAGGAATGGACCTTCGACCGCACCGACGCTCTCAAGCGTCTCACCGACGCCTACGGCACCGCCGCCGCCGACGAGATCGGTGCGGTTCTCGGCGCCTGACAGCGGACCGGAACGACGAACGGCCGCGAGCCCCGGTGAGGGAGCTCGCGGCCGTGTCTCGTCGTGACCGTCAGATCTCGACCGGGTAGGCCGGTTCCTGGATCTGCGGCACGATGCGCTTCTCCACGAAGATCCCGTGCCAGACCATGAAACACAGCACCGTCCAGAGGCGTCGACTGTGATCGATCGGGCCGGTCCGGTGCTCGTCGAGCATCTTCGCGACGGCAGCCTTGTCGAGCAGATGGTCGGTCTGCGACTCGGCGATCACCTCGTGCGCCCAGTCGAACAGCTCCGTGCCGGCGAGCCAGTGCCGCAGGGGCACCGGGAAGCCCAGCTTCGCGCGGTGCAGCACATGCGGCGGGACGATGCCCTCCAATGCCTGCCTCAACGCGTACTTCGTCGTCTGTTTCGTAATCTTCTGTTCCAACGGCACCTGCGAGGCCACCCGGAACACCTCGGAGTCCAGGAACGGCACACGCAGCTCGAGCGAGTTGGCCATCGTCATCTTGTCGGCCTTGACGAGGATGTCGCCGCGCAGCCAGGTGAACAGATCGAGATGCTGCATCCGGGCCACCGGATCCCAGCCGCTCGACTGCGCGTAGATCGGCGCCGTGACGTCCTGGTGGGTCCACTCGGGACGGAACTCGCGCAGCACCGCCCGCAGCTGCGCGTCGTTGAAGCTGCGGGCGTTGCCGTAGTAGCGCTCCTCGAGCGTCATCGAGCCGCGGTGCAGCAGGCTCTTGCCGCGGGTGCCCTCCGGAATCCGCTCCGACAGCTGCCCGGCAGCCCGGCGCAGCGCGGGCGGGAGGAACTCGAACGGCCGCAGCGACAGCGGCTCGCGGTAGATGGTGTAGCCGCCGAACAGCTCGTCGGCGCCCTCACCGGACAACACGACCTTGACGTGCTTGCGGGCTTCGCGGGCGATGAACCACAGCGGGACGAGCGCGGGGTCGGCCACCGGGTCGTCGAGATACCAGATGATCTCCGGGATCGCCGCGGCGAACTCACTGGGGGAGACGACCCGCACCACGTGCCGGGCGCCGATCGCGGCGGCCGATTCGGCCGCGACGTCGACCTCGGAGTAGCCCTCCCGCTCGAAACCCGCGGTGAAGGTGATGAGTTTCGGGTTGTGGCGCATCGCCAGCGCGGCGATGGCCGTGGAGTCGATGCCGCCCGAGAGGAACGACCCGACGGTGACGTCGGCGCGCATGTGCTTGGCGACCGAGTCCTCGAGGGCCTCGGCGATCTCACGGTAGCGATCCTGCTCTCGGCCGGCGGCGAACGGCCGGACCGGGAAGGTCGGGTGGAAGTACCGCGTGATCTCCGGTTCGGCGCCGGGTGTGAGGCGCGCGTAGCAGCCCGACTCCAGGCGGCGGATCCGCCGGTGCAGCGTCTCGGGCTCGGGAACGTACTGCAGCACCGTGTAGTGCTCGATCGCCCGGGGATCGAGCTCGGTATCGATGCCGATCACGTCGGCGAGTTCGAGCAGGCTCTTCTTCTCGCTGCCGAAGGCGGTGCCGCCGGTGCCGGTCGCGAGGAACAGCGGCTTGATGCCGAACGGATCGCGGGCGACGAACAACTCGCGGGTGTGCGTGTCCCAGATCGCGAAGGCGAACATGCCCCGCAGGCGCTGGACCGCGCGAACACCCCAGTGGTGGTAGGCCGCGACGATCGTCTCGCTGTCGCCTTCGGTCGCGAAGGCGGTACCGAACGTCTCGGTGAGCTCCTTGCGCAGTTCGAGATAGTTGTAGATCTCACCGTTGAAGGTCAGCGCGTAGCGGTCCGGCTGCTCCGGCGGGCCCCAGCGCAGCGGCTGGTGCGAGTGCGCGATGTCGATGATCGACAGGCGGTTGAATCCGAAGACGAGGTCGGCGTCGTGCCAGGTGCCGTGCTCGTCCGGGCCGCGATGGCGCAGACAGTGCATCGCGGCGTCCACCTTCGCGACGGCCTCGTCGCTGGTGCCCTCAGTGGTCAGAAACCCGAGCAATCCGCACACGCGTGGGTTACCTCATTCCGGTCGGGGTGTCGCGATGAACCCCGGTGGGTGCCCAGCGCGAGACACCTCACCGCGCATGACACCGGGAACTACCACTCGGGGTCCGGCGTTGGTTCTATCGAAGTATGCCGCAGACGGCCGATGCCGGGCAGCCGCGCCCGGTTGCCACCGACGACCGGCCGGCCCACAAGAGAAAACCGACGTCACGAGCCGGGTCTTGCGGTCGAAACGCCCACCCCGACACTTTCTTCGTGCCCCGGCGATGGATAGCGCCCGGGTTTGGTCTACGCTGCGTAGTAATTGGGCCGGCCCTCCGGGTGTGCCCTAGTGGAATTGCGGCGATCAGGAAGGCGTGAACGTGGCGCAAGGTCGGATCCTTCGGCGGTTCGGGCTCGCAGCATCACTCGGCATTGCAGCCTTGGTGCTGACCGGGTGCTCGAGCGAAGAAATCCTTCGTTTCGGCTGGCCGGAGGGCATCACTCCTCAGGCCGAGCGTATGCGTGAACTGTGGACGTGGTCGGTTGTCGCCGCCCTCGTCATGGGAATTCTCGTGTGGGCACTCACCTTCTGGGTGATCATCGCCTACCGGCGTCGGAAGGACGACCCGGAGTTCCCGCGTCAGACGGCATACAACGTGCCTCTGGAACTGGCTTACACCGCGGCGCCGTTCGTCGCCGTGTGTGTGCTCTTCTACTTCACGGTCGTGGTCCAGAACTACGTCCTGGAGAAGGAGGACAACCCGAACGTCGTCGTCGACGTGACGGCGTTCCAGTGGAACTGGAAGTTCGGTTACCGGACGATCGATCTGCAGGACGGCACGGCCCCCTACAACGGCATCGACGAGGTCGCCGAGGAGGCGGTCGCACAGGAGCCGTTCGACCCGTCCACCGCGCACGGTGAATCGGGTGGGGAGCACGAGGCTCCGGGCCCGATCCACGGCAAGCCCACTGAGGATCTGTCCTACCTGCACTACGACAAGATCGAGACGATCGGCACCAGCGAAGAGATTCCGGTGCTCGTTCTTCCCACCGGCAAGCGCATCGAGTTCCAGCTGGCGTCCTCCGACGTCATCCATTCCTTCTGGGTGCCGGAGTTCCTGTTCAAGCGTGACGTGAACCCGAACCCGATCGAGAACAACTCCGATCCGGTCTTCCAGATCTCCGAGATCGATCGTGAGGGCTCGTTCGTCGGCCGCTGCGCCGAGATGTGCGGCACCTACCACGCGATGATGAACTTCGAGGTCCGCGCGGTCAGCCCGGAGGACTTCGCCCGGTACATCGAGCTCCGCAAGCCGGTCGAGGACGGCGGCGAAGGCCTGTCGAACGCTCGTGCGCTCGAAGCCATCGGCCAGAGCCCGATCGCTACCTCGACGACTCCGTTCAAGACCGACCGCACGGACCGGTCGGCGACCGTCGCCGCAGGCGAGTGACGGCCACCTCCACCGACAAGGACAAGTGCTGATATGAAGATCGAAGCCAAGCTCTTCGAGGTCGTGACGGTGTTCTTCGTGCTCGTCGCCATCGTGTACGGCACGTTCACCGGGCTGTCGGACAAGGGCATCGAATGGGCCGGCCTGACGGCCATCGTCCTCTCCGCCGGACTGACCCTGATCGTCGGAACCTACTTCCGTTTCGTCGCACGTCGTCTCGACACCCGTCCCGAGGACTACGAGGACGCGGAGATCAGCGACGGTGCGGGCGACCTCGGTTTCTTCAGTGCGGGTAGCTACTGGCCGATCCTGCTCGCCGGTGCGGCAGCTTTCGCCGCCATCGCGCTGGCCTTCTACCAGCCGTGGATGATCGTCCTCGCAGTCGCACTGATCATCGCCGCAGCCGCCGGGCTGGTGTTCGAGTACCACATCGGACCCGAGAAGCACTGAGCCGACTCTCTCGACGCACACGGGCGCCGCACCTTCGGGTGCGGCGCCCGTGGCGTTTCCGGGAGCTGTCACATTTCCGGGTCCTGGCGGCCGGGTGGGCCCGACGGCGGTCAGCGGGTGGCGAGGATGACACTCGCGGTCGCCGCGACGGTCCGATCCGGGTCGGTGGTCAGGACCACGAGAGCGTCGCGGGCAGCCGAGCCCGGGATCTCCGCGAGTGCCTGCGTCAGGCGCAGGCGTACCCGAGCGTCGTCCGCCCCGTCGAGCCCCTGCTGCACGGAACGCACGATCTCCGCGGAGAGGGCCGGCCGATCCGCGAGCCGGCCCAGCACTTCGGCGGCCTCGACGTCCGACCGGCCCTCCACGATCATGTCCACGAGGACGGGGACGGTCGCGTCCACACCCCGCGCCCCGAGAGTCAGAGCCACCATGGCGCGGGCCTTCGCATCATCGTCGCCGAGAGCCTCTTCGAGCAGCGTCGTGGACTCGGGCACACGGAGCTCCGCCAGGGCTGCGATCGCCCGGCGCCGCACCGGTGCCTCGTCCGACCGCAGCCCCGTCGCCAATCCGGGAAGTGCAGCCTCCACCGCGTCCGCGGCTCGGGCGAGCGACCAGCGCAACGCCCCCGCGACGAACGGGTCCTCCTCCGACAGGACCGCTTCGACCAGCGAGGCGACGGGCAATGTCGCGTCCTGGCTCTGGGACAGGATCGCTTGCTGCCGGCGGGATCCGGAGTCGGATTCGAACGCGCGGAGCAAGGCGACGAGACGCAGGACGTCGTCCCACCCTGTAGGGGAGGCCGAGTCGACATCGTCGAGACGGGCGAGCAACTCTGTCTCGGCGGCAATCCGCTCCCGCGTGTGCCGGATCAGCTCCTGCATCAACTCGGCGGGAGCGAAGTCCGGTTCCCGCAACGCGCGTCCGACCTCGTTCAGCGACAGACCGAGGCTTCGGAGACTCTCCACGTGGAACAGCGTCCGGAGGTCGTCCTCGGTGTACTCGCGGTAACCGCCCGACGTGCGGCCCGTCGGAGTCACGAGGCCCAGGCGGTCGTAGTGGCGCAGCATGCGGCTGCTGACGCCGGACCTTCGCGAGACCTCACCGATCAGCATCGTGTCACTCCCGGATCCCGTCCGCGCCGAGCGCGGCGACCCGCTTCGCGGTCTTCAGCGAGAGGACGAACGCGCTGTCGGGATCCACACGGATCCGCTCGGTGGCCTCGGCGTGGGCGCGGACACGAGGATCGGGACTGCCCATCGCCGTGGCCAGCACCGGCACGGCAGCCTCGTCGAGCGCCGCGAGAGCGCGGCCGAGGCTGAGCTGCAGGTCGTGGTCGCCTCGGCCCAGTTGGGCGCCGAGAGCGGCAGCGAGGCCGCTTTCCGCCCCTGGCGGGACGAGTGCGACTGCTGCCCGCCATGCGCCGCGAGCCACCTCGTCGTGCTCGTCCTGGACCATGCGCGCCACTGCCGGCCACGCAACCGGGTCGCCGATCTTCGACAAGGTGTGCAGGGCCTGGCTGCGCGCCTGCGTGGTGTCCGACCGGAGTTCGGCGAGTAGTCGCGGCACGGTCACCTCGACGGGCAGGCGGCACAGTGCCCAGGTCAGCATGTCGCGGACGAAGAAGTCCGGCTCCACCGCACACCGCTCGACGAGCGCCGTCACGGTACGAGGATCGGCCGCGGTGCCCAGCTCGAGTGCTGCGCGCAGTCGTACGGTGGCGTCCTCGGCGGCCAGGGCGCCGGCCGGGACGCGAACGAACGGGTCGTGATGTGTGCTCATGGAAGGCACCTCCTTCGCCGACCCATTCGAGCGCTTGTCACAGTGTCAAGGTCAAGACGTACGTCCCGGACGATATCCGGCGGGGGAGGGGAGAACCGCCTCCGCCTCCGAATGTTCCGGAACGACGAGCGGGGCCCCGGACCGTGAAGGTCCGGGGCCCCGTCGGGTTACGAGCCGCTGGTGCGGATCAGTGCGACTTGTCGGGCAGCTGGGCTGCGCCGTCGCCGTTTCCGTGCACGCGCTCCTGGTACTCGCGGAGCGTGTTCCGGAGCTCGAGCTCTGCCTCGTGGTGGGCGGCCTCGAGCGCGGCCGCTTCGTCGGCCGGGTCGGGGCTCCACCAGCTGCCGGCACCGGGCTTGCCGGCACTGCCGAGGCGGTTCATACGCTTCGGGATCGCGGCACCCTGGTACTCGAGCGGGACCGGGTGGCCGTGCTCGTCCACCGGGCCGAGCGGCTGGTGGATCTCGATGTACTCGCCGGTCGGCAGTCGACGGACGATGCCCGTCTCGATGCCGTGCTCGAGCACCTGGCGGTCGCTGCGCTGCAGACCCAGGCAGAACCGGTACGCGATGTAGTAGGCGAGCGGCGGGAGCAGGACGAGACCGATACGGCCCATCCAGGTCGTCGCGTTGATCGAGATGTCGAACTTGTACGCGATGATGTCGTTGACGCACATGATCGTGGCGACGGCGTAGAACGCCAGGGCCATGAACCCGAGCCCGGTACGGACCGGCACGTCGCGCGGACGCTGCAGCAGGTTGTGGTGCGCGTCGTCCTTCGTGAACTTCTTCTCGATCCACGGGTAGACCGTGAGAACGACGAACACGAGGCCCATGATCAACGCGATCCAGAACGGCTGCGGGATCGTGTACCGGTTGAACAGGTACAGCTCCCAGGCCGGCCAGATACGCGCCATGCCGTCCGTCCACATCATGTAGATGTCGGGCTGGGACCCGGCGGAGACCTGCGACGGGTTGTACGGGCCGATGTTCCAGACCGGGTTGATCTGCAGCAGGCCGGACATCAGGGCGAGGACCGCGAAGGTCATCGCGAAGAACGCACCCGACTTGACGGCGAAGACCGGGAGGATACGAACACCCACGACGTTCTGCTCCGTGCGGCCGGGGCCGGGGAACTGCGTGTGCTTCTGGTACCAGACCAGCGCGAGGTGCGCGGCGATCAGGGCCAGGATGATGCCCGGGACGAGCAGCACGTGCAGCACGTAGAAGCGCGGGATGATCAGCTCACCCGGGAAGTCGCCACCGAAGATCGCCCAGTGCATCCACGAGCCGATGATCGGGATCGACAGCGTGATGCCGGAGAACGCGGCGCGGAGGCCGGTACCGGAGAGCAGGTCGTCGGGAAGCGAGTAGCCGAAGAAGCCCTCGAACATCGCCAGGATGAGCAGCAGGGAGCCGATCACCCAGTTGGCTTCGCGCGGGCGCCGGAATGCACCGGTGAAGAACACGCGGAGCAGGTGGACGACGATCGACGCGGCGAACATCAGGGCTGCCCAGTGGTGGATCTGTCGCACGAACAGACCACCGCGGACCTCGAAGGAGAGGTTCAGGGTCGTCTCGTAGGCACGGGACATACCCACACCGCGCAGCGGCGTGTAGACACCGTCGTAGACGACGTGCGCCATCGACGGATCGAAGAACAGGGTCAGGAAGACACCGGAGATCAACAGGATGATGAAGCTGTAGAGCGCGATCTCACCCAGGAGGAAGGACCAGTGGGTGGGGAACACCTTGTTGATCTGGCGGCGGATGCCGGCGGACAGATGGTAGCGAGAATCGAGATTCTCGCCGATCTGTGCGGCGCGGGACGGGGTTGCAGTACTCACGGGCGACGCTCCCAGAATGCCGGACCGAGTGCCTCGATGAAGTCGCCGTTGGCGACCAGGAAGCCCTCTTCGTTCACTGTAATCGGAAGCTGCGGCAGTGCGCGAGCAGCGGGACCGAAAATCGGCTTGCCGTACTCCAGTGCATCGAACTGCGACTGATGGCACGGGCACAGGATGCGGTGCGTCTGCTGCTCGTAGAGCGAGGTCGGGCAGCCGAGGTGCGTGCAGATCTTCGAGTACGCGAAGTAGTCGCCGTAGTTGAAGCTCTCCTGGCCCTTGCGCTTGACGACACGCTCGGTGTCCTCGGTGCGCAGACGGATGAGCATGACGGCGTTGCGGATGCCGCGCAGGCTCTGCAGCAGGGCGTGATCGTCTCCTCGATCGGACTCGCGGAACGGGAAGACCGTCTCCATGCCGCCGGCGTCGAGGTCCTCCGGGCGCACGAGGACGATGTCCTGGGGACGGCCGGTGTCACGACGCAGGTAGATCGTCTCGCCGGGGTAGCGCGGGGTCCAGCCAGACACCCACAGCGACGACTCGTCGCCCTCGGCCCACGGGTTCTTGATCAGGCCGCCGAGCGGCATGATCAGGCCCAGGCCGAGCGCGCCGCCACCGAAGATGGCAGTGCGCTTGATCAGCTTGCGACGCGGCAGGGTCGACGTGTCGAGCGAATCGGAGAGCTCGGCGACGATCGTCTTGCGATCGACCTCGGAGGATCCGCCGTCGTGCCGATCCTGGATCGACACCTCTTCGGGGATGAACTTCTTGGTGAACTGCACCGCGCCGACACCGATACCGAGGATCGACAGACCGAGGGTCAGGCCGAGCATCGGGGTGTAGAGGCTGTACCAGCCGTAGTTCTTTTCGCCGATGCCCTGGTACTCCCACGGCCAGAACAGGTAGATCGCGATGAACGCGAGACCCGAGATGCCTGCGAGAGCGAACCAGAAGGCGACGTTGCGCTCGGCCCGCTTCTCGGCGCGGGTGCCCTCGACGGGCCACCGGTCCTTGCGGAACGCGACGTCGACGCCGTCGAGGTTGGTGCCGAGCGTGACGAGGTCGTCCCGGCTCATCCGGTCGAGATCGTCGACCGTGTGCTTGTTCGGCGTTTCGCCGCCACTCATGATCTTGCTCCGATCCACAGCGCAGCGCCGACGACGGCGACGATGCCGACGACCCACATGGTCGGCCCTTCGGCACCGGGGCCGAAGCCGCCGAGCCCGTAGCCACCCGGGTCCCTCGTCTCACTGGCGGACTTGATGTACGCGATGATGTCCTGCTTCTCCTCGACCGTCAGCTGACGGTCGGAGAACTTCGGCATGTTCTGGGGGCCGGTGAGCATCGCGGTGTAGATCTGCTGCTCGCTGGCCGGATCCAGGTTCGGTGCGAACTTGCCGGACGACAGCGCGCCGCCGCGTCCGGTGAAGTTGTGGCACGACGCGCAGTTCTGGCGGAAGAGCTCCGAACCGCGTCCGATGTCGTTGCCGCGCAGCGACGACTGGGCGATCTCGCCGTTCTCGTCGCGGATGACCGTCGGGCCTCCACCGTTGGCCTGGATGTACGCGCCGAGCGCGTCGGTCTGCGCGGCGTCGAACTTCGGGTCCTTGCGCAGGGCCTGGGCCTCGTTGCGCATCATCGGCATGCGGCCCGAGGACACCTGGAAGTAGACGGCGGCCTCGCCGACACCGATGAGGGTGGGACCGCGGTCCTGGACACCCTGGAGGTTGACGCCGTGGCAGGTCACGCAGGAGGTCTCGTAGAGCTGCTGACCCTCGCGGATCAGAGCGCTCCGGTCGTCCTGCGCCGTGGCCACCTGCGGGGCAGGCGTCAGCGCGGAGGCGATGAAGCCTGCGCTGAGGAGACCGAGCGCGAGGACCAACGCTCCGGTGACGCGCCGGCGCATCTTGCGCTGGCGGCGGGACTTCGCAGCATCGGCTGCAGAGGATCGACCGGGCATGTCACCCTCGGAGGCGAGAGGTGGGGATGAACTCATCTGTATCCCTTTTTTTATGTCGGGACGGACTGGACGTCAGGGGGCTGCCTGGGCGTTCAGCTGGCTAACGGATGAAATAAATCGTGGCAAACAGCGCGATCCAAACGATGTCGACGAAGTGCCAGTAATACGAAACGACGATGGCTGCAGTGGCCTGTGCAGGCGTGAACTTGCTGACCTTCGTGCGGAACAACAGGAACACGAATGCGATCAGGCCGCCGATGACGTGCAGGCCGTGGAAGCCGGTGGTCATGTAGAACACCGAGCCGTACACGCTGCCCGGGATGGTCGTGCCGTCCTTCACCAGGGTGATGTACTCGTAGCCCTGGCCGAGCACGAAGAAGGTGCCCATGGCGAGGGTGACGATGTACCACCGTCGCAGGCCGAAGACATCGCCGCGCTCGGCGGCGAAGACGCCCAGCTGGCAGGTGAAGGAGGAAGCGATCAGCACCGCGGTGATCGGTACCGCCAACCACAGGTTCAAGTGGGTGGGCGGGGGCGGCCACATGCCCTCCGGGGCCTGTGCCCGGGCCACGAAGTACATGGCGAAGAGCCCTGCGAAAAACATGAGCTCACTGGACAACCACACGATGGTGCCGACGCTGACCAGGTTGGGCCGGTTCAACGAGTGCACGCGCTGTGTGATTGCAGATCCTGAAGTCCCTACTGCGCTCGTCACGCTGGCTAGTATGACCCGTCGTAGTACGTCTTGGGCAATCGGGGCCGAAATCGGCGCGTCAGTGCAGGTCTCGAACCTGAATTTCACCAGGTGGGCGCGCGGTGACAGGCACTCCGGAGGGTGCCGCACGGAGCAATTCCGAGGGTCGGGAAGGTCACGTGGGATCGTGAGTGCATGAGTACCGGAAAGGGTCTTCGGGGATGGCTGCGCTCCCTGGTGGGGCGGAGCGCCGAGCCGCTCGACGCGAACCGCGCCGACCTTGTCGTGGTCGTCTCGTCCTTCGACGACGCCGAAGCCTGTTCCACGGCGCTGGATCGCGGGGCCGGGACTAGCCCGTCGTGGCGGTCCGAGGACGAGGCCGTCCTCCGGCATCACCTGGCGTTGCCCGCGGACGCGGTGGACCGGGCCGCGGAGCTGGCCGGCCAGGACGGCTACGTCGTGGCCGGGACCGGCGACGGGGACGTCCCGCCCACGGCCGTGGACGGTGCTTCCGTGATTCTGCAGCGCGTCCAGATCCTCGACGCCCTGCACTGTGCGCAGGAGAAGTCGCGCATGGCCTCGCTCGCCCAACGGCTCGGCGGAACGGCCCTGGGGTGGGACGCCCTGCAACCGCAGGACTCCGCTGGCTAAGCTGACCGGTCGGAAGAGGGCACGCCGGTGCCCGGTGAGGAGCGAGATGCGGCGAGGGCAGGTGCGATGAACGCGACGCGAGACGCGGACGAGGTGACCCGGAACTGGCCCTCCGTGCTGGGAGCGCTCACCGCCGGACGGAACCTGTCGGCCGACGAGGCGCGATGGGCGATGAGCGAGATCTTCTCCGACAACGCCACGCCCGCCCAGATCGCAGCATTCGGTGTCGCGCTGAAGATGAAGGGCGAGACCCCCGACGAGGTGCGGGCACTCGCCGACACGATGCTCGACTACGCCCGGCTCGTTCCGGTCGACAGCGACGTCGTCGACATCGTGGGCACCGGTGGTGACCGCGCGAACACCGTCAACATCTCGACGATGGCCTCGCTCGTCGTGGCCGCGGCGGGCATCCGGGTCGTCAAGCACGGCAACCGTGCCGCCTCCTCCAAGAGCGGAGGCGCCGACGTGCTCGAGGCTCTCGGCGTGCACATCGACCTGGGGCCCGACGAGGTGGCCCATTCGGTCGCCGAGGCCGGGATCGGATTCTGCTTCGCGCCGGTCTACCACCCGGCGCTGCGTTTCGCGGCCGCACCGCGCAAGCAGATCGGCATCCCGACGGTCTTCAACGTCCTCGGCCCGCTCACCAATCCGGCCCGCCCGAGCGCCGGCCTGATCGGATGCGCGTTCGAACCGCTCGTCCCGACCGTCGCCGGTGTGCTCGCGCAGCGCGGCAATTCGGCGCTCGTCGTCCGAGGCGACGACGGTCTCGACGAACTGACCACCTCCACGACCTCGCGCGTGCACGTCGTCCACGGCGGCGAGGTCCGGGTCGTGACGCTCGATCCGCGCGATCTCGGTATCGACCGGGTTCCGCTCGAGGCGCTCCGCGGAGGCGACGCCACGGAGAACGCGGCGATTGCGCGGGCGGTGCTGGCGGGGGAGGCAGGGCCGGTGCGCGATGCCGTGCTCCTCAACGCCGCCGGGGCGATCGCAGCCTTCCGGGGCGTCGACGGCGCTCTCGAGGATGCCCTCACGGCCGGGCTCGAGACGGCGGCAGAGGCGATCGACAGCGGCCGGGCCACGGCCGTCCTGGAGCAGTGGGCCGAGGTCACCACGCGGCTGGGTGCCGGTTCCGGACAGAAATGACCGGAGAAGAGTAAGGACACACGAACGCCGGGCCCGCACTGCATCGGTGCGGGCCCGTCGTCCGTCGGTGGTGCTGCGGGGTGTCAGTTCCCGATCGAGAAGCCGGCCTCGACGTCGGCGCTCGAGTACGACTGGAAGGCGATATGGGTGACGGTCTTCGTCACGCCGTCGATCTTGTTGATGCCCCGGGTGACGACATCCGCGATCTTCTCGTGGTCGCGGACGCGGACCACCGCCACGAGGTCGACGTCGCCCGCGCAGGAGTACACCGTGTCGACGCCGTCGAGGTCGGCGACCGCTTGCGCGGTCTCGGGGATACGGTTCGCCTCGGCATCGATCAGGACGATCGCGTTGATCATGGGGGTCTCCTTCAACCTTCCTCGGGGATTGCATCAGCCTAAGCGGTGGGACGAGTCGGCGGAGAGGAGCCCGCGGACCGCGCGGGCCTCGCGCGCGAGCTCGGCCCACGCACTCCATCGGCCCGCACCTCGGGTCGGCTCGCACCAGCCCCGGCTCGCACGGACGATGCGGGTGCCCTCACCGTCGAGCCATCGCGCGACCAGACCGATCTCCTCCGGGGACGCGCCGCGCAGCGGTCCCGGTGACGGCCGCACCGTCTCGGCACCGGCGACGATCGCCTCCACGACGGGCATCGGACGTACGCCGCGCGGCGCCACGCCGGCGGATGCTAGCCGGCCTGCGCGGATCACGGCGAACTCCCACCCGCCCTCGGCGCGCGGACGCGCGGCGACGAGTTCGTCGACGGCCGCCAGCGAAGCCAGGCGTTGGGTGCGCCGCAGCGCGACGAGGGCGGCGGCGAGCCGGTCGCGCAGCCGGGCGGCATTCTCGAACAGCTGGTCGCGTACGAGGGTGTCGAGGTGCTCGTGCATCGCCTCGACGGCATCGTCGGCGAGGCCGCGGACGACCGCGCGCACGCCCTCGACCTGGGTTGCATAGGCGGAGGCGTCCTGGACCCCGAAGCGCGCCGCTGCGCAGCCCCCGACGGCGACGGGCGGGCAACGGTCGCCGTGACGGGCCGTGCGGCCGATCCTGCGTGTGCACGTGCGCAGACCACACATCTGCGCGAGCAGCGCCGCGACGTCCGCGGCGTCGGCGCGTACCGAGAACGGGCCGATCGCGTCGGGTCCGGGAGTGCGGCTCACAGCGAGGCGCGGAAACGCCTCGTCGGTGAGGATGATCCACCAGCCGCGCATCGGATACTTCGACCGGCGGTTGTACGGAGGGGTGTGTGCGGCGATCAGCCGCAGTTCGCGGACGCCGGCCTCGAGCCCGTGGGCGCATTCGACATGATCGATGCGAGTGGTGAGCGCGACCATCTCCCGCAGCCGCGGCCGCGTCTCGGAGCCCGTGAAATAGGTACGGACGCGCCGGTGCAGGTCGACCGCCGTGCCGACGTACAACACCTCGTCGGACGGCCCCCGGAACATGTAGACACCGGGCTTGCGTGGAAGGTGTGCGGCGAGTGCGCGTTTGGCCCGTTGCTCGGCGGTGACCACCGGCATGTAGTCGCGCAGCTCGGTGAGGCTGTGGACCCCCTGGTTGCCGACTCGTTCGATGAGGGCGTGCAGCACGTCCACGGTGGCCCGTGCGTCGTCGAGCGCGCGGTGGGTGGGCACGGTGGAGACCCTGAACAGCTCGGCCAACGCGGAGAGCTTCACCGACGGCGCCTCGTCGCGCCCGAGGACGCGACGGGCCAGCTTGACGGTGCACAGCACCTGGAAGCGGGGCCATGCCAGCCGGCACCGGGCGGCAGCCGCCTGGAGAAATCCGACGTCGAAACCGGCGTTGTGCGCGACGAGCACCGATCCGGACGCGAACTCGAGGAAGGCGGGCAGCACCTCCTCGATCCTGGGGGCCGCGTAGACCATCGCAGTGGTGATGCCGGTGAGTTGCACGATGTACGGAGGAATGGGACGCCCGGGATCGACGAGGGTCGCGAACTCGCCGAGCACCTCGCCGGCACGGATCTTCACCGCACCGATCTCGGTGATGGCGTCCTCGGCTGCCTTCCCGCCGGTCGTCTCGAGGTCGACGACGACGAAGGTGGTGTCGCGCAGGGGTGTGTCGAGCTCGTCGAAACCCAGTTGCACGCCGAGGGCCGATGGTTGCGGCGAGGTCATGCGGCGAGCCTAGGAAGCGACACCGACAACCCACCGGGCGGGCTCCCGAACCCTCACGAGACGAGGATCACACCCTTTTTCTGCCGTCGCGAGAATCGGACGAAGCCCCCGAAAACAGACCGATCGGCCTGCGGGAGAAGCAACCCGGCGAATCGGACGGTCCGTTCCGGCCGGCCTCTCCGGGTAGCGGTGTCCTGACCTGCTTCTTCCGGAGTGGACCCGGACGAATCGGGTAGTGACGTCCTCGGGATGAAAGAGGGCCGGGCAGTGCTCGTTACCGCGCCGTTATCGGACCGTCGCCCTACGGCAGTGTTCTCCCAGGAATCGGTCGAAGCGGTCGGGTGGCGCGGCGGGGCGGTCGACTTCACCGATGCCGTTTCGTAATCTTTTCGAGACCGAGCGGAGAGTTTTCCGCCCCACCCCCGGGTCGGAGCCGCACGGTTACCGCCTAATCGCCCTTCCCCGGCTTCGGGAGTGGCGAGCCGGGGACCCACGTAGTTCTTGGGGTGAATCTCCTCCGCCCGTCGCGGCGAGGAGTAGGGCTGATCTTCCGGCCCGAACCCGTCAGCTAACTCGGTCGGCGGGTGAACGGAAGAAACGGAGAACGTCCCCTCGTGGTTTCGAACAACAGCAAGCGCACCGTCCGGCGCGCCCTTGTCGCCGGTGCCATTGCTCTCGGAGCAGTCACCGTCTCGGCCGGCCCGGCGATGGCCGAGCCCATCAACATTCCCGGTGTCGGAACGTTCGACCTCCCGGCCGGTGTGACCGTGCCGCCGGAGATCGCCAACCTCGTTCCGCCGGCCGCCGAGGGTGCCCCCGCGCCTCAGGCCGCTGCCTTCACCGCCCCCCTCGGCTCCGTCGGACAGCGTGCAGCCGACGCTGCGCAGTCGAAGATCGGCGCCCCCTACGTCTACGGCGCTGCCGGACCGAGCTCCTTCGACTGCTCGGGTCTCGTGCAGTGGGCCTTCAAGCAGGCCGGCCTCAGCGTCCCGCGCACCAGCTACGAGCAGGCGTCCGCCGGTACCCCCATCGATGTCGCGGCTCTCCAGCCCGGCGACGTCGTGTCGTTCTACGGCGGCAGCCACACCGGCATCTACATCGGCGGCGGCAACATCGTGCACGCCTCCACCTCCAGCCAGCCGGTGAAGATCGCGCCGCTGAACTCGATGCCCGTCGACGGAGCGCGTCGCTTCTGACGGCACGTCGCCTCCGATCGGACGGCGTTTCCCGCCTCCGCTCCGACGCATCATCTCCGAGAAGGGGGGGGGGGGGGCCCACCCGCCCCCCCCCCGGCGGGGGGGGGGGGGGGGGG
>NZ_JARDJE010000026.1:0-55504 GCF_048957735.1 Rhodococcus sp. As11
CGCCGCGGCACAACTTCACCGAGCTGCCGCGGATCCGCTCGGAGCGCCCTGCTTTCGAGCTGCACTACCCGCACATGATCGAGCGGATCCGCGCCGAATCACACATCTTTCCGCTCGGCATCGGACGCGAATCGCACCTCGCCGAGGACACCGCGCACCGCAGTGAGCATCCGGGTCCGGCGCCCCGCGCCGCCTCGGCGCACGGCTCGTCGGACGCAGAGCGAGACTTCCGGTGAGCGACTACGACCCGCCCGGCGGCACCGCCGCCTGGAGCCCGGGATCCGGGCTTCCATCCGCACCATACCATCGGATCAACGACTATCCGATGGTATGGTGCGGAGATGGCCTCGCCTGACGTCGCTTCCCGGTGGCCTGCCGTCGCCTACGAGCAGCACCCCTGGAGCAGCGGCGACACCTACGGCTCGCGCCGGGAACGGCGCCTCACCACCGGCCCCTACCGGGCCGCCGTCCCTCCCTTCATCGCGCACCGGCCCGTCCCGCTCGGCGGCGACCTGCAGGCACTGACCGAGGACGCGGCGACGGAACTGGCCCGGTTCGACGTCGAGGTCGGCCATATCACCGCCCCCTTCGCCTCCATCCTGCTGCGCACCGAGAGCGCGTCGAGCTCCGAGATCGAGAATCTCTCCAGCGGCGCCCGGCAGATCGCGCTGGCCGAACTCGGCGAACACGCCTCCCGCAACGCCCGGCTCATCGTCGGCAACGTGCGCGCGATGCGCGCGGCGCTGGAGCTGTCCGATGCCATCGACGCCGCCGCGATCCTGCGGATGCACCACGCGCTGCTCGAACACGACGACCCGGCGATCGCGGGCCGGTGGCGGCAGCAGCAGGTGTGGATCGGTGGCGGCAGCCTGGGCCCGCACACCGCGCAGTTCGTGCCCCCGCACCACGAGCGGGTACCGGAGCTGATCGACGATCTGGTGGTCTTCACCGGCCGCGACGATCTGCCGGTGGTGGCGCAGATCGCGGTCGCGCACGCCCAGTTCGAGACCATCCACCCCTTCCCGGACGGCAACGGCCGCGTCGGACGGGCGTTGATCCAGGCGATGCTGCGGGGCGGGCAGCTCACCCGCAGTGTCGCCGTACCGGTCTCCGCGGGACTGCTGCACAACACGGCGGAGTACTTCGCGGCGCTCGGCGCCTACCGCGCCGGCGATGTCGAACCGATCGTGCGGTCCATCGTGGACGCCTCGTTCGCGGCGGTCACCAACGGCCGCACCCTCGTCGCCGATCTCGAGGCGGTGCGGGACGCCTGGCGGAGCCGGGTGACGGCCCGGCGGGACTCGGCGGTGCACCGACTGGTGGACGTGCTGCTGCGGCAGCCGGTGATCGACAACCGCACGGCCGCGTCCGCTCTGTCGGTGACCGGCGCCAACGCGCAGATCGCGATCGACCGGCTGGTGGACGCGGGGGTTCTCACACAAATCACCGAGGGTCGCCGCAACCGCCTCTGGCAGGCGAAGGACGTGGTGCGGGTGCTCGACGAGTTCGCCGCGCGCGCCACACGCCGCCGCGGCTGAGCCGGCCGGAACCGGTTCAGCCCGGGATGTCGCGCGGATCGTGGCCGTAGGTGTTGCGTTCGCCGATGCTCCCGTCCAGGTTGTGGACGAGATGTTCGACCTTGCGTCGGCGCGCTTCGTCGCGGCCGGCCGCGACGGCCTCCTCGCGCGTGGTGTAGGTGCCGAGCAGCTCGCTCGAGCCCTCGATCCGGTTGTGCCAGGATCCGTCCTGGTGGAACGTCTCGACGTCACCTGCGGGCATGGCGTGCTCCTCTCCTCGACGGGCCTCGTTCGTCGCGTACCCGGCGACGAGCCCACCCGAACCTCGAACGCGTCCCGGTCTCCGCTGTCCCGTCGGTTC
Organism: Rhodococcus sp. As11; assembly: GCF_048957735.1. Taxonomy (NCBI): domain Bacteria; kingdom Bacillati; phylum Actinomycetota; class Actinomycetes; order Mycobacteriales; family Nocardiaceae; genus Rhodococcus; species Rhodococcus sp. As11. Next base: position 1,879 of record NZ_JARDJE010000026.1, read on the forward strand.
CTGCTGTCACACTGGACTCGCACATCTGTACGAGTGGTTCACGGGAGGAGCATCGTGGCGGGCAGCGCGACCGAACCGGGATTGTCGGACTGGATCGGGTCGTATCTGGAGACCCTGCAGACGGCGAAGCGGTCCCCGCACACCGTCAAGGCGTACCGGCTCGATCTGTACGCGGTGCGCGCCCACCTCGCCGACGTGGGCGGGATTCCGGAGGAAACCCTGGCGCTCGGCGACGTGACGGTGCGACGGTTGCGGTCGGCGTTCGCGGCGTTCGCCGCCGAGCGGCAACCGGCGTCGGTGCGCCGCGCCTGGTCGGTGTGGAACAACTTCTGCAACTTCCTCGTCTCCGAAGGAGTCTCGGAGGGCAACCCGATGGCGTCGATCGCGCAGCCGAAGAAACCGCAGCACACCCCGAAAGCGTTCTCCCCCACCGCGATCACTCAGCTCGTCGACACCGTCACGATGGAGGCGCAACGCCCGGCCGAATCGGCGCGGGACTGGCCGCAACGGGATCTGGCGCTCATCGCCACCCTGCTGCTCACCGGCATCCGCTCGGACGAGCTGATCCGCCTCGATGTGGGCAGCATCCTCGGCGGCCGGGAGGCCCCGGTGCTGCGGGTGCTCGGCAAGGGCGCGATCGAACGGGAGATCCCCCTCGAGGACAGTTGGACGGCGATCGTCTGCGCCTATCTCGAGGAACGCTACGCGCGCTTCCCCGCCGCACGGCGCCGCACCCGCGACCGCGACGAGCTGCCGGTGTGGGAGCGGCACGATCCGACCGATCCGCTGTTCGTCGGCGCGGACGGCAGACGCATCACCCGCGGCACCCTGCAGTACCGGGTGCGGCGCATCTACCGCCGCGCGGGCATCGAATCGGAACGCAAACGCGGGGCGCTCGCCCACGCGCTGCGGCACACCTTCGCGACGAGCCTGGCCGACAGTGGCGCGACGATGGTGGAGTTGCAGCAACTGCTCGGGCATCGCTCGTTGCAGACGGTGCAGGTGTACACCTCGGCGACCGACGACGCGGTGCGGCACGCCGCGCGGCACAACCCCGTCTACGGGCTGCTCGGCCCCCGGCGCGAGCCGAGCGGCGACGGGCCGGACTAGCCCGCTGGGGGCCGGTGGGCTCCTCGGTTGCGCTGTGGGCGGGCGCGGCAACTGCAAGACTGGGGATCGATCCATCCGGCAACGTGAAGGAGCATCCATGAGCATCGAGCAGACCGAACCCCGCCGTCATCGAGTGGTCGTGATCGGATCCGGATTCGGAGGGCTGTTCGGAACCCAGGCCCTGGCTCGTGCCGATGTGGACGTCACGGTCGTGGCGCGCACCACCCACCATCTGTTCCAGCCGTTGCTGTATCAGGTGGCGACGGGCATCCTGTCGGTCGGCGACATCGCCCCCGCGACCCGCATGGTGCTGCGCAAGCAGAAGAACGCGCAGGTGCTGCTCGGGGACGTCGAGAAGATCGACCTGGAGAACCGGACGGTGACCTCCCGCTTCCTCGAGCGCTACACCACCACCCCCTTCGACAGTCTCATCGTCGCCGCCGGGGCCGGCCAGTCCTATTTCGGCAACGATCAGTTCGCCGAGTTCGCGCCGGGCATGAAGACCATCGACGACGCCCTGGAATTGCGGGGCCGGATCCTCGGGGCGTTCGAGCAGGCCGAACTGTCGCACGATCACGAGGAACGCGCCCGGCTGCTGACCTTCGTGGTGGTCGGCGCCGGCCCGACGGGTGTGGAGCTCGCGGGGCAGATCGCGGAACTCTCGCGCCGCACCCTCAAGGGCACCTTCCGCAACATCGATCCGACGGAGGCGCGGGTGGTGCTGCTCGACGGCGCCTCCGATGTGCTGCCGGTCTACGGCGGCAAGCTCAGCCGCAAGGCCCGCAAGACCCTCGAGCGGCTCGGGGTGGAGATCCAGCTCGGGGCGATGGTCACCGACGTCGACGCCGACGGATTGACGGTCAAGGAGAAGGACGGTTCGCAGCGGCGCATCGAATCGCAGTGCAAGGTGTGGTCGGCGGGTGTGGCGGCCAGCCCGCTCGGCAAGCAGCTGGCCGAACAATCCGGGGCGCAGATCGACCGCGCGGGCCGGGTGGAGGTGCTGCCGGATCTGACGCTGCCCGGGTATCCGAACGTGTTCGTCATCGGCGACATGATGTCGCTGAACAAGCTGCCCGGTCTGGCACAGGTGGCGATGCAGGGGGGCAAGTACGCGGCCCGGCAGATCATCGCCTCGCTCGGCGGCGCCGATCCGACGCATCGGGAACCGTTCAAGTATTTCGACAAGGGCAGTATGGCGACGATCTCGCGGTTCAGTGCGGTCGCGAAGGTCGGCAAGCTCGAGATCAGCGGGTTCCTGGGCTGGGTGGCGTGGCTGTTCATCCACCTGCTGTATCTGGTGGGGTTCTCGTCGAAGGTCTCGACGCTGCTGTCGTGGGCGCAGGCGTTCTTCTCCGCCGGCCGCAACGAGATGGCGGCCACCGAACAGCAGGTGTTCGCCCGGATGGCGATCGAGCACATGCGGGCGGAAGGCCCGAACGAGGCCTCCGAAGCGGCGGAGGAACGGTCCGCGCAGACGTCGGCCGCGCAGGGCCGGGGTGGGGCGCAGGCCGCGGGCTGACGCTGTTCGCTCCGGCCGGGACTTCTGGTTCCGGCCGGAGCCGTCGATCTGCGGTGTCGGGTGGGCGGGCGGTCAGTGCCCGATGCGGTCGGCGTCGGTGATGTTGGCGAGTCGCACCTGTCCCTGCGCGACGAGGCGGTCCTGCTCGTCGACGATCTCCACGCGCCACACCTGCTGGGTGCGGCCGCGGTGCACGGGGGTGCCGGTGGCGGTGAGGACACCGTCGCGGGTCGCGCGGAGGAAGTCGGTGTTGTTGTTGACCCCGACGACATTGCCCTTGTCCCCCAGCCAGGTGGCGCCGGCGACACTGGCGACGGTTTCGATCACCGCGCAGTACACACCGCCGTGCACGATGCCGTAGGGCTGGTGCTGCGCCGGGGTGATGGTCCAGCGGGCCCGCGCGAAGTCGGGGCCGAGCTCGACGAACTCGAGACCGAGGGCGGTGTTGAAACCGGTCTCGTTGGCGGTGTTGATCGACTGCACATCGTGCTGCGCCGACGTGGAGGTGGACTGGTCGCTCATACGGGCTTTCCCTTGTTCGTGCGTGCGGTCGACCGGCCGCCGGGACAGGTGGCCGTCGAACGATGGTAGGACATGGCGGTTTTCGGAAGGTCGCGCCCGACCCCGGTGCGGTCCCCACATCGTTCGTCCGTCGACGCTGCGCCCAGTGCAGGCGATCCGCTCACGGGAAGGTCACCAGGAGCGCGTACGCGACGATGGAGTAACCGTCGGAATCGGTCCGTACCGGTGCACGGCCCTGGCCCCTTCGTACTCGACGCCGTACCAGCCCGCATCCTCGGTGGGGATCCTCCTCGTCCGTTGGATCACCGGGTGACGTTCGGCGACCAGCACTCGACCTTCGGGCCGGGTGCGGTAGACCATCCACAGGTAGCGGTCCCACACCAGATGCCCCGTCAGCACGACATCTCCGAGGGTGTCGAGCTGCGGCGGGAGCACGGTGGTGACGCCGTGACCGAGATGGGCGAGCAACTCGACGCGATCGTCGACGGTGATCTGCTCGACGCGGGCGGGAATGTCGCGCACGAGTTCGCGAATGCAGTCCGTCGCGCCGGGCGTGGTCCAGTAGGTGGTCGGCCGACACACCTGCCCGGGGGTGGGTTGATCGGGCCACGGTTCGAGGTCCTCGATCATCCACAATGTGGTCACCGGTCGATCATCACACTGCCCGGCGAGACCGGCCATCCCCTGACATGCGCCGGTCCGGTCCGGCGACACCGATGTCCCGCCGCGGCGCCGCATACGGTCGATGACGTCGACGAGCATGCCCCGGGCCGCGCGGACGTTTGTGCGGCGAGCTCCCGGGACCTACATCTGGCTGGGTGTGCTGCTGGTGACGTCGGTGGTGACGAGACGACTTCCCGCCGGCGATCTCGAAATGCTGCTCGGGAATCGGTCCACCGATCTGCACCATCCGGCCGAGGACCCGGTCCGGGTGCTGGTGTCGAGCGCCTTCCGGCTCGCCGGCGGCGGATGGTTCACGTACTTCGTCGTATACACCGTCTTCCACGTGCCCGCGGAACGCTGGCGCGGGACGTTCCGGTGGCTGTGCGTGGTGGTGACCGCGCATGTCGGTGCGACCTATCTCAGTGAGGGGGCCCTGTACTGGGCGATCCGCCGGGGCGACGCACCGGCGTCGGCGGTGGACACCCTCGATTACGGGGTGAGCTACGCCCTGGCCGGGGTGGTCGCCGTGTCGACCTACCGGATCGCCCGGCCGTGGTGTTCGTTCTACCTCGCCGCGGTCCTCGCGTTCTACGCGGTGCCGCTGTTCGTGGACCTGACCTTCACCGCGGTCGGGCACTTCACCGCGGCGCTGCTCGGGCTGGGCTGCTGTCCGCTGGTCCGGTCGCGTCCGGGCACCTGGTCGCCGGTCGCGGCGGTGCGCAGGATGCGGACGGCACGGCCCGGCGCTGCGCTCGACCGCCCGGGCCGGGTCGGCGGTCGCGGGAGTGGCGGCGACAGCGACAGGACAGCGCGCGGATAGTCGACAACGGGGGCGGGGACTTGTGGCTCCCGGGTACACGACGGCGGGCCTCACGTGATCGTGAGGCCCGCCGCGGGAAGGGACCGGGAGTCACTGCAGCCCTCAGGACTCCGCTGCGGTCCGGCAGTCGGAACGACTTTGATTATAGGGAAGGCTGCCCTAATCCAGCAAGGCCCCGGACGGGACGGCCGACGGCGACGAAGGCGTCGAGCAACGCCTGGCCGCGGCGCGCGGCGGTGCGCCGGGACGCGCCGCCGAGCACGGGCAGCCGGTCGGCGCCGGTGACGACGGTGCGGCCGACGATCGCCCAGAACCGGGACCGGTCGAGCGGGGCGAGGGCGCGCAACGCGAGATGGACGGCGGTCAGGGCGGTCGTGGCGCGGTGCGCGGTCCACACCGCCATCGCCTGCTCGCACGGCAGCACCACCACGTCGCGTTGCCCGGCGGCGCGGTCGTCGGGCAGCACCCGCAGGGTGTCGTCGGCGAGGCCGGCCCAATCGATGCAGCCGTCGCTGTCCTGGTGCAGCCACAGATTGTCCAGTCCGGGATCCCAGACGCGGCCCTCGAGGGCGTAGGGGGCCAGGACGCGGCCCACGACGGCGTGGATGAGAGCACCGGCGACCTGCTCGACGGCGATGCGCGGATCCTCGGTGTCGAGCAGGGCGCGGTCGTAGAGCGCCTCGATGCGCTGCTGCCGTTCACCGCCGCCGAGGAACCACCAGCGGCGACGGGGTTCTTCGTCGATACAGGCCACCGCGTAGACGCGGGGGGCTCCCGCGGCCAGTGCGCGCAACCGGGCGCGCGTGTCCTCGAACGGGCGGACGGGTGCCGCCGTGGGCGGCAGCAGCAGCGTCGTCATCCGACACCTCCTGATCGACGGTCAACTTTGATTAGGCAAGCCTAACCATTGCATCCCGGGGTGGTGTGCGCAACCCCATCCCCTCCTCCCGCCGAGACATAGGATTCCGTAACCTAACTCCGACGGCCTTCGCGTCCCCACGATCGCGACGACCCGAACCGCACCACCGCCTTCCCGAGGAGCAGCTCGCGCCCGTGACCGTCACCCCTCACCCCCCACCGGACGCCGACGCGACCGCCCCGCCCCACGCGGGCCGCCGGATCGCCGCCCTCTCGTGCGACCTCGCCCTCCTCGCCCTGCCCCTGCTCGTCGGCGCCCTGGTCGTCGACACCCTCGCCGACGCCAAGGGCGGCGGCCAGACCGACCGCATCGTCTTCGGCGGCGCTGCCCTGGTCGCCGCCGCCGGGCTGCTGTGGTGGAACCACGGCTACCGCGCCGGCCGCACCGGACAGAGCCTGGGCCTGCAATGGACCGGTCTCGTGCTGCGCGACCCGGCCACCGGCGGACCGGTCGGCACCCGCCGCGCCCTGCTGCGCCGTAGCACCGAGATCGTCACCGAACGCCACGCCCGCCACGACGACTTCACCCCGCGCCCCACCGACGGCAGCGTCGCCGCCCTGCGCCGCCGCCGCCTGCTCGGCCTGGCCGCCCTGACCGTGCTGCTCGTGCTCGGCGCGCTCGCCAGCATCGCCGTCGGTGCCCGCCCGATGAGCTTCGCGGAGGTCTTCCACGCCCTGGTCGTCAACGACGGCTCCGACACCGACGTGATCGTGCACTCGCTGCGCATCCCCCGCACCCTGCTCGCGCTGCTGGTCGGCACCGCCCTCGGCGTCGCCGGTGCCCTCATCCAGGGCCACACCCGCAACCCGCTCGCCGACGCCGGTCTGCTCGGCATCAACGCCGGCGCCGCCTTCCTGGTGGTGCTGTCGATCTACCTGTTCGGGCTGAGCAGCCCGGCGCAGTATCTGTGGTTCGCCTTCGCCGGCTCCGCCCTCGCCAGCATCGTGGTGTTCGGCGTCGCGTCCATCGGCAACGGCCGCTCCAGCCCGCTGAGCCTGGCGCTGGCCGGCGCGGCCGTCGCGTTCTTCCTGCAGGCGATGATCCAGACCATCGTGCTGCTCGACCAGACCAGCCTCGACGGCTACCGCTTCTGGGTGGTCGGCTCCGTCGCCGGCCGCGGCATGGACGTCTTCTGGCAGGTGGCCCCGTTCATCGTCGTCGGCCTGCTCGTCGCGCTCGCCTCCACCCCGGCACTGAACCTGCTCAGCCTCGGCGAGGACGTCGCCCGCTCGCTCGGCACCGATGTCGTCACCACCCGGGTGATCGGCATCGCCGCGATCACCGTGCTCACCGGCGCCGCCACCGCCGCCTGCGGACCCATCGCGTTCGTCGGGCTGATCGTCCCGCACATCGCCCGCGCGGTGACCGGCCCCGACTACCGCTGGCTCGTCCCCTACGCCGGGCTGCTCGGCGGGGCGCTGCTCGTCCTCGCCGATGTCGTCGGCCGCATCGTGGTGCGCCCCGGCGAACTGCAGGTCGGTATCGTCCTCGCCCTCATCGGCGCCCCCTTCTTCATCGCCCTCGTCCGTCGCCGGAAGCTGGTGGCCCTGTGAACGACACCCCCACCCCCGCGCTCGCCCCGGACGAGCCGGCCACGACGGGCCGGCGCCGCTCGCCCGTCCAGGTCTCCACCCGCGTGCCGGGCCGGCCCGCCTTCCGCCTCGGCTCCGTCTCGGTCGTCTGGCGCGCCCGCATGGTCGTCGTGTGCGCGCTGCTCGTCGTCGCCACCGCCGTGCTGCTGTCGATCTCCCTCGGCCGCGGCGACTACCCGCTCAGCCCGCTGCAGGTCGTCGAGGTGCTCCTCGGCGGCGGCGAACGCCTCGACCGGTTCATCGTGTTCGACCTGCGGCTGCCGCGCGGCATCGCCGCCGTCGTCGTCGGCGCCGCGCTCGCCGTCTCCGGCGCCATCACCCAATCCGTCTCCCGCAACGCCCTGGCCAGCCCCGACATCCTCGGCATCACCGCCGGCGCATCCGCCGCCGCGGTCGCCCTGATCGTCGTCACCGGCGGCGGATCGATCGTCGGACTGCTCGCCACCCTCGGCCTGCCACTGTCGGCGCTGCTCGGCGCGCTGCTCACCGCCGCCGCCATCTACGTGCTCGCCTGGCGGCGCGGCGCCGACGGCTTCCGGCTCGTGCTCATCGGCATCGGTGCCAACGCCATGCTCATCGCCCTGACCCAGTGGATGCTCGTCTCCGCCGACATCAACGACGTCAGCCGCGCCCAGGTGTGGCTGACCGGCTCGCTCAACGGCGTGTCGTGGAGCCAGGTCGTGCCCGCCGCGATCGCCCTGCTCCTCGTCGGCGGCTGGGCCGCCACCGCCTCCTTCACCGTCGGGGCGCTGCGCCTCGGCGACGACACCGCCCGCTCGCTCGGCGTGAAACTGCAGACCCAGCAGGCGCTGCTGCTCATCGCCGCGTGCACGCTCGCCGCCGTCGCCACCGCCGCCGCCGGCCCCATCGGCTTCGTCGCCCTCGCCGCCCCGCAGATCGCCCTGCGGCTGGTCGGCTCGGCGGGCAGCCCGATCGTCGCCTCCGCCCTGACCGGGGCGCTGTTCGTCGTCGCCGCCGACCTGATCGCCCGCACCATCCTGCCCGTGCCGCTGCCCGTCGGCCTGGTCACCTCCGCGCTCGGCGGCCCCTTCCTGCTGTACCTGCTGGTGCGTTCCAACCGAAAGGTCTCCCGATGACCGACACCCACCCGACCCCCGCCCCGGCGCCCGGACGGATCGAGCACGCCGCGCCACGGCTGGTCGCCGAGCACATCGGCCTCGGCTACGGCGACCGGCTCATCGTCGACGACCTGGACCTGGCCATCCCCACCGGCGTCGTCACCACCGTCATCGGCCCCAACGGCTGCGGCAAATCCACCCTGCTGCGCGCCCTGAGCCGGCTGCTCGAGCCCCGCACCGGCACCGTGCTGCTCGACGGGCACGACATCACCACCCTGCGCACCCGCGAGGTCGCCCGGGTGCTCGGCATGCTGCCGCAGGCCCCCCTCGCCCCCGAAGGCCTCACCGTCGCCGACCTGGTCGCCCGCGGCCGGCACCCGCACCAGTCCTGGTTCCGGCAGTGGTCCTCCGACGACGAGGACGAGGTCGCCGTCGCCCTCGAACGCACCGGCATCGCCGACCTCGCCGACCGGCCCATCGACGAACTGTCCGGCGGGCAGCGGCAACGCGCCTGGATCTCCATGGCGCTCGCCCAGGGCACCGACATCCTGCTGCTCGACGAACCGACCACCTATCTCGACCTGGCGCACTCGGTGGAGGTCCTCGACCTCGTCGACCGGCTGCACAGCGAACTCGGCCGCACCGTGGTGATGGTGTTGCACGACCTGAACCTGGCCGTGCGCTACAGCGACCACCTGGTGGTGATGAAGGACGGCCGCGTCGTCGCCTCCGGTGTCCCGTCCGAGGTGATCTCCGTGGAACTGCTGCGGGAGGTGTTCGATCTCGACGCCTCCGTCATCGACGATCCGGTCTCCGACCGGCCGCTGATCGTGCCCATCGGCACCCGCCACGTCTACGGCGCCGCCGGAGGTCCCCACCGGGCGTGACCAGGATCCCACCCCAGGTCAATCCCTACGACCAGGGGTAGTACGCACACTCGTCGGAGAAATCCGTAGAATCGACCCATGGCAGCACTCGGCGAACTCGAACGCGCAGTGATGGACCACCTGTGGTCCACCCCCGAACCCCAGACCGTCCGGCAGGTCCACGAGGCCCTCTCGGCCCACCGCAATCTCGCGTACACCACCGTCATGACGGTCCTGCAGCGCCTCGCCAAGAAGAACCTCGTCATCCAGCAACGCGACGACCGCGCCCACCGCTACCTGCCGGTGCACGGCCGCGACGAACTCGTCGCCAGCCTCATGGTCGACGCCCTCGACCAGGCCGACGAGACCGCCGGTCGCGCCGCCGCCCTCGTCCACTTCGTCGGCCGCGTCGGCGCCGACGAAGCCGCCGCCCTGCGCGCGGCGCTGGCGAAACTCGAAGCGCACCACGGCGACGACAGCACCGGCCACGACACCGAGCGGGCCGGCTGACACACTCGATGTCATGAACGCGACCACGGCGCTGTTCTTCGGAACCACAGCGCTTCTCCTCGCCGGACCGGTGCCGGGGCTGCTCGCCCGCGCCACCTGGCCGCACCGCAACCCCCGGGCCGCCCTGGTGCTGTGGCAGTCCGTGGCGCTGGCGGCGGTGCTCTCCGCGTTCAGCAGCGGTCTGGCCATCGCGGCCCGACTGCTCGCCCCCGGCGCCGACGGCCGCCCCACCACCGGCCCCCTCGAAGAGATCGACGCCCTCGGTCTGCCCCTGTGGCTGACCTACATCGTCGTGTTCGCCCTCACCGTGTTCATCGGTGCCCGCCTGATCTTCTCCGTACTGCGCGTCGCGGTGCGCACCCGCCGCCGCCGCTCCCGCCACCGCATGCTCGTCGACCTGCTCGACCGCCGCGAGAGCGGCGCCGCCGTCCGCCGCCACCCGCACGTACGCATCCTCGACACCGCCGACCCCATCGCCTACTGCCTGCCCGGGCTGCGGCACCGCGTGGTGCTCAGCGAAGGCACCCTCGACAACCTCGGCGACGACGAACTGCGCGCGATCCTGCGCCACGAACACTCCCACCTGCGGGCCCGCCACGACCTCATCCTCGAGGCGTTCACCGCCGTCTACGAAGCGTTCCCCCGCGTCGTGCGCTCCGGCTCGGCGCTCGGCTCGGTGAAACTGCTCGTCGAACTGCTCGCCGACGACTCCGCCGTCCGCAAGACCGGCCCCGCCCCCCTCGCCCGCGCCCTCGTGGCGTGCGCCGGCGCCCACACCCCCACCGGTGCCCTCGCCGTCGGCGGACCCAGCACCGTGCTGCGCGTGCAGCGACTCACCGGACCCGGCCCCCACCTCGGGATTTCCGCCGCCGCCTACACCGCCGCCGCCGCGATCCTCGTCGTACCCACCATCGCCGTAGCGGTGCCCTGGCTCACCGAACTGTCCCTGCTGCTCGGCCGCTGAGCCCCGACACGCCGCCCCGCTCGGCCCGCCCCGATTTCGATCGGCCCCCTTTTCGGGGGAAGCTGTAGACCATGACCGTCGAACGCACCGAAACACCGCAGGCCCAGATCGGCGTGACCGGACTGGCCGTGATGGGCTCGAACATCGCCCGCAACTTCGCCCGCCACGGCTACACCGTCGCCCTCCACAACCGCAGCATCGCCAGGACCGACGCGTTGCTCGCCGAGCACGGCGACGACGGCACCTTCGTCCGCACCGAGACCATCGACGAGTTCGTCGCCGCCCTCGAGAAGCCGCGCCGCGTCCTGATCATGGTCAAGGCCGGCGACGCCACCGACGCGGTCATCGACGAGCTCGCCGACGCCATGGAACCCGGCGACATCATCATCGACGGCGGCAACGCCCTCTACACCGACACCATCCGCCGCGAAGCCGCCCTGCGCGCCCGCGGCCTGCACTTCGTCGGCGCCGGCATCTCCGGCGGCGAGGAAGGCGCCCTCAACGGCCCGTCCATCATGCCCGGCGGCCCCGCCGAATCGTACGAAGCGCTCGGCCCGCTGCTCGAAACCATCGCCGCCCAGGTCGACGGCACCCCCTGCTGCACCCACATCGGCCCCGACGGCGCCGGCCACTTCGTGAAGATGGTGCACAACGGTATCGAATACGCCGACATGCAGCTCATCGGCGAGGCCTACCACCTGCTGCGCGACGCCCTAGGCTACGACGCCGGGCAGATCGCCGACGTCTTCGCCGACTGGAACACCGGCACCCTCGAGTCGTATCTCATCGAGATCACCGCCGAGGTGCTCCGCCAGACCGACGCCGCCACCGGCCGACCCCTCGTCGACGTCATCGTCGACGCCGCCGAACAGAAGGGCACCGGCCGCTGGACCGTCAAGGCCGCCCTCGACCTCGGTGTCCCCGTCACCGGCATCGCCGAAGCGGTCTTCGCCCGCGCCCTGTCCGGCTCCCGCGACCAGCGCGCCGCCGCCCGCGGTCTCGCCGCCGGCAACCTCGGCGCCGCCCCCACCGACGCCGCGCAGTTCACCGAGGACATCCGCGCCGCCCTGTACGCCTCGAAGATCGTCGCCTACGCGCAGGGCTTCGACCAGATCGCCGCCGGCAGCGCCGAATACGGCTGGAACGTCGACCGCGCCGCCCTCGCCACCATCTGGCGCGGCGGCTGCATCATCCGCGCCCAGTTCCTCAACCGCATCAAGGAGGCCTACGACGCCGACCCGGCCCTGCCCAGCCTGATCCTCGCGCCGTACTTCCGCGACGCCATCGAGGTCGGCATCGACAGCTGGCGCCGCGTCGTGGTCACCGCCACCACGCTCGGCATCCCGATCCCGGCGTTCGCATCGTCGCTGTCCTACTACGACGGGCTGCGCGCCGACCGGCTGCCCGCCGCCCTCACCCAGGGCCAGCGCGACTTCTTCGGCGCCCACACCTACGAACGCACCGACAAGCCGGGCAAGTTCCACACCCTGTGGAGCGGGGACCGCTCCGAAATACAGGCCTGACCCGATGACGGGCACGGCAGTCGCCGTCCTGTGCGCGCTCGCCGCCGCCGCGCTCGTCGCGGTCGGCAGTATCGCGCAACAGAGCTCGGCCGCTGCCGTGCCCGACACCGATTCCCTCGTCGGCTCCCTGCTGCGCAGCCCCCGCTGGTGGGCGGGCATCCTCGGCGACGGCGGCAGCTACCTGCTGCAGGTCGTCGCGCTCGCGTTCGGGTCCGTGCTGCTCGTCCAGCCCCTGCTGGTCGCGTCGCTGCTGTTCGCGTTGCCGCTCGCCGCCGCGACCACCGGCCGCCGCGTCACCCGCACCACCTGGCTGCTCGCCGGCGCGCTGTGCGCGGCGCTGGCGGTGTTCCTGCTCGTCGGCAACCCCACCGCAGGCAGCGGCGACCCGTCCGCCGCCCACTGGGCGCTGCCCCTCGGGGCGGTGCTCGCCGTCACCGCCGCCGCCGTCACCCTCGCCGTGCTCTCCCCACGGTTGCGGGCGCTGTCCTTCGGGATCGCCGCCGGCATCCTCTACGGGGTGACCAGCGCGTTCACCAAACACGTCACCGACCTCGCCGAACACGGCATCGGCCAATTGCTCGGCTCGTGGCAGACCTGGACGCTCGTCGCGGCCGGCGCCGCCGCGATCTACCTGCAGCAACGCGCCTTCCAGGCCGGATCGCTCACCGCCTCTCTGCCCGCCCTGACCGTCGGCGAACCCCTCGCCGCGATCGTGCTCGGCACGACCGTGCTCGGCGAACACCTCCGCGCCGACGGCCCCGCCCTGATCCTCGTCGGTGCCGCCGTCGCCGTGATGCTGGTGACCACCGTGGCGCTCTCCCGCGCCCAGGCCGCCGACACCCCCGCCGCGGCTACGCCCGTCCCAGCACTGCCACCAGAAACTCCGCATCGTCGCTGAACGGCCGCAGATCCCAGGTCGACAACCGCAGCTGCGCCGCCAGCCCCGCCGCGGCCGCGTCGGCGAAGAACGCCTCGAACCGGTAGTCGCGGCCCGCCCCGAATCCGATCACCACCCGGCCCTGCGGTGCCAGATGCGCCGCGAAATTGCGCAGCACCGCCACCCGCGTCGACGGCGCCACGAAGGTCATCACATTGCCCGCGCACACGATCACATCGAACTCGGCGGCGACCCCGCGGGACGGCAGATCCAGCTCGGCCAGATCCCCGACCAGCCACCGCGGCCCCGGATGATCCTCCTCCGCCGCCGCGATCAGCACCGGATCCACATCCACCCCCACCACCCTGTGCCCGGCCCGGTGCAGATACCCACCGAGCCGGCCCGGCCCGCACCCGGCATCGAGGATCCGTGCCCCGCGCGGCACCATCGCATCGATCAACCGGGCCTCCCCGACGGTGTCCTGCCCCCGGGCGGCCATGGTGCGGAACCGTTCGACATACCACGACGAATGCGCCGGATTCTGCGCCACCATCTCCTCCCACAGACTCGGCACCCGCTCCGCGCCGCCGCCGTGTTCCGGACCCTCGCCGCCGCTCATTCCCACTCCTTCGTCCCTCGACAACACCTGCTCGACCCTCACCGTAGGCGCCGCACCGTCGTCGGCACCGCGACACACGGCACCGGCCATCAGTAGAATCAGGACCCGTCGACACCACTTCCGGCAGGCGGACACCGTCCGCGACCGGACCCGACGAGAGGACACCGGTGCCCGCGGCACCCGCAGCCACCCCACCACCCGACACCACCTCCCCCGGCGCGGAGTGCGACTCCGGGTCGGAGGGATCCTCTACCGGGCCGGGTCCCCGACCCGGCCCCCGTTCCCCCCGGCAGGGCCGCCCCTGATGTCCGTCCTGCTCGACATCGCCGCCCTCCTCGGCTTCGTGGCGCTCACCGCCGGCACCGCCCTGTTCGTCGCCGCCGAGTTCTCCCTGACCGCCCTCGAACGCAGCACCGTCGACGCGCACGCCCACGACGGCGACCGCCGCGCCCGGCAGGTACAGCACGCGCACCGCACCCTGTCCTTCCAGCTGTCCGGCGCCCAGCTCGGCATCACCATCACCACCCTGATCACCGGCTATCTCGCCGAACCGATCCTCGCGCAGTTCTTCACCCCACTGTTCGACGCGCTCGGCCTGAGCACCTCCGTCGCCGCGACCGTCTCCCTGATCCTCGCGCTGCTCCTCGCCACGTCCTTCTCCATGGTCTTCGGCGAACTCGTCCCCAAGAACATCGCCATCGCCCGCCCGATGGGCACCGCCCGCGCCACCGCCGGCCTCCAACTGGCGTTCTCGCTGCTGTTCCGCTGGGCGATCCTCGGTCTCAACGGCGCCGCCAACCACATCGTGCGACGCCTCGGCATCGAACCCGCCGAGGAACTGCGCTCGGCGCGCTCCCCGCAGGAACTCGGCTCCCTGGTGCGCGCCTCGGCCCGCAGCGGCACCCTCGACGAGCACACCGCCCGCCTGGTCTACCGGTCGCTGCAGTTCGGGAACCGCACCGCCGAAGACCTCATGACCCCGCGCAGCACCGTCGAGAGCCTGGACCGGAACGCGACGGTGCTCGATCTCATCGAGTTGTCCGCCCGCACCGGCTACTCCCGCTTCCCGATCGTCGACGGCGACCTCGACGCCCCGCTCGGCGTCGTGCACGTCAAACACGCCTTCACCGTGCCCGGCCCGGCACGCGGCACCACCGCCGTCGGCGCCCTCGCCCGCCGCGTGCCCACCGTGCCGTCCAGCCTCGACGGCGACACCGTGATGGAACGGGTGCGCTCCGACGGCATGCAGGTCGCCCTCGTCGTCGACGAATACGGCGGCACCGCCGGCCTGATCACCATGGAGGACCTCGTCGAGGAGATCGTCGGCGACGTCCGCGACGAACACGACGAGACCGAACTCGACGCACACCGCGACGGGGACGGCTGGTCGTGCACCGGGCTGCTGCGCACCGACGAGGTGGCCCAGCTCACCGGTTATCACGCCCCCGACGGCGACTACGAAACCCTCGCCGGGCTGATCCTCACCGAACTCGGCCGCATCCCCGAGGTCGGCGACGAGATCCAGCTGCCGCTGCGCCGCGGCGAACGCGACCTCACCTGGTACGGGCGCATCCTCGACATGGACGGGCACCGCATCGACCGGATACTGCTCGTGCCCGGCGCGGCCCCCGAGGACGACCCCGCCGGTGACGACCCGGCCCCCGACACCGACGCGGGCGGGGCGCAGCGATGAACGACTGGTTCGCGATCGTCTTCGCCGTGCTGCTGCTCGCCGGCAACGCCTTCTTCGTCGGCGCCGAGTTCTCCCTCATCACCGTCCGCCGCGACCGGCTCGAGACGCTGCTCGCCCAGGGCAAGACCCGCGCCCGCACCGTCATCCGGGCCGGCGAACACCTCTCGCTCATGCTCGCCGGCTCCCAGCTCGGCATCACGATCTGCTCGATCCTGCTCGGCCGTGTCGCCGAACCGGCCATCGCGCACCTGATCGAGGTGCCCCTGCACGCGGTAGGGGTCCCCGACGCGCTGCTGCACCCGATCGCGTTCACCCTCGGGTTGACCATCGTGGTGGTCCTGCACATCCTGCTCGGCGAGATGGTGCCGAAGAACATCGCCATCGCCGGCCCCGAACGCGCCGCGATGCTCCTCGTGCCGATCCACCTGCTGTTCATGCGGCCCGCCCGGCCGGTCATCGCCTTCTACAATCTGTGTGCCAACGCCACCCTGCGCGCGGCGCGCATCGACCCGAAGGACGAACTCGACACCTCGGTGTCCGCGGTGGAGCTGACCGAGATGATCGGCGAATCCCGATCCGAGGGACTGCTCGACGAGGAGGAACACGAGCGCCTCACCCGCGCCCTCGCCACCGGTAGCCGCACCGTCGCCGACGTGATGATCCCCCTCGCCCGGGTGCGCACCGTGCCGCACACCGGGGCAGGCCCGACACTCGGGGATGTCGAGCACGCGGTCACCACGACCGGATTCTCGCGGTATCCGACCCGGCGTCCCGACGGCACGATCACCGGGTACGTCCACATCAAGGACGTGCTCGATCTCGTGCGGGAGCAGTCCACCGGTCCCGAGACCGTCATCCCCGCCGCGGTGATCCGTCCGCTGCCCACCATCACGATCGCCGACGGTCTCGACGACGCCCTGGGCGCCCTGCGACGCAGCAACGCGCATCTGGCCGGGGTGGTCGACACCACCGGCACGCTGCGCGGCATCGTCGCCCTCGAGGACCTTGTGGAAGAGTTCGTCGGGACGGTCCGCGACGCCACCCACCGGGTCGCGGACCCGCTGGGCAACCGGCCCCGCACGACCGCACCCCGATCGACCGAACGAGAATCATGACCCGCTCTCTCACCCCGACCGACCGTCCCACGATCCTGACCGAGGCGGAGTGGACCGCGCGGCGCGAGGAGCACCACACCGTCGTGGACGAGTTGCTCGACGGACATCTCGGGCGCCGTGCCACCGGTCGCACCCATCCGGTGCACGACTTCCTGTTCACCTACTACAGCCTGCGGCCGAATCAGCTGCGGCGCTGGCATCCGGGTTTCGGCACCGTGCTGCTCGGAGCGAGCGCGGTGCGCGCCTACCGGGACCATGCCGGCTACGAGCGGGTCGTGCACGACGGGGAGCCGGGGGTGCGGGTGGGCCGTGGGATGCTCGACCGGCGCGCCGGCGCCGTCGACTTCGTGGCCGGGCTGCTCGCCGCGACCGCCTCCCGTCCGCCGCAGCTGGGCTGCTTCGGCCTGCACGAATGGGCGATGGTCTATCGCACCGGCAGGGAGGGGGTGCGGCACGCGTCGGTGCCCTTGCGCCTCGGACACGACGGTACGGATGCAGTGATGGAATCAATGCAGTTGCGATGCACTCATTATGATGCGTTCCGGTTCTTCACCCCCGCGGCGGCGCCCCGCAACGCCGAGACTCTGACCCGCGACGAGCAGATCCGCACCGAGCAACCCGGCTGCCTGCACGCCGGGATGGACTTGTACAAGTGGTGCTACAAGTTGCTGCCGCTGACCGATTCGGCGCTGACGGTGCGGTGCCTGCGACACGCGGCCGCAGCCCGCGAACTGGACATGCGGGCGAGCCCGTATGATCTCGAGGACTACGGCTACTCGCCCATCAGGATCGAGACTGCCGCCGGACGCGCACAGTACGTCCGCGAGCAGTCGGCGCTCACCCGTCGCGCCGCAGCTCTGAGAGAAGAGCTGATGAATCGATGTACCGCCCTGCAGGCGCACAGAACCACTGCGTCCGTTACTACCGGCGGGTAACATAATCGACGATTCCGTGCGGCCGGGACGTTTCCGGCCGCACAGCAACCGGAAAGAGTGAGGGTGATGACAGAACGCGTGCAGGTCGGCGGACTTCAGATCGCGCAGGTTCTCTACGACTTCGTCAACAACGAGGCCATCCCCGGCAGCGGGGTCGACGCGGACACCTTCTGGACGGGTGCCGACAAGATCGTCCACGACCTCGCCCCCAAGAACCGGGCACTGCTCGCCAAGCGCGACGACCTCCAGGCCAAGATCGACGGCTGGCACCGCGACCGTGCCGGCCAACCGCACGACCCGGTCGCCTACAAGGCCTTCCTCGAAGAGATCGGCTACCTCGTCCCGGCCCCCGAACCGTTCACCATCGGCACCGAGAACGTCGACACCGAGATCGCCGCCACCGCCGGCCCCCAACTCGTCGTGCCCGTCCTCAACGCCCGCTTCGCCCTCAACGCCTCCAACGCGCGCTGGGGCTCCCTCTACGACGCCCTCTACGGCACCGACGTCATCCCCGAAGAGGGCGGCGCCGAGAAGGGCACCGGCTACAACAAGGTCCGCGGCGACAAGGTCATCGCCTGGGCCCGCGACTTCCTCGACAAGGCCGCACCCCTCGCGCAGGGCTCGCACGCCGACTCCACCGGCTACCGCATCGACGGCACCGAACTGCAGGTCACCCTCGAGGGCGGCACCGTCACCGGACTCGCCGAGCCCGACAAGCTCGTCGGCTACCTCGGCGACAAGACCGCGCCCTCCTCGGTGCTGCTGCGCAACCACGGCCTGCACATCGAGATCCAGATCGACCCCGACTCCCCCATCGGCAGCACCGATGCCGCCGGCGTCAAGGACGTCGTCCTCGAATCCGCCGTCACCACCATCATGGACTTCGAGGACTCCGTCGCCGCCGTCGACGCCGACGACAAGGTCATCGGCTACCGCAACTGGCTCGGCCTCAACCGCGGCGACCTGTCCGAGTCCTTCGCCAAGGGCGGCAAGACTCTCACCCGCACGCTGAACCCGAACCGCGTCTACACCGCCCTCGACGGCAGCGACCTCGAACTGCACGGCCGCTCCCTGCTGTTCGTCCGCAACGTCGGCCACCTCATGACCAACCCCGCCGTCCTCGACCGCGACGGCAACGAGGTCCCCGAAGGCATCCTCGACGCGCTCATCACCAGCCTGTGCGCCATCCACGGCCTGCACATCGACGAGGATCACGGCCCGCTCGCCAACAGCCGCGCCGGCTCGATCTACATCGTCAAGCCCAAGCAGCACGGCCCCGAGGAATCCGCCTTCACCACCGAACTGTTCGGCCGCGTCGAAGAGGTCCTCTCCCTGCCCACCAACACCCTCAAGGTCGGCATCATGGACGAGGAGCGACGCACCACCGTCAACCTCGCCGCCTGCATCAAGGCCGCCTCCGACCGCGTGGTGTTCATCAACACCGGCTTCCTCGACCGCACCGGCGACGAGATCCACACCTCCATGGAGGCCGGACCCGTCGTCCGCAAGGCCGCCATGAAGCAACAGCGCTGGATCGCCGCCTACGAGGACTGGAACGTCGACACCGGCCTCGCCTGCGGCCTGCAGGGCAAGGCCCAGATCGGCAAGGGCATGTGGGCGATGACCGACCTCATGCGCGACATGGTCGAGCAGAAGATCGGCCAGCCCAAGGCCGGCGCCAACACCGCGTGGGTGCCCTCACCCACCGGCGCCACCCTGCACGCCACCCACTACCACGAGGTCGACGTCTTCGCCGTCCAAGACGAGTTGAAGGGCCACGCCCGCGCCACCGTCGACGACATCCTCACCATCCCCCTCGCCGAGAACCCGAACTGGACCGACGAGGAGAAGCGCGAAGAACTCGACAACAACTGCCAATCCATCCTCGGCTACGTCGTGCGCTGGATCGACGCCGGCGTCGGCTGCTCCAAGGTCCCCGACATCCACGACATCGCCCTCATGGAGGACCGGGCCACCCTGCGCATCTCCAGCCAGCTCCTCGCCAACTGGATCCGGCACGACGTCGTCACCGCCGACGACGTCGTCGCCTCCCTCGAGCGCATGGCCCCCGTCGTCGACCGGCAGAACGACGGCGACCCCGGCTACCGGCCGCTCGCCCCGAACTTCGACGACAGCATCGCCTTCCAGGCCGCCAAGGAACTCATCCTCGAAGGCACCACGCAGCCCAGCGGCTACACCGAGCCGATCCTGCACCGCCGTCGCCGCGAATACAAGGCCAAGTACGCCTGACCCGCACACCGACGCCCAGGGTCCCGATCCGCACCGGATCGGGACCCTGCCCGTCTCCGCACCGCGCGCCGGAGCCGGATCACACTCCGCTCCTCACTAGACTCGACCATCGGATCGACGAACGAAACGAGGCGGACACGACGTGGGCGGGCGACATCGCGGCAGCGGACGACGAGGAATCAGCACAAGCGTCATCGTGGTCGCCGCAGGCGTAGTACTCGCCCTGCTCGCCGTCCTCGGCTGGTTCCGCCTCCGCGACAACATCGACAACCAGGCCACCGCCGCCGCCGAAACCTGCGTCGAAGGCGACACCGTGCTGCACATCGCCGCCGACCCCCTCATCGCCCCCGCCCTCACCGAACTCGCCGACCGCTGGACCGACGGCGGCGTCCGCGTCATCCGCGACCACTGCGTCACCGCCGAGATCACCCCCGTCGACAGCCTCGCCGCCGCCGACACCCTCGCCACCGGCAACTGGGATCCGGCTCTCGGCCCCGAACCCGCCCTGTGGGTCCCCCTCGACAACCGCATGAGCGCCCGCGCCACCGACGCCGTCGACGGCACACCCCGCTCCCTCGCCACCTCCCCGGTCGTACTCGCCGTCCCCACCGACCTCGGCCGCGCCCTCACCACCGCCACCGTCCGCTGGCAGGACCTCCCCCGACTCCAGAACAACCCCGCCGCCATGCGCGAGATCGGACTCGACGTCTGGGGCGCGCTCGGCCTCGCCCTGCCCACCGGCACCGAAACCCACGCGACCACGCTTGCCCTCGAAGCGGTCACCGCCGCCACCACCGGCATCGGCGCCGGACCGGTCACCCTCGAACAGGCCGCCACCCCCGCCGCGATCACCGCCGTGAGCACCCTCGCGCTCGGCGCCGACACCCTCGGCGCCATCGGCACCACCGCCGACACCCTCGCCGCGCTCGGCGCCCGACCCGACACCGAGGCCCCCATCCACGCCGTGCCCGTCATCGAGCAGCAACTGCACCGCGTCCTCACCGGCGGGCAGATCCGTGGCCTCACCGGACACCTCCCCATCGGTGCCGCACCCGTCGTCGACTTCCCCGCCGCCGTCGTCGACGCCCCCTGGGTCGACGAGACCCTCGCCCGCGCCGCCGCGGAGTTCACCGACTACGCCCGCCGTCCCGAACAGACCGGCGTCCTCACCGCGCACGGCTTCCGCACCGCCGACGCCGTCCCGGAACCCGCCGGGGAACTGCCGCTGCCCCGCGTCGAGACCGCCCTCGCCCCGGCCGATCCCACCGTCGACGACGTCCTCGTCGCCCTGCGGCTCGCCCCGGTATCCCCACGCAAGGTCACGATGGTGGTCGACACCTCAACCTCCATGGGCGCCCCCGCCGGCGACGGCACGCGGCTCGACGCCACCGCCGGCGCCCTGCGCGAGGCCATGCGCCGCGCCTCCACCAACTCGGTGATGGGCATGTACGTCTTCGCCGACACCCCCACCGGGCACCGCGTCGCCGTCATCCGCGACGGCCTCACCGACGCCAAACGCGCGGCGATGTCCACGATCCTCGACGGCATCGACCTCACCGAGAAAGAACCGGTCTACGCCACCCTCGCCGCCGCCTACCGCGACGCCGTCGACAACTACGACCCGGCCCGACCGAACTCCGTGCTCGCCGTCGTCGACAGCGACGACCCCGACGAGACGGCCGCCCGCGACCTGCGCGCCGCGATCGACGAACTCTCGTCTCCCGACACCCCCGTGCGGATCGACGTCGTCGTCCTCGGCGACCGCACCGACCCCGTCCTCGAGCAGGCCGCCGAGGCCACCGACGGCAGCCTCACCGTCGTCGACACCGCCGACCCGGCCGACCTCACCGACCTTCTCCGAAAGCTGACGTCCTGACCGTGCTCCGCCTTCTCGTCGTGGGGGTCTTCCTTGCCCTCCTCACCTATCTGTTGCACCGACGACTCGTCCGGGCGCCCGGACTGCCGCGTCCTGCCGCCCTCGCCGCCGACCTCGTCCTCGTCGTCATGTTCGTGCTCACGCTCGGCGCCGCCGAGGTGGGCACCGTGTTCGATCCCGCCTGGGCCCGCCCCGTCGGGTTCCTCGGCTGGAGCTGGCTGGCGGTGGTGCTGTACCTGATGCTCGGGCTCCTGCTCATCGGAGTCGGGCTGCTCGTCGCCCGCCTCGTCCGGCGCGGGCCATCCCGGCCGACCACCGACGACGGCACCGTCGAGACCCCACGACGGGGGCTGCGCATCGCGACCGCCGTGCTCGTCGTGGCCGCGGTCGCCGCCGTCGGATACGGCACGATCGAGGCCGACCGGCCGCGGATCGTCACCGTGCCCGTCGCCCTGCAGGACCTGCCCGCCGGCTTCGCCGGCGCCCGCATCGCGCTCGTCACCGACCTGCACGTCGGTCCCGCCCGCGGCGCCGACTTCGTGCAACGCGTCGTCGACCTCGTCGCCGAAGAACAACCCGACCTGATCGTGCTCGGCGGCGACCTCGCCGACGGCACCGTCGAACTCGTCGGCTCCGACCTCGAACCGCTCCGGCAGTTGCAGGCCCCGCTCGGGGTGTACGGCGTCAGCGGCAACCACGAGTACTACTCCGACGACGCCGAATCGTGGCTGAACCACTGGGAGACGCTCGGTGTACGCACCCTGCGCAACGACCATGTCGTCCTCGAGCGGGACGGCGACGTGGTCGCGCTCGCCGGCGTCCACGACTACACCGCCACCGAACCCCACCACCCCGACATGCCCGCCGCCCTCGACGGCATCGCGGACGGTACCCCGGTGATCCTCGCCGCCCACCAACCGCGGCACGTCGACGAGGCCCGCGAACTCGGAGCCGACCTGCAACTGTCCGGGCACACCCACGGCGGACAGATGTGGCCGCTGCGACCGTTCGTCTCCCTCGCCAACCCCACCGTCACCGGACTCGACCGCTTCGGCGACACGCAGATCTACACGTCCCAGGGCACCGGCGCGTGGGGACCCCCCGTGCGGGTGGGCACCCCACCGGAGATCTCCATCCTCAAGTTGGCTGCCGCGAACTGACCTCCCGCTCGTCCGGGCGGGGTGAGGTTTGCGCCTAGGGTGGTCAGATTCTGTATTTCTATGGTTTCCGTCCTGTCCGGAGTTATTCTACTGATGAAGATGGCCGACGGACAGGTCCGTCGGCCATCCCGCCGTCAGCCGCTGTACGCCTCCAAGGGCGGGCACGAGCACACCAGGTTCCGGTCGCCGTGTGCGCCGTCGATCCGTCGCACCGCGGGCCAGACCTTGGCCCGGCTCTTCCCCATCGGGAACACCGCGATCTCCCGTGAGTACGGGTGATTCCACTCGCCCACCAGGCATTCCGCGGTGTGCGGAGCCCCGCGCAGCGGGTTGTCGTCCACCGGCCACTCCCCTGCCCCGACCCGGTCGATCTCACCGCGGATCGAGATCATCGCGTCGATGAAGGCGTCGAGTTCGGCGATGTCCTCGCTCTCGGTGGGTTCGACCATGAGCGTGCCGGCCACCGGGAAACTCATCGTCGGCGCGTGGAAGCCGTAGTCGGCCAGACGTTTCGCGACGTCGTCGACCGTCACCCCCGTCGCCTTCGTCAGCGGACGCAGATCGAGGATGCACTCGTGGGCGACCATGCCTGTCTCCCCCGTGTACAACACCGGGAAGTACTCGTCGAGACGACGCGCGATGTAGTTCGCCGACGCGATCGCCGTCAACGACGCGCGACGCAGTCCCTCGGCGCCCATCATCTTGATGTACGCCCAGGTGATCGGCAGGATCGACGCCGACCCGAAGGGCGCCGCCGAGACCGGCCCGGCTCCCCCGAGACCCGGCTCCGCCGGATGACCCGGCAGGTACGGAGCCAGATGCGCCCGGACCCCGATCGGCCCGACGCCCGGTCCTCCGCCACCGTGCGGGATGCAGAACGTCTTGTGCAGGTTCAGGTGGCTCACATCGCCACCGAACTTGCCCGGCCGGGCCAGACCCACGAGAGCGTTGAGGTTGGCGCCGTCGATGTACACCTGGCCGCCGGCGTCGTGCACGGCACCGCAGATGTCGGCGATGTCGTGCTCGTAGACACCGTGCGTCGACGGATAGGTGATCATGATCGCGGCCAGACGTGCCCCGTGGTCGGTGATCTTGGCGCGCAGGTCGTCGAGATCGACGTCGCCGTTCGGCCGGCACGCGACGACCTCGACGCGCATACCCGCCATCACGGCGGACGCGGCGTTGGTGCCGTGCGCGCTCGACGGGATCAGGCAGATGTCCCGATCGGTGTCGCCGCGGTCGAGGTGATAGTGGCGGATCGCGAGCAGACCCGCGTACTCGCCCTGGCTGCCGGCGTTGGGTTGCAGGCTCACGGCGTCGTATCCCGTCACCGCGGCGAGCCAGCCTTCGAGGTCGGCGATGAGGCGGCGGATCCCCGCCGTCTGATCCGCCGGAGCGAAGGGGTGCAGACCCGCGAACTCGGGCCAGGTGATGGCCTCCATCTCGGCGGCGGCGTTGAGCTTCATCGTGCACGAGCCGAGCGGGATCATCGTGCGGTCCAGGGCGAGGTCCTTGTCGGACAGGCGCCGCAGGTACCGCATCATCGCGGTCTCGGTGCGGTAGCGGGTGAACGCCTCGTGCTGCAGGAACTCACTCGTGCGGGCCAAGGTCTCCGGCAGCGCCGTTCCCTCGACGGCCTCACCGGCGGTGACGCCGAAGGCATCCAGGACCGCGTCGACATGCGCGGCGGTGGTGGCCTCGTCGCACGAGATCGACACGTGATCGTCGTCGACGCGGTACAGGTTGATACCGGCCTCGCGTGCGGCGACGAGCACGGCAGCGGCGCGTCCCGGAACGCGCACGAGGACGGTGTCGAAGAACTCGGCGTGGACGACCTCGACGCCGCCGGCGCGCAGACCGTCGGCCAGGTGGCGGGCGTGCTTGGCGACGCGGCGGGCGATGCCGGTGAGGCCTTCGGCACCGTGGTACGAGGCGTACATGGCCGCGAGCACGGCGAGGAGCACCTGGGCGGTGCAGATGTTGCTGGTGGCCTTCTCGCGGCGGATGTGCTGCTCACGGGTCTGCAACGCGAGGCGGTAGGCCGGGTTGCCGTCCGCGTCCACCGAGACACCGACGAGGCGACCGGGAAGGGTGCGGGTGTGGGCGCTGCCGACGGCGAGGTAGCCGGCATGCGGCCCACCGAAGCCCATCGGCACACCGAACCGCTGGGTGGTGCCGAAGCACGCGTCGGCACCCTGCTCGCCGGGCGGGGTGACAAGGGTCATGGCCAGCAGGTCGGCACCGACGGCGACGAGCGCGCCGCGGTCGTGGGCGGCCGCGATGATCGGAGCGGCGTCGATGATACGTCCCGAGGCGCCGGGCACCTGCAGGATCACGCCGAAGAACTCCCCGTCGGGCAGTCCGTCGGCGAGGTCGACGGTGACGATCTCGATGCCGAGCGGTTCGGCGCGGGTCGCCAGCACCGCGGCGGTCTGCGCGAACAGATCGACGTCGACCACGAGACGGGGGCTCTTGGACTTACGGTTCGCGCGGCGCAGCAGGGTCATCGCCTCGGCGGCCGCGGTGGCCTCGTCCAGCATGGACGAGTTGGCCACCTCCATGCCGGTCAGGTCGGCGACCATGGTCTGGAAGTTCAGCAGCGCCTCGAGGCGTCCCTGACTGATCTCCGGCTGGTAGGGGGTGTAGGCGGTGTACCAGGCGGGGTTCTCGATGATGTTGCGCAGCAGCACGGGCGGCGTGAGCGTGTCGTAGTAGCCGTGACCGATCATCGATGTCGCCACGGTGTTCCGCGACGCGAGCGCCTTCAGTTCGGCGAGCACCTCGTGCTCGGAGCGGGGCGCGTCGAGCACGTCGAGTCCGGTCGGCACGGTGCCGACGCGGTCGTCGAGGATGGCTGCCGGCACCGCGGCGGTGGCGAGGGCGTCGAGGGAATCGACTCCGACGACGTCGAGGATCCGGTTCAGGCCGGCGGTGTCAGGGCCGATGTGGCGATCGGCGAAGTTCGAGGTGACGGCATCTGTCATCGCAGCTCCCGGGCTGGTCGGCGAGGTCCACGTGCGCGGTCGCGCGAAGTGGTTCCTCCCCCTCTGTCGTGAGCTCGCGAGCGAGCGCCTGAGAGATTCGGCCGGCCAGAGCCTTTCCCCGTGGGCGGGCGGGTGCTCCCGCCGCTTTCCAGAGACGTCGGAGCTCACGCGGTCCCGGTTGCCTGAGAGATTGACGGGGAGGTGCTGCTCCTTCGGCGCCCGGCTCGGTGTCCGGGTCTCTCCCGCGTGATGGCGACGCGTCTTCGAGTCTAGTTCACGTCGCGGGGGTCGAAATACCGCAGGTGCGGAAAGCGCCGCGGGCCGGGGAGATGGACCGGCAGAGATGTCGGCGCATCGTCGGCCGATGCGACATCAGAGGTGTGGTCAGCCGATGCGGCGGTTGATGCGCTCGCGGCGGCGCGACGCCAGTTCGTCCTCGGGGCGTTCCTCGACGCCGCCGCCGTCGGCGCGTTCGGCGGGGAAATCGGCGATGCTGCCGGTGAGCTCGCGCATCGCGCCGCTCACTGCGATCCCGAAGACGCCCTGCCCGCCCTGCAGTAAATCGACGACCTCTTCCGGCGACGTGCATTCGTAGACGGTGGTGCCGTCCGAGAAGAGGGTGATCTTCGCGAGATCGCCCACACCGCGGCTGCGGAGGTGATCGACGGCTACGCGGATATTCTGCAGCGAGACGCCGGTGTCGAGCAGGCGCTTGACGATCTTGAGGACGAGGATGTCCTTGAACGAATACAGCCGTTGACTACCGGATCCGGCGGCCCCACGGATGGACGGAACCACCAGATTGGTGCGGGCCCAGTAGTCGAGCTGGCGGTAGCTGATTCCCGCGATCTGGCAGGCGATGGGCACACGGTAACCGACGAGTTCGTCGGGCACCGAGTTGTCCGGAAACAGACCCGGCTGGATCTCGTCGGTCTCGTTCGTCCGCGGCGCCGGATTCGAGCGATCGCCGGAATCGACGCCGAGTGGCTGTCCCTTCGTCCGATCTCGCACTACTGACTCCCTCTCGCGCGCCCAGTTCTGCCTCGCAACGATCGACTGGCGGATTCCCCCCGACCACATCCGATCATCGAGCGCTCCCAGGCTCACCGAGTCATCCCTGGCGGATCAACTCAGCGTACGCTCCGGTGTTGGGCGCTGGGCTGCAACACGCCGACCGGAAGGCAACGTTCGACACTACTACCGCTACGGCCGACGCGCGCGCCAACGCTCGTCGCCGTACGGACGGACGGCGCTCAGCCGTCCGTCGCCTTGAAGTCGTCGGGCGAGACGGAGTCGAGGAACTCCTTGAACTTCTCGACCTCGTCCTCCCGCTCGTCCGGCATGACCAGTCCTGCTTCGGTGAGCACCTGCTCCTCGACGTGGACCGACGCGCCGATGCGCAAGGCTACAGCCACCCCGTCGGAAGGCCGGCAGGACACGCGCATCCCTCCGTCGAAGACCAGATCCGCGTAGAACGTCCCCTCGCGCAGGTCGACGATGCGCACTTCGCGCAAGTTGTGGCCGAAGGCCTCGAGGAGGTTCTTGATCAGATCGTGGGTCAGCGGCCGCGCCGGCTCGACACCCTGCTGTTCGAGGGCGATGGCGGTCGCTTCGTTCTGACCGATCCAGATCGGCAGGTACCGATCGCCGTCGACCTCCCGCAGCAGGAGGACAGGCTGGTTCTGCGGCTGTTCGATACGAATCCCTACTATCCGCATCTCGCTCATCGCGATGCCTCCGTCCTGCTGCTCGTCGGTGGTGGACCACCCGACAGGTACTGCCTGGAATTCTAGTGTCCTCCAGCGCATCCGTCAGGTGCCGTAGGTCACGACCCGACGGAGGGCCGCGGTCGCGATCGGCGACGAGTTCGTCGCCTCAACGGTCGAGTGCCCCCTGCACCGCCGCCTTCACCAGGCAGGTGTGCAAAGTCAGCGACAGTGCGGCCAGTTCGCGCACCATCTCCTCGGCGCGCTGCCGTGCCCCGGCGTCGCGGCCCTTGGCGATCGGGCCGGCGATCTGCGCGACGAGCGCGGCCTCGCGGTCGGCGGCGAGTTTGAACGCCCGCAGGTGCCGGACCTCGAGGCCGAACTCCGCCATCGCCTTCGCCGTGCGGGCGAGCAGCACCGCGTCCTCGTCGAAGAATCCGGCCGGCCCCGGCTTGACGAGGCCCGCACCCACGAGTTCGGTGAGGAAGGCCGCGTCGATGCCTGCACGAGTGCACAGGTCGTCGCGGCTCACCCGGATCTCGCGGTCGGTGCGGAGATCCTCGGGTGAGACCTCGCCGCGCGCAACCGCCAGCGGGCGCGGCCGGGTGATCCGGGTTTCGACCGATCCCACCGTGGCGGCACCCCGGTCGATCGCCTCGAGCTGCTCCTTGATCACCTTGAGCGGCAGGTACTGATCGCGTTGCGCGGTGAGCACGTACCGCAGACGCTCGCAGTCGGCGATCGAGAAGCGCCGGTAGCCCGAGGGAGTACGTTCCGGGCTGATCAATCCCTCGGCTTCGAGGAACCGGATCTTCGAGATCGTCACGTCCGGGAACTCCGGACGCAGGCGGTCGAGCACCGACCCGATCGACATCCCGGCCGGCGCCGGCTGGCGGGCCGCGGTCATCAGCTACCTGCGCCCTGGTTACCTCGCGGACCGGTCAGGAACACCAGCCGGAACTTGCCGATCTGCACCTCGTCGCCGTTCGCGAGGACGGCGGAGTCGACCGGCTCGCGGTTGACGTAGGTGCCGTTGAGGCTTCCCACGTCGACGACCTGGAATTCGCCTTCGTCCTGACGGAACTCGGCGTGCCGACGACTGACGGTCACGTCGTCGAGGAAGATGTCGCTGTCGGGATGCCGGCCCGCCGACGTGGTCGGCTGGTCGAGCAGGAAGCGCGATCCTGCATTGGGCCCCCGCTTGACCACCAGCAGCGCCGATCCGGCGGGCAGGCCCTCGACACCCGAGACGGGCGCTTCGGTGGTGGCCGAGCCTGCACCTTCCACTTCGTTCAGGAAGTCGGCGCGAAATACCGAAGTGGTCTCTGCAGGAGTCTCCTCGTAGCCCGCGTTGCCGTTCTCGCTCACCGTTTCTCCTTATCCGTTCGACCACCCGGGTGATCCCGGGCGGTCGCTGATTCGTTCGCCCCGTACAGGTCCGACACGGCACACGCCATATCCGACCGTACCCCGCGTGGGGGTACTGCCGCAGACAGTCGCGGTCACGTTACCTGTCCGGTCTGTCAGCCTTCCGTGATCCCGCGGTAACCATCCGCGTCGACCGTCTGCTCGAGGGCCTCGTCGAGTTCGCTCTCGCTGCCGACCTCCACGTCGACGAGCCAACCGTCCTCGTACGGGCTGCTGTTCACCAGTTCGGGATTCGCGTCGAGTTCCGTGTTGACGGCGAGGACTTTCGCGGTCAACGGCGCGAAGACGTCCGACACGCTCTTGGTGGACTCCACCTCTCCGAAGGACTCGCCGGAGACGATCTCGGATCCGGCATCGGGCAGCTGGACGAAGACCACGTCGCCGAGTTGGGACTGCGCGTAGTCGGTGATCCCGATCCGCACGGTCGTCGCGCCCGTCCTGCGCACCCATTCGTGCTCGGGGGTGTACCGCAGATCATCGGGTGTCGCGAAATCGGTCAAGACTGGTCCTTTCGGAGACGACGTTCGACCGGAACGTCGGATTCAGTTACCGGGCCGAGAGTATTGGCGTGGTTCGATCTCCCGCAAGGCGGACACGTCCACCTGCGGAAACTGTTTCACGGACAATGATCCGCCCGCACGGGCGACCGTGTCGACCACTCCACCGGGAATGTTCAGGGCGGCGGCGAGCGTCGGGCCGTCCCCGATGGCGGTGACGGTGTACGGGGCGTCGAGCCTGCGGTCGTCCACGGTGATCTCGCCCCCCGGTCCGGTGACCCACGAATCGACACCGATGCGTACGGTCTCCCCGTTCGCTCCGGCGATCTGCATCGTGTCGGCACCCGCCGCGCGCAGCTCCTGGATCATGTCGAGCAGCACCTCCGAGCCGACTCCCTCGCGCGGATCGTCGACGGTGAGGACCACCCCGGGCCCGGTGGCGGGTGCGGTACCGAGCTGGACGGACAGCGTGTACAGGCGCGTGCGGGCCTCCTCGAGTGCGGCTTCCGAGCCTTCCCGCTCCAGACTCGAGAGGGTGCGCTCGAGTTCGGTGATCTCCTGGCGGAGAGCGGCTTCGCGGCGGTTGAGGTTGTCGAGCAACACCAGCAGGTCGGCGGGGCGTGCCGAGTCGAGGGCGTCGCCGGTGTCGGTGGTGCGCACCTGCGTGGCGATGCCGGCGCCGAGCAGGACGACGAGAATCCCGGCGAGGACGAGGAAGACGCGGTGCGATCGGGTGGCGCGGTCGGCGACGGGTCCCGGCGCGGTCGCGTCGCCGGTGCCGGTGTCGGGCTGCTGCGGTTCTGTCATGGTTCAGGCTCCGAACAGGCGCCGGCGCAAGGCAGCCGCGTTTCCGAAGATGCGGATGCCGAGGACCACGATGACCGCCGTCGAGAGCTGGGCGCCCACCCCGAGCTGGTCGCCGAGCCACACGATCAGCGCCGCGACGAGGACGTTGAAGACGAACGACACCACGAACACCTTCGCGTCGAAGATGTCGTCGAGATAGGCGCGCAGGCCGCCGAAGACCGTGTCGAGCGCGGCGACCACCGCGATGGGCAGATAGGGCTGCACGACGTCGGGTACCTGTGGGCTGAATACGATTCCGGCGCCGATCCCGATCGCCAGTGCGAGCACCGCGTAGAGCGCGTGACCGTGTTCGAGCCGCTTCACCTGTACCCCGTTTCTCCGCTGCTGCCGAGTTTCCGGACCGTGGCGGCCGGAAGCTCGAGATCGTCCGCCTCGGTGACGGCGAATCCCACCCCGTAGAGCTGCTGGATGCCCGCGATGCGCAGGTAGGCGTCGCTGACGACGAAGGACGTCTGCAGCCGGGACGGGGGCCCCACCGCCGAGACCGTGTACGGGGAGAATACGGGCCGGTTGTCGACGAGCATCGCTCCCCCGGCCTGGCGGATGGTCACGCCGGGGCCCACCCGCACGCCGCCGACCTCGACGGCCTCCGCACCGGCGGCCCAGAGCGCGTTGACGACCGACTGCAGGTCGCGGTCGAGGACGAGCGCGGTGGGCCGGTCCTCGAGTCGCGCCGCGTCCGAGAGGTTCGGGCGCGCGGCGGGTTCGGTGAGGGTGACGGTCATCCCGGGTCCGCGTACAGGTGTCGCGGCGGCCGCAGTCTCGGCGTCCCGGAGTTCGTCGAGGATGCTCGCGCCGTCACCGCCGTCGGCGAACAGCGCGGTACGTCGTTCGTCGATCGCGGCGCCGAGTTCGTCCCGCCGCGCGGTCAGGGCGGCGATCCGATCGTCCCCCGCCCGGAGGGAGTCGAGGATCTCGGCGTGGGTGCTGTCGGTGCCGGCCTCCACGTCGGCGTTCTGGGCGTACGCGACGCCGAGGACGAGGCCGGCGAGGAGGACACCGGCGCCGAGCCACGCGCGGGAGGCCCGCGGCGTGGTGCGGGAGCGGCCCGCCGCCCGGTCGGCGGCGGACGCGGCGTAACCGGGGTCGAGATGATCCTCGAGAAGCGACTTCAGCAGCGAGGGCACCGGATTGCGCCGGATGCGTTCCCACGCGCGGCTCATCGGATCACCTCCCGACCGGCACGTTCCGTGCCGTCACGACGGCCTGCGCGAGGTACAACAGACCGGTCCACACGTACAGCACGGTCCCCCAGATCAGGGCGGCCCAGCCGAGCGGTCCGGTGACCGGTTCCGAGGCCGGCACGGCGACGGCGCCGAGCATGAGCGGCAACGCGCACATGAGCAGGAAGGTGGCGCCTTTGCCGAGATAGAGCACCTCCGGTGGAGGCAGTTCCCGGCGCCGGTAGACGGCGAGCGTCGGGGCGAGGACGAGTTCGCGGCCGACGAGGACCACCGCGATCCACCACGGCACGATGTCGCGTGCCACGAGGGCGACGAGGGTGGCCACGATGTAGAGGCGGTCGACGGCGGGATCGAGGAGTGCGCCGAGGCGGGAGGTCTGGTCGAGGAGCCGGGCGAGTTTGCCGTCGGCCCAGTCGGTGATGCTGCTGGCGGCCAGCAGGATCAGCGCCCAGACGTCGGCGTGGGCGACGAGAACCAGGTAGAGGAAGACGGGGACACCCAGGAGCCTGATGAAGCTGAGGACGTTCGGCACGGTGAGGATGCGGTCCGCTCCGCGCGCGTCGGCGGTTCCGGTCGCATCGGTCATGGCGGGGCCGCTCCGTGTTCTCGTGAGATCGTTCTCGTGGTGCCCCTCCGGAGTTCCGGTTCGGGTGCGGAGTCCAGCCTTCCACAGCCGCGCGGCCGGAGATCCCCGGGTGTCAGCGCCAGGCGAAGACCGGCTGCTCGAGGTCGTCGATCCGGGTGGCCCGCCGGCGGAGGACGACTTCGCGGAACTGGTAGACCACGGCGGCGGTCGGTGCGTGCACGAGGTGCCCGCGGAACGGCCACTGGATCACCGGCTTGTCGGATTCGGGGATGCCGACGAAGCGCGGGTCGACATCGAGTTCGTCGGCGGTCACGGCGAAGAGCACGTCGACCTCGTCGGGGCTCGGCTTCAGATCGGTCACGGCCGTGCGCGCCCACACGACGAACGGCGACATGACATAGCCGGATCGGGTGACGTAGTCGTCGAGTCGGCCGAGGACGGCGTCGGAGCCGAGGTCGAGTCCGAGTTCCTCGTGCAGTTCGCGAAGGGCTGCCTGCTCCGGTTCCTCCCCTTCGTCCAGACGGCCGCCCGGCAGGGCGAACTGGCCGGGATGGGCTCGCAGGCGCGTCGGCCGCCGTGTGAGGGGCATGACAGGGTTGCGGTTCCCGTCGTCGAGCACCGCCACGACGACGGCTGCGTGCCGGCGGCCGTCCAGCGGCAGACGGCGCGAGTCGAACGCGTCCAGCGCGTCGCGGACGTTGTCTCGGTCGAGGGGGTGCGCAGCGGGCATGGATCGACAGTAGTTCGTCTCGTCCGTGCCGGCGGGTAGGCGTACGTCGTAGTTGCTGTCGGGGGTGTTGCCCTCAGGTCGAGGGATATTCTGAATATCAATCGTTTCCGTATGATCCGGATTGTCCACCTCGTGAGAGTTCTCCGGACAGGGATCCGCACCCGCCGTCATAGTGGGAGCCGACGGAAAGGAGCTCGATGAACGACGTGCCCGCCGGCCTCGACCTCGATGCGCTCGACGCCCACCTGCAGACCTCCGCCCCCGAGCTGTTCTCCGGGCCCCTCCGCGCTCGCCTGATCAGTGGCGGGCGATCGAACCTCACCTACGAGGTGACCGACGGCGAGCGGCGGCTCGTGCTGCGCCGTCCCCCGCTCGGACACGTCCTCGCCACCGCCCACGACATGGCCCGCGAGTACCGGGTCATCTCCGCGCTCGACGGCACCGCGGTACCGGTCCCCCGCACCTACCTGCTGTGCGAGGACGATGCGGTGCTCGGCGCGCCGTTCTACCTCATGGATCTCGTCGTGGGAACGCCCTATCGCACCGCCGAGCAACTCGCCCCCCTCGGCGCCGCGCGCACCCGGGTCATCTCCGAGCGGATGGTCGACACCCTCGCGACCCTGCACGCGGTGGACCCGGCCACCGTGGGACTCGAGGACTTCGGTCGCCCGCGCGGCTTCCTCGAGCGGCAGGTGCGCCGTTGGACCACCCAACTCGAGAACTCGCACAGCCGGGACCTGGCCGGCGCCGAGGAGCTGCACCGGCTGCTCGTCGACAACCTGCCGGGCGACGGCGAGGTCGGCATCGTGCACGGCGACTACCGGCTCGACAACATCCTCGTCGGCGACGACGACGAGGTGGTCGCGGTGCTGGACTGGGAGATGGCCACCCTGGGTGATCCGCTCACCGACGTGGCATTGCTGCTGGTCTACCAGCGGCTGGCGCGGGAGAACCCGGAGTTCCCCGTCTCGACGGTCTCTCGCGCACCGGGTTTCCTCGGCGACGACGACCTGCTCGCCCGGTACGAGGCGGCCGGTGGACGGGACCTGTCGGACATGGCATTCCATCTCGCCCTCGCCTACTACAAGCTCGCCGTGATCCTCGAGGGTATCTACTTCCGGTTCCGTCAGGGAAAGACCGTCGGCGACGGTTTCGAGGAACTCGGTCGTGGCGTCGAGCCGCTGCTGCGCGCCGGCATCGATGCGCTGAAGAGTCGGGCGAGTTGATCTCGGCACCGTTGTCGTAGTCGCTCGGTACGCTCCGCCCATGCCGCATCCGGTGATGTTCGACGAAACGGATCCGCTACTCGCCCGTGTGCGCGCGATCGCGCTGGCCTTTCCCGGCGCCTCCGAGAAGATTTCGCACGGTCGTCCGTTCTTCTCCACCCGGACGGCCTTCGCGGTCTACGGAGGGGCCGAGAAGAGTACCCGCGCACCGTTTCCCCGCTCCCTCGTCGTCAAGCCCGACGAGGAGGAGCGTCGCGCGTTGCTCGAGGAGCCGCACATCTACCTGCCGATGTACTTCGGGCCGTCCGGGTGGGTCGGGTACGACCTCGCCCGTCCGGAGGTGGACTGGGGCGAGGTCGCCGAACTGCTCGACATGTCCTACCGGGAGACCGCGCCGCCGCGGCTGGTGCGCGAGCTCGACGCCCGCCCCGGCTGACGGCCACCGAGCCGTTCAGCCCTGCTGGTCGCCGATGCTGACCATCCACGCGATTCCGAAGCGGTCGGTGCACATACCGAACAGATCTCCCCACGGGGCACGTTCGAGTGGCATGTCGACGCGACCACCTTCGCTCAGCGCGTCCCACCAGCCGCGGAGCACGCTCTCGTCGTCCCCGCTGAGCGACAGCGAGAAGTTCGTGCCGGGCGAGTAGTCCACGCCGTTCGGGGTGTCCGAGGCCATGAGCACGAAGCCGCGGTCGGTGGTGAGCATCGAGTGCATCACCTTGTCGTCCTCGCTCGGATCGTCCGAGGCGTGCATGTCGGCGAACCTGCTCACCGCCAGTTCACCGCCGAAGACCGATCGGTAGAACTCCATGGCTTCGCGCGCGGAATCGCGGAATGCGAGATAGGGATTGAATCGAGTGGTCATCGTGGTCCTTTCGCGGGTGCGGTAGGGCGCGCTCGGCGCCCTACCGGTAGTGACCGTCCGCCGACGCACTTCTCATCGTGAGGGGTGCGTCCCGGATCCGGGAGCGTTCGGTGCGCTCGCCCGCTTCACATGTGACGCCCCGCTCAGAACGGCGCGCACCCCGGCAGGAAGGCGCCGGCATCGCCGGCACTGAGCGTCCCGTAGGTCAGAAGGGACCGGAGCAGACACTGCGGGTTGCCGAAGTATCCGGCGGAACCGGTGTCCGCTGCGGCGGTAGAGGATCCCCCGAGTACGAGTCCTGCCGCCGCGGCCGTCACGAACGCACTCCTGGCGAGTTTCTTCATCCTGTTGCTCCCCCTTGCACGACGCGCCGGACCATCCGGCGCGCGAGACGAACCTAGAGGATTCGTCGGGGGGTGGGCCAGGTCGGATTCCGTCGTCACCGGCGTCGGGTGTGAAGGCGCGTCCGCGAACGAGAAAACCCCTTCCGACCGAAGTCGGAAGGGGTTTCGCTGTCGGGCTGACAGGATTTGAACCTGCGACCACTTGACCCCCAGTCAAGTGCGCTACCAAGCTGCGCCACAGCCCGTCCGCGCTCTCTCCGAGCGCTCTCAGAGATTACAACAGGAACGGACCGAAACACTAATCGGCTGGTCAGCGCGTTTTCGCGACCGGACGCCGTCGCGGGTTCACTTCCGGCGGTCGCGCTTCTCCCGCACCCGCACCGAGATCCGCACGGGGCTGCCGTCGAAGCCGAACTCCTCACGCAGGCGACGCTCGAGGAAGCGGCGGTAGCCGGCCTCGAGGAAGCCCGTGGTGAACAGCACGAAGGTCGGGGGCCGAGTGGCTGCCTGGGTGGCGAACAGCACACGGGGCAGGCGACCACCGCGCATCGGCGGCGGAGTCGCAGCCACGACCTCCTTGAGCCACGAGTTCAAGCGTCCCGTGGAGATGCGCTTGTCCCACGACTCGAGCGCGGTCTCCATCGCCGGGACGAGCTTCTGCACGGCTCGACCGGTCTTGGCGGAGATGTTCACGCGCGACGCCCACGGCACCCGCAGCAGGTCGCGGTCGATCTCGCGGCCGAGCTCGTAGCGACGATCCTCATCGACGAGATCCCACTTGTTGAACGCGATCACCAGGGCACGACCCGATTCGACGACCATCGTGATCACCCGCTGGTCCTGCTCGGTGATCGGTTGCGAGGCGTCGATGAGCAGCACCGCCACCTCGGCCGCGTCGATCGCGCCGCGCGTGCGCAGCGACGCGTAGAACTCCGCTCCGGAGGCGTGTGTGACCCGCTTGCGCAGACCGGCGGTGTCGACGAACCGCCACGGCTTGCCGCCGAGTTCGACGATCGAGTCCACCGGGTCGACGGTGGTGCCGGCGACATCGTGCACCACCGAGCGTTCGTCCCCGGCGAGCTTGTTCAGCAGGCTCGACTTGCCGACGTTCGGCTTGCCCACCAGGGCGACCCGGCGGGGTCCTTCGCCGCCGGAACCCTCGCGGGGGGTGGCGGGCAACTTGGCGAGCAGCTCGTCGAGCAGATCGCCGGTGCCGCGCCCGTGGGTGGCCGACACCGAATACGGCTGGCCGAGCCCGAGCGACCACAACGTCGCGGCCTCGGATTCGACGCGGTCGTCGTCGACCTTGTTCGCGACCAGCAGCACCGGCGTCTTCGACCGGCGCAGCACCTTCGCGACCGCCTCGTCGACGCTGGTGGCGCCGACGGTGGCGTCGACCACGACGAGGATCGCGTCGGCGGTACGCATGGCGACCTCGGCCTGGCGGGCCACGGACTGCTGCATGCCCTTCGCGTCGGGTTCCCACCCGCCGGTGTCCTGCACCATGAACCGCCGGCCGTTCCACGACGCCTCGTACGAGACGCGGTCCCGGGTGACGCCGGGGACATCCTCGACGACGGCTTCGCGTCGGCCGATGATGCGGTTGACCAGAGTGGACTTGCCGACATTGGGTCGGCCGACCACGGCGACGGTCGGGACCGGAACGAACTCCTCGAGCTCGTTGCCGTCGGCGAACTCGACGTCCCAGTCGGCTTCCTCCGACCAGGTGCCGTCGCCGGCGAAACCGGTGTAATCGGTGCTCACGTCGTCGCTCACAGCTTCGCTCCAGTCTGCTCGGCGACCACCGCGAGCAGCGCGGCGATCACCTCGTCGATGTTCATGTCGCTGGTGTCCACGACGACCGCGTCGTCCGCCGCGCGCAGCGGCGACACCGCGCGGGTGGAGTCGAGGTGGTCACGGCGCTGCACCGCAGCAAGGACCGCCTCGTAGTCGTCGCCGCGACCCTCGGCGATGTTCTGGTTGTTGCGCCGGTGCGCGCGGGCCTCCGCCGAGGCGGTGAGGAAGATCTTCACGTCGGCCTCGGGGAAGACGACCGTGCCGATGTCGCGTCCTTCGACCACGACGCGGTGCTCGGCGCGCCCGAGACGCTGCTGCGCCTCGACGAGCTGGGTGCGCACCTCGGGGACCGCGGAGACCGCGGAGACCGCGGCCGTGACCTCGGCGCCGCGGATGATCTCGCGCACGTCGTCCCCGTCGAGCCGGATGTCCTCGACGGTGGGATCGGTGCCGATCGACCACGGCAGATCGGCGGTGGCCGCGGCGATCGCGGCCGGATCGGTCAGGTCGGTACCGCGGCGCAGAGCGTGCAACGTCGCGATGCGGTACATCGCCCCCGTGTCGAGGTAGGCGGCACCGAGATGCTGCGCGAGACGCTTGGAGACGGTGGACTTGCCGGTGCCGGACGGTCCGTCCATCGCGACGATCAACGCGTCGGCCGGTGCGCCGGTCACAGCTTCACCGCCTGGTACAAACCGCCGACCTCGTTGCGGCCGAGGACACGGAGAGTGCCGGGACGTTGGTCGCCGAGCGCGACGGGGCCGATGTTGGTGCGCACGAGCCGGATCACGGGATGACCGACGGCGTCGAGCAGACGTCGCACGATGTGCTTGCGGCCCTCGTGCAGCACGAGCCGCACCAGCGACTGGCCTTCGTGGACCTCGAGCAACGCGAACTCGTCGACCGAGGCAGGCCCGTCCTCGAGTTCGATACCGGCCTTGAGCTGCTTGCCGACGCCGCGCGCGAGCACACCCTTGACGGTCGCCAGGTAGGTCTTGGGGACCTCGTAGGACGGGTGCATGAGCCGGTGCGCGAGTTCACCGTCGTTGGTGAGCAGCAGCAGACCTTCGGTGTCGGCGTCGAGACGACCGACGTGGAACAGGCGCTGCCCGGCGGCGACGCGTTCGGAGACGATGTCGCCGACACAGGGACGACCGAGATCGTCGGACATCGTGGACTGCCAGCCGCGCGGTTTGTTCAGCACGAGATGCACGAGATCCTTGTTGACGACGACGCGGACGCCGTCGACCCGGATCACGGCGTTCTCCGGGTCCACGCGCAGGCCCTGCTCGACGACGATGTTGCCGTCGACCTCGACGCGACCTGCGGCGATGAGTTCCTCGGCTGCACGGCGCGAGGCGACGCCGGCCTGGGCGAGCACCTTCTGCAGCCGCACGCCTTCACCGGCGGGCAGCTGGGCCGGGCCGGCTTCGCGGTGCTGGTGACGCGCGGGGCGCGCATTGCTCACGGTCGGAACGACGCGCTGTGCGGCGCGCTTGGCGGCAGGCTTGGAGGGCTTGCCGGTCGAGGTGCCCTTGCGGTGCGGTTTGCGACCGGCGGCCGGCTGGGCGGGATTGCGGCTTCCGGCCGACTGAGCCGGATTGCGGCTTCCGGCCGACTGGGCCGGATTGCGGCTGGCGGCCGACTGACCGGGAGTGGCCCGGCGATCGGAACGGGGTGAGTCGGTGCGCTCCCCCGTACGGGGAGCCCCTGCGCGCCCCGAACGCGGGGATTCGGTGCGTCCTCCCGCACGCGGGGATTCGGTGCGTCCTCCCGCACGCGGGGATTCGGTGCGTCCTCCGGAACGCGGAGATTCTGTGCGTCCCGAGCGGGAGGCCCCGGCATTGCGCGTAGTCGCGCTGCGGGGATTGTTTCTTCTACGATCCGGTGTGCCATCACGGCGAGCGGGTGTATTCACTTGATTCCTGTCAGTTCTCTGGATCGAACTCCGCGGGCGAGAGAGTCTCGGGACGCGCGTTCCTACCCATTCTCTCAAATCGTGGGTCCGACTCGAGACTGTCGGCGATGTCGTCGATCACATCGACATCGGGCAGAAGCGGCGCAACGGGCGGAAGATCCTGCAGAGAGGCCAGGCCGAGGCGCTCGAGGAACAACTCGGTGGTGACATAGAGCGTGCCACCGGTGTCGGGATCGGTGCCGGCCTCGGCGATCAGATCGCGGGCGAGCAGCGTGCGCATCACCCCGTCGACGTTGACGCCGCGCACCGCGCCGACACGGCCGCGGGTGACCGGCTGCCGATAGGCGATCACGGCGAGAGTCTCGAGTGCGGCGCGGGTGAGTTTGGTGCGGGCGCCACCCTGCAGCAACTTCTCGACATACGGCGCGAAATCGCGACGGGTGTAGAAGCGCCATCCGTCGCCCGCATACCGCAGGTCGATGCCGGATCCACGCGCGGTGAGGTCCTGCGCGAGACGTCGCAGCGCGGCCTCGGACCGGTCGGCGGTGACCCCGATGGCGGCGGCGAGCTGCTCGGTGGGTGCGGGGGTGTCGACGACGAGCAGCAGCGCTTCGAGGGCCGCGGTGAGTTCGTCGTCGGCGATGTCGAGAAGCTCACCGTCCCATGCACGCTCCTGCGCGGCGGTGTCGCCTGCACGCTCCTGCGCGGCGGTGTCGCCTGCACGCTCGTGCTCGACGGTGTCGTCGCTCACCCGTAGTCCTCCTCGAAATCGACGGCGTCGTCGGTCTCCCCCGTCCACGCGACCTGCAGGTGCCCCAGCGGATCGGGTTGCTCGAAGGTGACGGCGCGTTCGCGGTACAACTCGAGCAATGCCAGGAACCGGGCGACGACGAGCAGCCCATGGTCGCAATCGGCGACGAGTTCGTCGAAACCGACCCGGACGCCGACGCCGCGGGAGCGGAGCAAGCCCAGGATGTGGGCGGCCTGCTCGGGAACCGACACCTTCGGGGTGTGCAGGTGGTCGAGGCCGACGGTGGGGGGTGGTTTCGGCCGGAAGGCGGCGGCGGCGATCTCGGCGAAGCGCTGCGGGTCGACGCCGAGCACGACCTCGGGCACCAGATTCTCGAAACGGTCCTCGAGGGACACCGCGCGTGGATAGCGGCGCAGGGCGGCGGCCTCGAACGCGGCGAACTGTTCGGCGATCTGCTTGTAGGCGCGGTACTGCAGTAGTCGCGCGAACAGCAGGTCGCGGGCCTCGAGGAGCGCGAGGTCCTCGGGATCGTCGACCTCACCGGCGGGCAGCAGCCGCGCGGCCTTGAGATCGAGCAGGGTCGCGGCGACGACCAGGAACTCGGTGGTCTGGTCGAGGCCGAGTTCGGGTCCGAGCTTGCGGGTGTAGGCGATGAAGTCGTCGGTGACCTCGTGGAGGGCGACCTCGGTGACGTCGAGTCGCCGCTGCGAGATGAGGGTCAGCAGCAGGTCGAACGGGCCCTCGAAGTTGCGCAGGCGTACGCGGAACCCCGAGGTGGTCTCCACCTCCGCAGGTGTCGGCCGGCCGGATTCCTCCAGGACCCCCGCGTCGGCTCCCGCTTCGGGTGCCGTGCCGGTGTCCGCGGTGTCGTGAACGGGAGCGTGCACGGAGCTCAGCGACCGCTCCGGTGGATGACTTCCCGTGCAAGGGCACGGTACGACTCGGCGCCGGCGGAGGCGGGCGCCCAGCGAGTGATGGGTTCACCCGCGACGCTGGTCTCGGGGAACTTCACGGTGCGGTTGATGACGGCATCGTAGACGAGGTCGCCGAAGACCTCCACGACCCGGGACATCACCTCGCGTCCGTGCAGAGTGCGCGAGTCGAACATGGTGACGAGGATGCCCGCGACGGCGAGCTTCGGGTTCAGCCGGTCGCGGACCTTGGCGACGGTGTCGTTGAGCAGCGCCAGGCCGCGCAGGCTGAAGAACTCGCATTCCATGGGGATGAGCACCGAATCGGCGCAGGCGAGCGCGTTGACGGTGAGCAGCCCCAGCGACGGCTGGCAGTCGACGAGGATGTAGTCGTAGCGGTCGAGCATCGGGTACAGCGCCCGTCCGAGGGCCTGTTCGCGGCCGACTTCGGAGACGAGCTGGATCTCCGCCGCGGACAGGTCGATGTTGCTCGGCAGCAGGTCGAGGTTCTCGACATGGGTGCGTACGAGCACGTCGTCGGTGGAGACCCGCGGTTCGACGAGCAGGTTGTGCACGGTGAGATCGAGATCGTGGTGGGCGACACCGAGTCCGGCGGACAGCGCGCCCTGCGGATCGAGGTCGACGAGCAAGACGCGGCGCCCGTATTCGGCGAGGGACGCGCCGAGGTTGATCGTCGAGGTGGTCTTGCCGACCCCGCCCTTCTGATTGCACATCGCGATGATGCGAGCCGGTCCGTGGGTGGACAGCGGCACCGGTTCCGGGACGGGTCGGCGCGGGCGGCCGGTCGGTCCGAGCTCGGGCTCGTCCGTGGTTCCGGCGGTGGTGGTCGGCTCGCTGGTGGACGTTCTGTCGGCGTCCTCGCGGCCGATTGCGTCGACCGGGACGGTGTTCGACCGGAGGTGCTCCGGCTCCATGTACGTGGCGGGTGGCCGAGGTGTGCCCACGTTCGGTACTC
Source organism: Rhodococcus sp. As11 (assembly GCF_048957735.1). NCBI lineage: Bacteria > Bacillati > Actinomycetota > Actinomycetes > Mycobacteriales > Nocardiaceae > Rhodococcus > Rhodococcus sp. As11. The sequence continues at coordinate 43,264 of NZ_JARDJE010000026.1, forward strand.
CCCCTGTCTTGCGACCCAGATGTTCTCTCGTCGATCCGTCGGGTGGCCCGGCGGCTCTTCCCCGGAACGCTACCGCTTCGTCGGCAGGATCACCGCACGGACACGCGTCCGTCGCGGAGCCGGTCATCGTGCCCGCGGATGCGCCTGTGCCCACACTTCGCGGAGGGCACCGGCGGTGACCAGGGTGTATATCTGCGTGGTCGTCACAGAAGCATGCCCGAGTAACTCCTGTACCACGCGTACGTCGGCGCCGCCGTCGAGCAGGTGGGTCGCGAACGAGTGGCGCAGGGTGTGCGGGGAGACACCGACGTCCACTCCGGCGCGTTCGGCGGCGGTCTGCAGTACCTTCCACGCACTCTGCCGCGACAGGCGTCCACCGCGCGCGTTCAGGAAGACCGCGGCGGTGCGGCCGGTCGCCAGCGTCGGCCGCCCGCGCACGAGATAGGCGTCGAGCGCGCCGAGCGCCGGCCGCCCGACCGGCACGAGCCGCTGTTTGCCGCCCTTGCCGCGCAGCAGCACCGTGCGCGATTCGGTGTCGAGGTCGTCGACGTCGAGCCCGACGGCCTCGGAGATGCGGGCGCCGGTGGAGTACAGCAGTTCGAGCAGCGCCCGGTCGCGCAGGTCGCGGGGAGCGTCGGCCTCGGGTGCGGCGGCCTCGAGGATCGCGGTGACCTGGTCGACGGTCAGCGCCTTGGGCAGACGGCGTCCGGGTGCCGGTGGTTTGACGGTGCGAGCGACGTCGACGGGGGTCTGACCTTCGGCGGCGGCGAAACGGTGCAGGCCGCGCACGGCGATCAGGGCGCGGGCGGCGGAGCTCGCCGCGAGCGCCGGGCGGTTCCGTTCCGGATCACCGCGGCGCAGACTCGCGGCGAAATCGCTGATGTGGTGTTCGTGGACGTCCGCAAGATCGCCGACATGCACGTCGGTGAGGTGTTCCATGTAGCGCAGCAGATCGCGCCGGTAGGAGGCGAGCGTGTTCGCCGCTACCCCTCGTTCGACGGTCAGGTGCGCCAGATAGGCGTCGACTTGCCCGGTGAGTGTCGGGGACGGCTGCGGAGCGACCTGCGTGGCCGGACGCTCCTCACCGGGCAGCACCGCTCATCCCTCCGCGCGGGTGCGGGCGAAGGTGGTGGGCCGGTCCGGCCACGGCGCGTCCGGTGTGCGGGTCGCGGTGCCGGTCGCGCGGGTGGTCGCGAACGCGAGGAGACCGGACACTGCGGTGGCGTTGACGATCTCCCCGCCCAGCACCATCGACACGGCCTGGTCGACGGGGACGCGGCGGACCTCGAGATCGGCCTCCTCGTGCTCCGGATCCGGCCGGTCGACCTCGCTCAGGCCGCGGGCGGCGAAGACGCGCACGGCTTCGTCGGTGAATCCGGGTGAGAGCGCGATGTCGACGAGGAGCTCCCAGTCGGCGGCGGCCAGACCGGTCTCCTCGGCGAGTTCGCGGCGGGCGGCGTCGAGGGGATCCTCCCCGGGTGCGTCGAGCAGCCCGGCGGGAAGTTCCCACAGGCGCCGGCCGAGCGGATGCCGGTACTGGTGTACGAGCACCACCCGGTCCTGCTCGTCGACGGCCACGACCGCCACCGCGCCGTGATGTTCGACCACTTCACGTTCGGCGGTGTGCCCGTCGGGCATCGCCACGTCGTCGACGCGCAGCGACACGATGGCACCCGTGTAGATCCGCCGGCTCGCCAGGGTGCGGAAGTCGTGTCGCTGCGCCATGTCGACTACTCGGCGTCGCCGGCGGCGGACGTCGACGCGGCCGTGGCGGTTTCCTCGGCAGCGGTGTTCTCACCGTGGATGTCGACCGGGAGCCGCTCGGCCGCCTTGTACTGCAGTGCTGCGGCGACGAGGCCGGAGAACAGCGGGTGCGGGCGGGTGGGCCGGCTCTTGAGCTCCGGGTGCGCCTGGGTAGCGACGAAGAACGGATGCGTGGCGGCCGGGTACTCGACGAACTCGACGAGACGCCCGTCCGGGGAGGTCCCGGAGAACACCAGACCGGACTTGGCGATCTTGTCGCGGTAGGCGTTGTTGACCTCGTAGCGGTGCCGGTGCCGCTCGGAGACCTGCTCGCTGCCGTAGGCCTTGGCGACGACCGAGCCCTTCTTCAGCACGGCGGGATAGGCACCGAGACGCATGGTGCCGCCGAGATCGGCCTCGCCCGCGACCGCCTGTTCCTGGTCGGCCATCGTGGAGATGACCGGGGCGGTGGTGTCGGGATCGAACTCGGTGGACGACGCGTCGTCGATGCCCACCGAGCGGGCGGCCTCGATGACGACGCACTGCAGACCCAGGCACAGGCCGAGCAGCGGGATCTTGCGGGTACGCGCGAAGCGGATCGCGCCGAGCTTGCCCTCGATGCCGCGGATACCGAAACCGCCGGGGATCAGCACCGCGTCGACGTCGCCGAGATGCTTCTCGGCGCCGGCCTCGGTTTCGCACTCGTCGGAGGCGACCCAGCGAATCTTGACCTTCGCTCGGTGCGCGAAACCGCCGGCGCGCAACGCCTCGGTGACCGACAGGTAGGCGTCGGGCAGGTCGATGTACTTGCCGACGAGAGCGACGTCGACGGTCTCGCGGGGGTTGTGGACCCGCTCGAGCAGGTTGCCCCATACCGTCCAGTCGACGTCGCGGAAGGGCAGGCCGAGCTGACGCACGACGTAGGCGTCGAGACCTTCGCTGTGCAGCACCTTCGGGATGTCGTAGATGCTCGGCGCGTCGGGGCAGGAGATACAGCCGGCAACGTCGACGTCGCACATCAGCGAGATCTTGGCCTTGAGCGAGGCCGGAACGTCGCGGTCGCAGCGCAGCACGAGGGCGTCGGGCTGGATGCCGATGTTGCGCAGCGCGGCCACCGAGTGCTGGGTGGGCTTGGTCTTCAGCTCACCGGACGGGCCGAGATAGGGCACGAGCGAGACGTGCAGGAAGAAGCAGTTCTCGCGACCGACCTCGTGCCGGACCTGGCGGGCGGCCTCGAGGAACGGCTGGGATTCGATGTCGCCGACGGTGCCGCCGATCTCGGTGATCACCACGTCCGGGACCTGGCCCTCGGCGTCCGGGGCGGCCATGGCGAGGATGCGGCGCTTGATCTCGTCGGTGATGTGCGGGATGACCTGCACGGTGTCGCCGAGATATTCACCGCGTCGTTCCTTGGCGATGACCGTGGAGTACACCTGGCCGGTGGTGACATTGGCGTCGGCGGACAGGTCCCGGTCGAGGAAGCGCTCGTAGTGACCGACGTCGAGGTCGGTCTCGGCACCGTCCTCGGTGACGAAGACCTCGCCGTGCTGGAACGGATTCATCGTGCCGGGGTCGACATTGAGGTACGGGTCGAGCTTCTGCATCGTCACGCGCATGCCGCGTGCGGTGAGCAGAGTGCCCAGGCTCGACGCTGTGAGCCCCTTGCCGAGCGAGGATGCGACGCCCCCGCTGACGAAGATGTGCTTGGTAGGGGTACGCGAGTGGCGTGACTGTGGCAAAGAAGCTCCCGTGACGTCAGGTGCAGGACTTTTGGACTGATGCGATACAGCTGGGGCCTGCCGACCCACGGAACTTCACGGTAACACCTCCGCGGGCCGGCGCGTACCCGACTCGCGGGTGCGGACCGCCGGTGCAATCGACGTCACAGGCCCGTCCCGGATCGGGACGGCCGCGGCGACGCTCAGCGAGCCGGGGAACCGACCGTGACGGCGGTCGCGCTCGGACCGGTCCCGTACCGGCCGCTGCCGCCGTCGAACTGCTCGCGCAACGCGAGGACCGTCGTCAGGCGCCCCGATTCGCGGTCGAGGTTGTCCACCGTGGACAGGCCCGCGGCGAGCGCGGCATCGGCCCGCACCACCGCGATGGGACCGTTGCCCTCCGCTGCCCCGGTGCGGCCTGCGAGGACCGCGCCGGCGCCGCGGCCGTCGACGACCCCGGCGAACCGGGCGATCAGCGACCCGCGGTTACCGCCGCGTTCGGCGTTGCCGCTGTGGTCGCCGGTGACGACGAGCGCGCTCTGGGCCGGGTCGATCCGGTCGTCCTCGTAGGTGACGAAACCGCCGCTGCGCAACGTGGTGAGCGCCAGGGCGCGTTCCTCCGGGGTGCTCCGCGGCCCGCCGGTGGCCGGGTCGACGAGCAGCACCGCGCCGAGCAGATCCCCGGCGAGGCTGCCCGGATCGACGGCGCCGGTCTGCAGTTCCACCCCGGCGGGCACGACGTTGGTGACGGTGGTGCGGAGTTGATCGGTTCCGGTCGCGTCGACGAACGAATCGGTCAGCGCGATCCGGGCGGTGACCCGGCCCCCCGCATCGCCGACAACCCGGACCACGGCGTCGACGTCCTCGGGTGCGGCGTCCGGGGTGGTCACCAGGAGGATCGTGCGGCCGAGGAGCTCGTCGCGCACGATGCGCGGGCCGACGGTGGAGTCGAAACCGTCGCCGGCGAGCAGTTGCGCCTCGAGCCGGCTGCTGTGGTCCTCGGCCTGCTGGACCTCCCGGCGCAGCTCCGCCTTGTCGTCACGCAGGCCGGTGACGACGCTGTCGGCCAGCAGCCCGGAGCCGAGCACGATCCCGACCGCCAGGGCCAGGAACACCGCCACCAGGGAAACGACGTGATGGCGCATCGAGATCACGCGCGCAGACCCCGAATCCACTCGACGGCGTTCTCCCACCACTGCCGGGCGAGTTCGACCACGTCGCCCCCGAGGTTGGACACCGCGAGCGCGGCGATCACGGCGATCAGGGCCGCGAAGACGAGCAGGGCGATCACCCCACCCGAGACCCGGCTGCGATAGAGGGTGGCCACGGCCTTCGCATCGACGAGTTTCGGGCCGACCTTCAGGCGGGTCATCACCGCCGACGGATTCGTGTCGCGGCGACCGTGGTCGAAGAATTCGTCGAGCGAGACGGTGCTGCCGACGGTCACCACCAGCGCCGCGCCGTGATGCTCGACGAGCAGCAACGCCAGGTCGGTGGGGGTGCCGACGGCAGGGAAGGTCATCGCGCCGATGCCGAGATCCTGAATGCGCTCGAGGCCCCGGGCGTGGCCGTCCGGGTCGGCGGGCAGCACCACTTCGGCTCCGGACTTGAGGGTGGAGGTACCGATCTCGTCGGGATCCCCGACGATCAGGTCGGGACGGTAGCCCGCCTTGGTGAGGCTGTCGGCGCCGGGACCGACACCCACCAGGATCGGCGAGTACTCCTTGATGAACGGCTTGAGGTCCTTGAGGTCCTGCACGTGCCCGGGACCGTCGGAGACGACGACCACGTGCCGGTCGCGCAGGTCGAGGTCGATGTCGGGGATACCGACGCCGTCGATGAGCAGCGGGCTCTCCGAGCGGATGAACTCGATGGTGTTGCCCGAGAACGCCTCGAGGTGGTCGACGAGCCCGGTCCGGGCCTCGATCATGCGGTCGGAGATCTCGATGTCGGTCTGCTCGTCGCCCTCGATGAGCAGCTTCTCCCCCGCGTACACCCCGCCTTCGTGCACCCGGACCTTCGCACCGTCCTTGATCTTCTTGAAGACCTCGGTGCCGACGTTGTCCACCAGCACGATGTCGTGCGCGACGATCACTTCGGGGCCGAGATTCGGGTACCGGCCCGAGATCGACGGGGACGCGTTGATCACCGCGGTGACACCCGCCTCGACGAGCGCGTCGGCGGTGACGCGATCGAGGTCGACGGCGTCGAGGACGACCACGTCGCCGGGACCGATCCGGCGCAGCAGCTTCGCGGTGTTCCTGTCGACCCGGGCAATGCCACTCACTCCGGGCAACGTTTCGTTGTTACGGGACAGCAGCGCCGGCATCTTCATGGAAGAGATGATGCGCCGGTATACGAGTGAGGTTGTGGAGGCGCGCCGGGAGGCGTGTGAACATCGACCCGGCGCTCCGGCGGTTCAGCCGGTGCGCTCGGCGTGGGCGACGGCGAGCAACTCTTCGGCGTGCGCACGCCCGGTTTCGGTGTCGTCGAGCCCGGCGAGCATGCGGGCCAGTTCGGTGACCCGCTCCTCCTCGCCGAGGGTACGCACCCCGCTGCTGATCACCCCGGCCCGGTCGTCGACCTTGTCGACGACGAGGTGGGTGTCGGCGAACGCCGCGACCTGCGGCAGGTGCGTGACCACGATGACCTGATGGGTGCGCGACAGACGTGCGAGACGCCGACCGATCTCGACGGCGGCGCGGCCACCGACCCCGGCGTCGACCTCGTCGAAAACCATGGTGGCGCCGCGCTCGGAGCCGGCGAGCACCACTTCGAGGGCGAGCATGACGCGGGAGAGCTCACCGCCGGAAGCGCTGCGGGCGAGCGGGCGGGCCGGGGCGTCGCTGTGCGGGGCGAGCCGGAACTCCACCTCGTCGATCCCCGATTCGCCGGCGTGCAGCAGCCGGTCGCCGACCTGCAACGGTGCCGTGTCGCTCGCGGTCGCCGCGCGGTCGGCGATGTGCACGTCGAGGACGGCGCGCCCCATCGCGAGACCCGACAGTTCCTTGCTCACGGCCTTCGCCAGCTTGCCGGCGACCTTGTGCCGTGCCGTCGACAGAGCGGTGGCGGCTTCGGCGGTGGCGGCCGCTTCGGCCTCGACCTCGGCGGCAAGCTTGTCGATGGCCTCGGCGGAGACATCCAGACCGGACAGGCGCTCGCGGGCCTCGCGGGCCCATTCGAGCACTCCGTCGATGTCGGCGGCGTACTTACGGGTGAGGTTCTTCAGTTCCGCCTGCCGGTTGAGGAGCGTCTCGAGAGCGCTCGGGTCGGACGGCAGGTCGGACAGATAACCGGAGATGTCGGCGGTGACGTCGGTGACCACCGCGATCGCTTCACCGAGGCGGGGGCCGAGCTCACGCAGAGCGGGATCGTCGCTGCCTTCGAGCCGGGCGCGGGCCTCGCCGAGCAGGTCGAGCGCCGCAGAGTACGCGTCGGCATCGCCGTTGTCGTCGCCCGCGAGGGCGTCGTGCGCGACGGTGGCCGCCTCGCGCAGCGAGTCGAGATCGGACAGGCGCCGCACCTCGTCGACGATGCGGGTGTCCTCCCCCGGTTCGGGTGCGGCGCGGTCGATCTCGTCGAGCCCGAAGTGCAATCGGTCGGCCTCCTGCGCGAGTTCGCGTGACCGCTCGGTGCGTTCCTGCAGCTCGGCTCGGGCCTCGAGCCAGCGCCGCCGCCGCGTGCGGTAACGCTCGAGCAGACCGGCGACGGTCTTGCCCCCGAACCGGTCGAGCGCGGCGCGCTGTTCGTCGGGGCGCAGCAGCCGCAGCTGGTCGTTCTGCCCGTGCACGGTCAGCAGCGGGCCGGTGAAGTCCGACAGCACCCCCACCGGCACACTGCGCCCGCCGAGATGGGCGCGGGAGCGGCCGTCGCTGCCGACGGTGCGCACGGCGATGATGCTGCCGTCCTCGTCGCGCTGGGCGCCGGTGGCCTCGAGCAGCTCGGCGATCTGCCGTTCGATGTGGCTGGGCGCCGGTTCGATCTCGAAGCGCCCCTCCACCACGGCACGGCTCGCTCCGACCCGCACCCGGGACGGGTCGGCGCGCACCCCGGAGAGCAGGTGCAGGCTCGTCACGACCATCGTCTTACCGGCACCGGTCTCGCCGGTGAGCACTGTCAGACCCCCGTGGAAGCGTGCGTACGCCTCGGAGATCACACCCAGGTTGTCGATCCGGATCTCTGCGAGCATCAGAGTTTCCTTCCCCGCCAGCCCTTCACCGGAAGTTCGAACTTGCGCACCATCCGATCGGCGAACGGTGCCGAATCCAGCCGCACCCAGCGGACCGGATCGCATCCTCGCACGACTTCGAGCCGCGCACCGGCCGGGACGTCCAGGATTCGGCGGCCGTCGCAGAAGACCACCCCATCGTGCCCACCGGCGAGAGTCTCGACGGCGATGATCGACTCGGGGCTGGTCACCAGCGGGCGCGCGAACAACGCGTGCGCGTTGCTCGGGATCACCAGCAGCGCTTCGAGTTCGGGCCACACGATCGGTCCGCCGGCCGAGAAGGCGTAGGCCGTCGATCCAGTCGGGGAGGCGACGAGAACGCCGTCGCAGCCGAAGGAGGAGACGGGACGGCCGTCGACCTCGAGAACCACCTCGAGCACCCCGAGCCGCGACTTGTTCTCGAGACTGGCCTCGTTCAACGCCCAGCCGCGGTCGAGGACCTCGTCGTCCATGCGCACGGTCACGTCGAGGGTCATGCGCTGTTCGACGCGGTATTCGCGGCGTACCACCTGCACGAGAGCTTCTTCGAGGTGTTCGGCCTCGGCCTCGGCGAGGAAGCCGATCCGGCCGAGGTTGATTCCGAGGACCGGCACCGCCGAATACTGCGCGAGTTCGGCGGCCCGCAGGAAGCTGCCGTCGCCGCCGAGGACGATCACCATCTCGCAGCCGGCGGCCGCTTCCGGGCCGGGTTCGACAACGCTGATGAAGCTGCCCGGCAGGGCGAGGACACCGAGTCCGTTGCTCACGGCCTCGTCGTCGAGGGTGCGCAGGCCGATGCCGGCCTCACCGAGGATCTTGGCGACCCTCAGCGCGGTGCCGGCGATCTCGTCGCGCCCCGAATGGGAGACCAGCAGGATCTCCCGGCCCGATCGCGCCGCATCGGTCGCGACGGTCTCTTCGCTCACTGTGGTCCTTCCTGCACCGCACGCTCGATCAATTCGATCACCGCCGGGTCGAGCTCTTCCGGCCCCGGTTCTCCGGCCCGCAGCCACAGGAAGTACTCGACGTTCCCGGACGGCCCGGGCAGCGGGCTCGCCACCGCTCCGAGGGTCCGCAGGCCCTGCCGCTGCGCTTCGCGCGCGACGTCGAGCACCGCCTCGGTGCGCAACGCCGGGTCGCGCACAACGCCGCCACTGCCGACTCGGTCCTTCCCCACCTCGAACTGGGGTTTGACCATCGGCAGCAGGTCGCCGCCCGGGGCGACGCAGGCCACGAACGCCGGCAACACCAGGTTCAGGGAGATGAACGACAGGTCGGCGACCACCAGGTCGACGCGTCCGCCGATCGTCTCGGCGTCGATGCTACGCACGTTTGTTCGATCGATCACATGGACACGCTCGTCGGACTGCAGCCGCCAGACCAGCTGGCCGTACCCGACGTCCACCGCGACGACCTCCGCGGCACCCTCGTGCAGCAGCACATCGGTGAAACCACCGGTCGACGCGCCGGCGTCGAGACAGCGACGCCCCGCCACCTGCAGCCCCTCCGGCGTGAACGCCTCGAGGGCACCGAGGAGCTTGTGAGCGCCACGGGACGCCCAGGAGACCTCGTCGCTCACCTCGGTGACGATCAGCGGGGTGTTCGGTTCGACGGCGGTCGCCGGCTTGGAGGCCACGGTGCCCGCTATCAGCACCCGACCTGCGGCGATCAGTTCGCTGGCGTGCTCACGTGAGCGCGCCAGACCCCGCCGTACCAGTTCCGCGTCGACGCGTGCCCGGCGTGCCACGTCAGATCTTGTCCACGGTCGACAAGGCCTGCACGAGAACCTCGTGGGCACGTTCGAGCATCTCGGCCTGTTCGAGCAACACGGACTGGTCGGTGCTCGCGGCGTCGGCGGCGGGTGCGCCCTCCCGCACACGGGTCAGCAACGCGTCGACCTCTTCGCGGACGCGTGCGGGATCGACGGTGGGGCGCGTGCCGGGAAGGTGTTCGCCCGGACGTGGAATCGGCGTGCTCATCGCCGTCCACGCTAGTCGATGTGTGCGACCGCACCACACACTCCGGTGCGGATCAGACCGTCGCCGCCCACGCGTCCACGACGGAGCGCGCATGCGCGTCCAGCGGCCGGACCTGCCCGAAACCGGGGTTGGCCCAGGCGATGTCGAGAAGACCCCGCAGCGCCTCCATCGGATCGGCCGCCGATTGCGTGGCAGCGAGGTGAAGATCACCTCCGTCGACCCTGACGTCCCACGAGGTGTGCGGGGCGACGCGAAGCAGATCGGCGGGCTGATCGAGGCTCGCGAGTGAGGCCGCGACATAGGTCGGGCGCTGTTCGGCCGAGGCCCGCAGTAGATCGTCGACGGTGCTCACCCCGGTCAGCACGAGCAGGGAATCCGCACCCACGGCGTTGGCACCTTCGATGTCGGTGTCCAGCCGGTCGCCGACCACGAGGGGACGTCGGGCGCCTCCGCGACGGATCGCGTCCTCGAGAAGCGGAGCAGCGGGTTTACCCGCCACGATCGGGATCGCGCCGGTGGCGTTTCGCACCGCCGCGACCATCGACCCGTTGCCGAGGACGAGCCCGCGTTCGGTGGGCAGGGTCGAGTCGACGTTCGTGGCCACCCACAGGGCACCGGCACGGACGGCGAGCGTCGCCTCCGCGAGGATCGCCCATCCGGTATCCGGAGAATGCCCCTGCACCACGGCCACCGGACGCGTGTCCGCCGACCGGACCGGGGTGAGACCGACACCGGCCACCTCCTCGGCGAGGGCATCGGTTCCGACGACGAGCACCGGCGCGCCGGCCGGGAACCGCTCGGCGAGCAGGCGCGCCGCGGACTGCGAGCTCGTCACCACGGACGAATCCTCGGCCGGAAAGCCGAGTTCCCGCAGGTGCAACGCGACCTCCGAAGGCCGGCGGCTGGCGTTGTTCGTGACGTACAGAACGGTGTCGTCACCGGCCGCCAGCGCCTCCCGGGCACCCGGGACGGGTTCGGCGCCCCGGTAGACGGTGCCGTCGAGGTCCAGCAGCAGGACGTCGTAGATCCGACGCAGCGTGTCGCCGGAGGCAATGCCTGTGGCCGGCTCGGTGCCGTCGATCACGGCGTCTCTCCGGTGAGCTCCTCCACCCGCTCCTCGGCGTCGGTGACGCCTTCGATGTCCGCGGCTGCGGAGTGCAGGAACCACTGCAGGCCTTCTTCGGTCCGTCCGGCGGCCACGAGGGCGTCGGCGTAGGCATAGAAGAGGCGGGCTGCAGGCGTGCCGGTCCGGTCCGGATCGAGGTCGGGCGTCTGCAATGTGACGACAGCCTGGTCGTACTGACCGAGGTCCATGCGGGCACCGGCGAGGACGATGCGCAACTCGGCGGCGTCGTCGCCGGTCAGCTTGCGTGCATCGTCGCCGCGTCCCAGCTCGAGTGCCTTCTCGGGACGGCCGAGGCCACGTTCGCAATCGGCCATCACGGCGAGCAGTCCCGTACCACCGGACATGCGGCGCGCTGCACGGAGTTCGGACAGCGCCTCGGCCCACTCACCGGCGTGATACGCGGTGATGCCGGCGGCCTCGCGGACGACGGCGATGCGGCCGGCGCGCTGACGGGCGGCACGGGCATGGGAGAGCGCGGCACGGGGATCGTCGTCGAGCAGCCGACCGGCCATCACCAGATGCCGGGCGACGCTGTTCGCGTTCGACTTGTCCAGGCTCAGCAGGTCGCGGCGAATGGTCGGATCGAGCTCGGACGCCTCGACGTCGTCGGGCAGATCGGGTTCGTCCGGACGTGCGTCGCGACGCTGCGGCGCGATGCCTTCGCGCCCACGGGACGGCCCGAATCCACCTTCACCACCGCGACGGCGGGGCGCACCCTCGCTGCGGCGGTCGCCGGACTGGGGTCCTCGACGGTCACCGGAGTAGCCCCGGCTGGCGCCGCTACCACGCTGGTCGCCACCCCGCTGGTCACTGCCGCGACGGTCGTCGCGATTGCCGTAGCTGCGCTCGCCGCGGGGACGGTCACCGTACTGCCGACCGCGGTCGTCGCTGCGACCCGGACGATCCTCGCTGCGACGGGGGCGATCGTCGCCTCCGGAGCGTTCCCGGTAGGGACGGTCGCCGCGATCGGAACGGGCGTCGTCGCGACCGCGATCGCGGCGGTCTCCGCCCTGGTAGGAGCGGCGGTCGTCGCCGTGCTGGGGACGACGGTCGTCGCCGCTTCGAGGGCGACGGTCCTCACTACGTTGAGGACGCCGATCATCGCTGCGCGGGGGACGTCGATCGTCACCGCGCTGGGGACGACGGTCGTCGTCACGGCTGGACGAACGTCCGCCGGTTCCGTAGCCGCCCTGCCGGCGCTCGTCGCCGCGCCCGCGTTCGTCGCGGTCGCGCGGTGCACGCTCGCCACGACTGTCGTCGGCGCGTTCGTCGCGCTCCTTCTTGCGGCCCGACCACGGAGTGGATCCTCCACTCCTGAAGGACCGACGTTCACCGTTGCCGTCGGACACAGAAAAATCCTCTCATGAAAACACGAAAGGGGACCCAAACGAGTGGGTCCCCTTTCGGAACGGGTGTTCGGCGGTGTCCTACTCTCCCACACCCTGTCGAGTGCAGTACCATCGGCGCA
>NZ_JARDJE010000027.1:0-45205 GCF_048957735.1 Rhodococcus sp. As11
TGGCACCGGCGTTGACCGCATAACCCGACACGAGGAATCACGCGACGATCTCGCACACCACCTCACGGGACTTGACCGCGATCGGCCGGTCTCCGGCACCGTCCCGGCCCAGAAAACGCGCTCACCTCGGGATTCGAGGCTGACGGTGCGTAAACGGCAATTTACGACTCCGACCCCGCAGAAACCGTGGGTGACCACGCCACCTGAGTCCGATACGCACGATTAACCGTTTTTGTTGTCGGGATGCAGCGAAGATTAGCGAGATGGACCCGACAGGTTAACTGGATGCTGCGAGGGCTGTGCGCGCCCGACCTGCGTTTTCCCGCGTGCTGTGAACATGCCACGGTCTATGTAGAAGCGCCGCCCCGTCGAACCACTGGCCTGCCTTGCGCAGCACGGAGAATGGAGCTGGGCGGACGCCGCCGGACCGGTGATCGGGCTGCGTGCGTACACGGACCTGCGCCGCGTGGGTGTTCGGCTACCGGAGGCGGGAGCGGTCGAGGAGTTCGGCGACATCGAGCAGTTCCGGTGGGTTCATGTGCTGGCGCGGCAAGGCGTGCACCCCCGCAGCAGTGACCCACACAGTGCCGGCTCCGTCGACGGTGACATCCGGGCGAGGACTGCGGATCGGAGTGCTTGAGATCGGCTCCCAGGTGACCGGATCGAGGCGGGTGAACAGCCAGTATTGGTGGTGATCGGCGGGATACACGGCCGGTCCCGGCAGTGGCCACCACCGCCCATGGCCGGAACCGTCCGGGGGATGGCCGACGATCCAGAGCAGGTCATCGATCTGTCCGCCGCCGAGGACATGATCAGGCAGCGAGTTCGGCTGGGCGAGAGTGAGATCGTCGAGTATCCGGTATGCAGCGGTGCCGTCGACGATCGTCGGTGGAAGGCCGATCAGAAACGGCCGATAGGACATCACCGCGGTCTCCAGCGGCGGACCGACGGTTACGGCGCCGTGCAGATCGACCCGGACCAGGCGCGCCGCTCCGAGCGCGCCCGTGGACGGGTCACGCCGGCGAAACAGCAGGACAAACCCGTCCTCGCAGGTCGTCATCGATTCGAGGTCGCCCCACGGCTCGGCCGGGTGCCTCAGCAGGTCCTGTCCCGGGCGGGCGAAGATCAGCTCGGCTGTGCCGCGGTCCGGGACTGCCACGGCGAGCAAGGTCTGGGCATGGGTTGCGCCGTCTCGAATCGGTGTGTCAGTAATCGCCTCGACGGTGCCACCCCGGGGGCAGTGGAAGATTCCGTCCCAGCCGCCCACCCAGCAGCCGTCGGCGTGCGCCCACACCGAACGGGTGCGATCAGCCGGCGGAGCATCGAAGATCTGCCCGGGCACGATGTACTCGCGCACGCGCCGGCCGGCGTCGAGATGCACCACCAGGGGCAGCTCACGGTCGGCGATCCACAGGTCGCAGTCGTGCGCGGATATCGCGGCGGGGATCACGCTCGGCTGCAACGGCGGTGATGGCACATCGGTCAAGTCGAGATCCACCAACACGCCCACCTCGTGAATGCGTTCGACCAGCGGGTCGGGGCCGGTGGGCCGGGCAACATGGGCGAACGATCGCGGGGACGTGGTGACCTGCCGATAGCGACGGGTGCCGGACACCGGCCTGAACGGCGAGTGCGGCAGATCGACCTCGCGCCGGTACCGATCGGATGCGACGCGAATACGCCTGACCCGGCCGCGGATCCGCCCGGTAGTGGCATAGGACAAATCACCGATCAGCCGGCCGGTGACCTCGACCTGACCGAGCACCGGACGACGGGTATACCAGGTGGCCGTCCACCCCACACCGCGCAGCAGCACGGTCCAGTCCCACCACTGCCGTCCGCCCCCGGGCCGCTGCAACGCGGGCTTTCCCGAGTGCAGGGGCTCGGCCACAGCACCAAGCGTGACGATCGACGGATCCGCCGGATCGGCAGGCATCTCCTCGAACAACAACGGAAACACCGCGACGGCACCGATTTCCGGGGGCGGTGTCTCCCCGTCTTCGATCGACACAGCGGTCACCAACACCGGCAGCCGCGTCTGCGGACGCCACCCCTGGTCAGTCTCTGTCACCCTGCCAGCGTGCCCGACACGCTACCGCCGCGCACAATCGGCGATGCGGTCGACCAAGTCGTGCATTCTGCACGAGCGCTGCCGACACACCCGGGCGTGGCATGCTCCCATGCCGCCGCGGTGGGCCGGCTAACCGCGACGAACGTCCCGGGGCATCCGCTCGGCGCGGCCATCGCCGACTCAAGCCAGGGCGTCGGAAGCGTGTGCGGGGTGCACAGCAGCGGGTTGCGCAACGTGCGGGCCATCGCGATCGGCAGGTAGTGCAGGCTGTGGTTGTGCACGACCTCGAAAGCGTCGGCCAACGGTCCTGCGAGATCGAGCATCAACGACAGGTAGGCGTGGTGGTCGCCGAAGAAACCGTCCGCCGGCGGCATCGACATGTCGCTGCGGGCAAGTTCGCTGACCTCGAACGAGGGCACCTCGAGGAACTCGGCCGGCAGTGTGGGGTCCGATCCCGGAGCGGCGCAGAGCGTCACCTCGTGCCCGTCCTTGCCGAGCGCGTGCGCGAGATGCCGCACCTGTGCTTCGAGTCCCCAAGCGCAAGCGGCATGATGGTGCAGGTCATGACATGCTGCTCGTCGGATACCAATGAATTCTGTTCCGTGTCCCGTCACTCGGCGAGCGTGCTTGGCGAGGTGGGGTTTACAACTTCTCCGTCGAGTGCCAGCGCTGGTTGGGCCTGCTCACCGACAAGCCCCTCCGCGGCGGTCTTCATACCTCGGCCGATGCCCTCAAAGGAGATCGCCGGATGGATCGACGAGTGGAACGACAATCCGCATCCGTTCCGCTGGACCAAGACCGCCAACGAGATCCGCAGGTTTCTCGCGACTACCTAGCCAAGATCAACCCCACCACCACAGCAACAGATCAGTGACTAACCTGTGCAATTACTGACGCGGACACGAGTAGCCCCGACAGAGAGTTCGCAAGCCCAGTAATCGGCTATTGGCTCTGCGCGCTTCACATTGGCTCTGCTTACTTCTACGGTCGAGCGCGCACAGTAGTGGCGGGAGTCAAGCCCCACTCTGTTCGGCCGAGGCGGGAGGGCGCCGCCAGTCTCGCGAAGTCAGGCAGTCCGTCGTCGGCGAGAACCTCGTTCCGTATCGACACGTGCACCACGCGGCCCAAGATCAGCGAGCAGTTGCCCACGTCCAGTACCAGATGCTTTTTACACTCGAACGCGATCGGCGCTTCGGCAACCCGAGGCACCGATACCACGGCGCTCGCCTGAGGTGTCAGTCCCACCGTCTCGAACTCGTCCACCGCCGAATCGAATTCGGCAGAGGTGTCGTTCATCTCGTCGATCAACGACTCGGTCCCGATGTTGACGACGAATTCGCCGGTCTCGGTGATGTTGCGCCAACTGTCCTTGTGCCCCATGGACGTGAACTGAAGGATGGGCGGCTTTGTCGACGCAACAGTGAAGAAACTGTAGGGCGCGAGATTGAGCACCCCACCCCTGGATCGGGAGGAGACCCACGCGATCGGCCGGGGCACGACCGAGGCGGTCAGCAACCGGTAGAAACTCGAAGCACGCATCGACGAAGGATCGAAATACGTACGTTCGTCACAGAGACTGCCGAGGTCGTGCATGTGATATCCACTTTCGCTTGCAGGGTCGGTCGGCGGACCCGTCACGTAACTCGGTGCTGCACTCGATGAACGAGCTACTGCCGACAGAGTCGGATGAAGACGGCGAGTTCATCGATAGGGGTCACGACAAATGGCGGTCCGCCCGACCTGAACTACTTGAGATTCCCTGCACAGCAGCGCTTTCTGCGTCTCGCTTCGCAGACGTGGCCACAGGGCATGCAACACCAAAGAAGGCTCCAAACTGCATACAAAACTGGATTCAAACTGAGTGTAGTCGGAATCGGGCCGAGGTCAAGCGCGGCCGAGAAGTGGAGAACAACCGATGCCGACACCCCGATGGGAACTCCGTCGAGACGTCTGCGGTCGGTGCTGCTCGGCAGCTGTGGATCACGGATCCTCGCGTATTCTGTGATGCATGTTCGTCAAGGCTGCCTCGTGATCGAAGGCCTCGAGCGGGCCACACGGGTTCTGGCCCTCTTTTCTTCCGACGTTCCCGAATGGACGGTCAGCGATGTTTGCCGCGAACTGAACCTGCCGAAGACAACGACTTGGGAGTACATGCAGGCCATGACCGGCCTGGGCCTGCTTCGCCGCTCGGCGCGTGGCCGCTATCGGCTCGGGTGGAGAGCCTTCCAATTGGGACTCCGGGCGCGTATGACCTCGGAGATCTCCGGTCCTGCACGGGTGGAGATGAGCAGACTGGTCGAGAAACACTCCGAGACCGTTCAATTGACCTCGCGCTATCGCAACGAGGTGGTCTACCTGGAGAAGATCTCGCCCCGCACCGGCGTGCAGGTGAATCTGACGCGAGTGGGCGAGCGGGTCGCCGCACACTGCACCGCTGCCGGAAAGGTGCTTCTTGCCAACCTTCCGCCTGCCGAGGTGCGGGATATGTACGACGGTGTCGAACTGACACGTCTCACGGATCGTTCGATCGGGTCTCTGGCCGCACTGGAGGCCGAACTGGCCACGATTCGTGGGCGCGGATACGCCCTCGACGTCGAGGAGACCATCGAGGGCATGTGCTCTGTCGCAGCTCCGGTCAGCAACGAGGACGGTGACGTGGTCTGGTCCTTGAGCATGAGCTTCCTCGAGTACCGGCTGGCCACGCACGGCGAGATCTATGCCCAGGCGGTCGTCGACGCCGCAGAGCGACTGTCACATCCGAAAGGTCCGGCCCCCGTCGATGGCGGCATGCGATAGGTCCGCTCCCGGACCGTCCGCTGCGGGCAGCATCCACCTGTTCTGACCAGCGCAAACGTCCGCGTTCGGCTCAGGCGAACAGCGCCGTTGCGGTCTTCTGTGAGCCGGGCTACTTTTTGGACACGGAAGGACGAAAGCCACTCCCGGTCGAGGAGTCCACATCGGTTTCGACTGCTTCCCCTCTGAATTCTCTGGGGCCCGTCGCGTCCCGATGGCTCCCGACATTGCCCGAATCCACCATGAATCACTGCACGGAGATGTCTCAATGATGAATGCACGAAACAAGGCCGACCGCCGAGTCGGAATCGATATCGGGGGGACTTTCACCGATCTCTTCGTGGTGGAAGGAGACGGTTCCGGGCGAATCTACAAGTCGCCCACCACACCCCACGACCCATCCGAGGGCTTACTGAACGGACTGACCAAAGCTGCGGACGCCGTCGGTGAATCGCTGGAGGAATTTCTCGGCGGAGTGTCCACGATTGTGCACGGCACGACGATCGCGACCAACGCTGTCCTGACCCGCCAGGGCGCGAAGACCGGCTTCGTCACCACACGGGGATTCCGGGACCTGCTGAACATGCGCCGCGGCATCCGGGACCGTCAGAACGACTCCAAGTACGCGCCGCCGGCTGCGCTGGTGCCTCGCGACCTCGTTGCCACCGTGCGCGAACGCATCGACGTGATGGGCAACGAGATCGTGGAACTGCATGAGGACGACGTCAGAGCCGCGGCACAGCTGTTCCGGGAGCAGGGTGTCGAGGCCGTGGCCATCTCCTATCTGTGGTCCTTCCTGAATCCATCCCACGAACAGCGCACCGCAGCAATCCTGCGGGACGAGCTCCCCGGTGTCTTCGTGACGATGTCCCACGAAGTACTGCCGCAGATCCGCGCCTATGAGCGACACAGCACCACGGTGCTCAATGCGTTCGTGGGCCCCAAGCTGCAGAACTACCTGGCCAACATCAAGCGTCAGCTGGCCGACCGCGGTTTCGACGGAACCCTGCTCATCGTCCAATCCAACGGTGGTGTGATGTCGCCCGAGATCGCCAGTGAGATGGCCGTCAACGCCCTGATGTCCGGTCCGGCGGCTGCACCGGAAGCAGCCCTGCAGTACGCACGCCGCCACGGCTCGCAGGACGTCATCACCGTGGACATGGGCGGTACCAGCTTCGATGTTGCCCTTGTGCACGGCGGGGAGCCCCTGCTCACCAGCGACAGCGAGATCGGGGGATATCGTGTGGCCCTGCCGATGCTCGATATCCACACCGTGGGTGCCGGCGGCGGCTCGCTGGTGTGGGTCGACTCCGGCGGTATCCTTCGCGTCGGTCCGCAGAGCGCCACTGCCACCCCCGGACCGGCGTGCTACGGCCGTGGTGGTGAGAACCCCACCACCACCGACGCCGACCTGCTCATGGGCTACCTGAACCCGGACCTGTTCGGAGACGGCGCCTTCACCCTGGACGTGGAGGCCGCCCGCAAGGCCGTCGAGGAGAAGGTCGCCGGGCCCCTGGGTCTGTCCGTGACGGAGGCTGTCGAAGGGATCTACCGAGTGGTCAATGCCACTATGGCCGAGGCCGTCAATGCGGTGTCCGTCAAGCGTGGTTTCGACCCCCGCGAGTTCACCTTGGTTGTGGCCGGTGGCGCCGGGCCGATCCATGCCGTGCCAATCGCCCAAGAACTTGGTATCAGCAAAATCATCGTTCCCCGAGAGTCTTCCGTGTTCTGCGCCGTCGGTACCCTGTTGACCGACCTCAAACACATGTACGCCCGCACCTTCGTGTCCGAGATGCCCTCATTGGACCTGGACAAGGTCAGCGAGTTGTACCGGGAAATGCGGAACGAAGCCATCACCACGCTGCGGTCGGAGAACGTGGCCTCGAAGGCGATCGAGCTAATCTTCACCGCCGATCTACGCTACGTCGGACAGTTCGACGAGATCGAAGTTCCTCTGGAGTTCGACGGCGACCTCACGCCGTCGGCACTCAAGCAGCTCATCGCCGACTTCGAGGACAAACACGAGAGTCTCAACGGCTACTCGATGCCCGGAGAGGCCACGGAGCTGATCAACGTGCGCCTCACCGCGTTCGGCCGCACTAGCAAGCCTGCACTCACCGAAGACCCCTCGGCCGGTCCGGACCCGTCCACCGCGCACAAGGGCACCCGCGAAGCGATCTTCTCGGGCGCACGCATTCAGGCGGACGTCTACGACGGTCTCGCCCTGCGGCGTGACAACCGCATCGTGGGTCCCGCAATCGTCGAACAGCCCACGACCACCGTGGTCCTCATCGAGGGCTACGCCCTGACGGTCGATGCTCAGGGAACTTACGTCATCGAACCGGCCAACTGACCGGACCGAAAGGAACACAGCAGATGACACACGCACGAACCACGTCCGACCCCATCCTCGTAGCGGTGATCGGCAATGCCCTGGACGGCATCACCCGTGAGATCGGTCAGACCATGTTGCGCACGTCGCGTTCACCGATCTTCGTGGAAGCTCGAGATTTCGCCACCTCCATATTCAGCGCGGACTGCCGGCTGCTGGCGCAGACCCACTACATTCCCGTCATCGGCGGAGCCACCCCCTACGCGCAACGCGCCATCGTGGACTTCTTCGGCGACGATGTGCACGACGGCGACGTCTTCATCCACAACGACCCGTTCAACGGCGGCTCCCATCTGCCTGACATCACCATCACCCGGCCCATCTTCTGGGACGGCACGCTGGTCTTCTGGGCAATGACCAAGGGACACAACGCCGACGTCGGTGGCGGAGGCGTAGTCGGCTTCAATCCCGCAGCCCGCGACGTCCTGGACGAGGGAATCCGAATCCCACCGGTCCGCATCATCGACCGGGGCACGCTCCGTAAAGACGCCTGGGAGCTCATTCTCGCCAACGTGCGCATGCGCTCGCTCGTAGAGAGCGTCCTGAACTGCCAGATCGGCGCCACCGCTATCGGCGAGCGTCGGTTGCACGCACTCCTGGACAAGTACGGTGCCGAGACGCTCAGCGACGCCACCGATGAGCTGATGCGAGCCAGTGCACGCCAGGTCCGCGCGCAGATCGCCCAGATCCCCGATGGGGAGTACAGCGCCGAGAGTCTGGTGGACAACGACGGTCTCGACAAGAGCCGACCCTATCGGATTGCCGTGACCATCAAGGTCGACGGTGACAAACTCACCTTCGACTTCGGCGACAGCGACCCGCAGGCCCAGGGATTCATCAACAGCCCGATCGCAAATACGGTGGCCTCGGCCCATCTCGCCCTGTTCGGATCCATCGACCCGGACATTCGCTATAACAGCGGCGCAATCGACCCTATCGAGGTCGTCGCCCCCGCGGGCTCCATCGTCAATCCCAGCGACCCGGCACCTGTGGCAGCCTGCACCGTCCCTACCTGCGAAGCGATCGCAGGAGCGGTCTGGACGG
The DNA here is from genome assembly GCF_048957735.1 of Rhodococcus sp. As11. Taxonomy (NCBI): domain Bacteria; kingdom Bacillati; phylum Actinomycetota; class Actinomycetes; order Mycobacteriales; family Nocardiaceae; genus Rhodococcus; species Rhodococcus sp. As11. The sequence continues at coordinate 8,301 of NZ_JARDJE010000027.1, forward strand.
CGCTGTCCCAGGCCATGCCGAGCCTGGCCCACGCCGGCTGGGCACGCTGGTGCACCCCCGCCACCATGGGGGTCAATCCCCGCACCGGGCGCCCGTTCGGCGATCTACACTTCCTGGGCAAGGGCGGCAGCGGCGCCACCGAAGGATTCGACGGCTGGGACCACCTCTCGCCCGCGAACACTCTGGGCGGACTGCGCACCCCGGACCCCGAACTCCATGAACTGGATACTCCGTACGTGCTGGAGGAACTCGAGTACCTTCCGGACAGCGCCGGCGGCGGCCAGTGGCGTGGTGGGCTGGGTGTGCGTTACCGGTGGAGGGTGCAGGCCGACGACATCGCGTGCGCAACCTATGGCAGCGGATTCCTGCCGGCAACCGCACCCGTGGGCCTGCTCGGCGGCCTGCCCGGCATCGTCCAGCGCCTGACCCTGGCCCACGGTGACGCCGATCCCGTCGAGATCGACACCAATTCCTTCTACACGCTCAACGAGGGCGATGTCGTGGAAGTCATCTCCAGCGGCGGCGGCGGATTCGGCGACCCGCATCTTCGCGACGCCGAACTGGTGCTGCGCGACGTCCGGGACGGCGTGGTCTCCGTCGACGCCGCGCGGATCGTCTACGGAGTCGCCATCGATCCGGACACGCTGGAAATCTGCCAGGACGAAACCCGGGATCTGCGCGCCGCCACTCGTTGACATCTGCGCACCACACCTACTTGGGCAGAGCGACCGGTTCACACGAAGCCAGACCAATACCACACGAAACAAAGGAGTTTCACTATGGCCACGACCGCGCTCGCGGTGGCCGCCAGCCACGCTCCAGGACTGATCGGCATGTTCGACCAGGCCCCGCCAGAGTCGCAACGGGTCGTGTCATCGGCCTACGGTTCCATTGCGAAGCAAATTCGTGAGGCCGATCTCGACGTGATCATCATGGTGGCGAACGACCACATGGCCAACAATCGAATTCGGGAGTACCCCGATTTCGTGATCGGCATGGCGCCGGAGCATCGCGGCCCAGCCGAATTCTTCAAGGACTGGTTGTCGTGCGGTGAGTACACAGTGCCCGGACGGCCTGACATCGCAGAAAAAGTCTTCAACGGTCTCAGCCGGCGGGGCGTACGCGCGTCTGCGACCCGCGATAACCTCAACTTCGACGACAACATTTCGGTTCCTGTGGTCAAGACCGAGATCGAAGCCAGCGGCGTTCCGATCATCCCCATCCTCCAGAACGTCACGGTTCCACCCCTCCCGGACCAGAACCGCTGCTACGAGATCGGTCAGCACCTCGCGGAGGTCATCGCCCACGACCTGCCGGACGATCTTCGCGTGGGACTGTTCGCCACCGGCGGCATGAGCCACGAGCCGGGCGGCATACGGGATTTCTGGATCGATGAGGAATTCGACAAGTGGTTCCTCGGACTGCTCGCCAACGGCGATCACGACAAGATTCTGTCCGAAGTGACACCCGAGCGTCTGGACCAGGCCGGCATCGGCGGCACCGGGGAACTGCTCAGCTGGATCCTGGTCATGGGTGCCATCGGCGAGCGGTTCTGCGACGTACTCGGGTACACCGCCTGGGACCAGTGGCGTTGCGGCATCGGCGCAGTCAGCTGGGACATGACATCAGCGCCTGCCGGCAACCAAAAGGAGCAATCATGAGTCTGGAGAACATCAATCGAGCTCTGGTCTCCCACGATCTGGTGCAGGACCTCAAGTGGAACCCTGACCTGCGTCGGGAATTCGAGGAGGACCAGGCGAGCGTCCTCGACCGCTACGACCTGACACCGGCAGAACGAACAGCCATAGAACAGCGGGACTTCCGGACCCTCTACGACCTGGGATTCCACCCCTACCTGGGGGCACAGTTCGCCCGGATCCTGTTCGCCAACAACAAGTCGGGTGCCACCAGTGCGGTCCAACTCCTGCTGGCATCGATCCGCCGAGAACCGGTACCGGACAGCCCTGAAACGAGTCAGCGATGACACCGAATTCGGTCTTGCAGACACCGGTCGAGTCTCGGGACGAGCCCACAGGAACCGGGGGACATCGCGTCCATCACCTGCCCGCCGGTCCAGACACCGTCCGGGTAGGCGTGATCGACGCGGCCGCGCCGCCGGTCCTCACCGTGAACTCCGGCGACGAGGTCACCATGTCCACCTGGGGACATTGGGGCAACCGGGTGACACCGGAGACGGTCATCGGGGACTTCCCGCGCATCCGCGAGGAATTCCCGGAGGCACTCGGCCCGCACTCGATCACCGGACCCATCCACGTGTGCGGAGCCCGCCCCGGCGATGTGCTGGTAGTCGACGTCCTCGAACTCGTCCCGGCCGCCCACGGGTTCAACCTCGTGGTGGCCCATCCCCGCGGACGAGGTGTGCTGCGCGACCGTTTTCCCGACGGCATGATCCGTCACTTCGACCTGGACCGCGAATCCATGACCACGACCCTCGGCGCGAACGTGACAGTGCCACTGAAGCCGTTCCTGGGCATTATGGGAGTTGCCCCCGCCGAGGACGGCCCGCGGAGCACCGTGGAACCCGGACCGTTCGGGGGCAACATGGACCTCTCCGCGCTGCTCGTCGGTGCTCGTCTCAGGTTGCCGGTATTCCGCGACGGCGCCGGCTTCTACTGCGGCGACGGTCATGCCGTCCAGGGCGACGGCGAGGTGAATCAGACCGCAATCGAGACCGGCATGGACCACGTGCGGCTGCGGTTCACCGTGGAGCGGGGTGCCCGGTTGCGGACTCCCCGTGTCGAAACCGCCGATCATTTCATCTCCACCGGCTTCGGGGGCACCCTCGAGGCCGCCGCGCATGACGCGGTGGAGGACTTGGTGAACTGGCTGGTGGACGAGGGCCTCAGCGCCGACGAGGCCTACAGTCTGTGCTCCATCGCCGCGGATGTCCGGGTGACCCAGATGGTGAACAACATCGTGGGCGTCCACACCGTCATCGAGAAACTCACCCGTCAATCCTGACCGACCAGCAGTAGAGCCCTCGGAATCCACTCATTCTCGGAGCACCGGCAGCGGAACTGACTGTCTGCCGGTGCCTCAGGGAATCAATTCCTACCGCTCCCCTACGCCGGAATCGCCGTTCATTCAGTGAAAGGAATGTCTGTGACAACCCTCCACATCCCCGACTACCGGACCGACGCCTTCTTCGGTTTGGAAGACAAGTGGCTGCAGACCGGCGACGGTGAGCTCACCCACTACCACGAACTAGGGAAGGGAACTCCGATCCTGTTCCTGCACGGGTCCGGAACGGGGGTGACCGCGGCGGCCAACTGGTGGCTGAATCTGCCACGGATCGCGGAACAGGGCCGCTGCATTGCCATCGACTCCATCGGCTACGGCCAGACTGTCGTAGCGCCGGGCACCGAATACGGCATACGGGAATGGGTCCGTCACGCGGTGCGCGTGCTGGATGCTCTCGGCATCGACAAGACCTGGATCGTGGGTAACTCCATCGGTGGCTGGGTGGCGCTGCAGTTCGCCATCGACTTCCCCGAACGCCTGCTGGGCATCGTTTCGATGGGCACCGGCGGGGCGAAGAAGACGGCTGCCCTGGCCGGCCATGCCAAGCCCGAACTGTCCGAAGCGGGCATTCGCCGCACTCTGGAGCAATTCGTGGTGGATACCTCCCTGATCACCGACGAACTGGTCAGCCTCCGTTACCGAGCCGCCCTGAACGACACCGCGTCGGATCGCCTCATCGAGGTGGTCGCAGCTCGAGACCGGGACCGCGACGCACTGCCTCTCGACTTCGAGGCCTTGTCCCGATTGAACATCCCGGTACTGCTGATCCACGGCGTGCAGGATGTGGTCATTCCGGTCTCGCGGACGTGGGAACTTCTGAACACGATCCCGAACGCCGACTCGTACATCTTCGGCCGGTGCGGCCATTGGTCTCAGATAGAACGCGCCGGCGAATTCAACGACGTGGTCAGCCGGTATCTCACCTGGCACGACGTCACCATGAACGACTCCCCGGCCTTCCCTCGCGAGTGACGGCGGCGTAACAGACCGAGACTGCGCGGTGCCGGTGGTCGGCACCGCGCAGTCTTCGTCAGCGTCATACCGCGAGGTTCGCGGCCGACAGCTGCTGCCCTCCAGCCGGGCTTCCGATACCACGGATTCCGAAACCGCTGTCCGCCCAGAGACATTCACCAGTCACAATTCTGGCGGCGTCCGATGCCAGATACGCGAACGCAGCGGCGTAGTCCGAAGGCTCGGGGATGAAGCCGAGAGGAATGACTTCCTCGGCACCGGGCAGAACCGCATCGATGGGTTGCTGTTCGAGACGTTCCAGACCCTCCATACGCGTACGGGCAACACCGATCGCGACACCGTTTACGCGCACGTGTGGCGCGCACTCCCATGCCAGTCCACGCACGATACCCAGATTTGCATGCTTGGTGGACACGTACAGCGCGCCGTCGTCGACAGCGCGGTAGCTCGCGAGTGAACACGAGAAGATCATGTTGCCGCCGGTGCGCAGGAGCTCGGGTAGGGCGGCACGGGCGCCCAGGAGGTACCCTTTGACATTGATCGCGTAGATCTCGTCCACGGCTGACTCGAGCCGGTCCAGTGGGATCTGCGACAGGGACAGGTTGCCTGCCCCGACACCGGCGTTCCCGACGAATATGTCGAGCCTCCCGAAGTGATCCACGGCCTCGGCAACCGCTGTGCGGTTGTCGGCAAGATTCTCGACCGAGCCGATTGTGACGTGTGTGTCCGACCCGAGGTCGCTCTCGAGCCGCTTCGACGCGTCGACGTCCCGGTCCAGCACCGCGACCCGTGCACCGGCGTCGAGGAATCCCTCGACGACTGCGCGCCCGATTCCGTTCGCTCCCCCGGTTACCAGAGCGACTTTTCCTTCCAAGGATCCCATATTGTTCCTGTCTCTTTCGGGCGCGGGCATCAAGCCGTAATCGCGCCACCGTTGATGTCGATGACCGAACCCGTGATGAATCCGCCGGCGTCGGAAACGAGATACGGGATCACTCCGGCGATCTCGTCCGGACGCCCCAGCCGCCCCATCGGAATGCGACTCGTCATCGCGGCTTCGCCGTCGCCTCCGGACGCGACAAAATAGTCCGCGAGATGCTCGGTCCCGATGGTTCCGGGATTGACCACATTCGCCGTGACGCCGTGGGCAGCGACCTCGAGCGCGAGCTGGCGGGTGAAGCCCACCAGCCCGGATTTGGCGGCCACGTAGCCGATGGCGTTGTCGCGCTGCGGCGCTGTTGTGACGATCGACCCGATGTTGACGATGCGCCCCCACCCGCGCTCGATCATTCCTGGTAGTGCCCACTGGCACAACAGGAATGGCACCGTGAGGTTGACAGCAAGTTGGTCGTTCCACTCGTCCGGAGTCGAATTGAGCGTATCAACCGGCCTGGTGAATCCGCCGGCGTTGTTGACCAGGATGTCCACGGTGTCGACCAGTCGCCACAGCGCAGTCCTGCCTTGAGCGGTTGTCAGATCACTTGCGCATCCACGGACCCGGCCCGGTGCCGCCTGGCGGAGCTGATTCACCTTCTCCTCGACCTGCCTATGATCGCGGGCACACACGACGACGGTCGCGCCATGATCGAGCAGTGCTGCGGCGATCGCGGCCCCGATACCGCGGCGGGCGCCGGTCACCACCGCGACCCTGCCCGTCAGATCGGTCGCTGTCATCGGGCACCGACCCGTCCGCCCGGTTTGGCGATGCCGCGGATGGCCAGGCCGCTGTCGACAGCTACCAGAGTGCCGGTCATCGCGGCGGACTCGGTGCGCGATGCCAGCATCGTGAATACGCCATCGTAAGCAGAGACCGGGGCGACCTCCTGGGTGGGCAGCGCCCGATCGGTCCCGTCGAGTATCGAGTTGGTGATCGCCTGGCCGAGTGATTCGGTGCCACGCAACCGGGTCGGGGCGACTCCGGGCGCGACACCGTTGACTCGCACGTCCGGCGCGAACTCGTACGCGAATTGGCGGATCAGACCGTGTACGGCGTGCTTGGAGGCGGTGTACAGCGAGCCGCCACCTGCTGCGTTGGTGCTCGCGAACGACCCGGTGAGGATCACACTGCCGCGGGAAGCGACGAGCGCGTCGAAACAGGCCCGCACGCCGAGCATCGGTGCGAGCACGTTGACACCGAAGAGTTCGTCGAACGCCCCGGGTAGCTGTTCGCCGGTGATGTCCCCGAGTCCGCGCGCGTTGTCGGTGATACCGGCGTTGCCGACGAAGACGTCGATTTTGCCCCATGCGTCCAGCGCAGTCTGCGCGGCGGTGGTGTTGCCCGTCCAGGTGGTCACGTTCGCGACAACGGGTACCACGGCATCGCCGAGTTCGGCAGCGACGTCGACGACCTTCTCCGAAACGTCAACGGCAACGACGCGTGCGCCCTCGGCCACGAACCGTGTCACCACGGATCGGCCGATTCCGGCTGCTGCGCCGGTGAATACGACAACTTGATCATCCAGTGCACCCATGAGACGTCTGCTCCAATTCGTCGTCGTCGCCTCGGCGTACTTCGCCAGGCCTGAGTCGGTGGTGTTTCTGTGAGGTGATGTCAGTGAGGGAGCCGCGTGCGCGCCTGTTCTCGGACGATTCGCTCGGACTCGGGCAGTGTGAAGAGGGTCAGCTGCCCGGTTTCGGCGATCATGAGCTGGAGGCACTGCTGCTCCCATGGCGTGTCGGTGATCGTGCCCGCGCGGGTGGCTCCGGTCTCCTCGAGGCGCCGCGCGAGGGCCTCGATCGCTGTATGATCGCGGACCTCCATGCGCAGGGCGTGGTCGGCGTTCAGCCGCACTCCGGTCTCCGAGTCGTCGACGAAGTCCCACTGCGCCTCGTCGAACAGTTCGAGCGCGGCGGGGGCGACCCCGAACAGAACGCCACGCTGGCCTCCCGGATGGGTCCATTCGTCGACGAGCGGCATTCCCAAGCCATCACGGTAGACGCGGACTGCTTCGTCGAGATCGTTGACCTTCAGGCAGATTCGCATCTCGTCGAAGTGGCGCGAGGTGGGCACGGGGTGCATCGCAGGCCGACTGATCAGCGCGTAGACGTGGCCGTCCGGCGCACGGAAATGAGACCATGCCGTACCCCAGGAATCCTCGACACCTCGGTGGACCTCGCCGATGAAGTGCACGCCTCGGGTTTCGAGCTCGGCTCGCGCCTCGTACACGTCGTCGACGATGAATCCGGGTACCGGATGATCGAAGAACGAGTGCTCGGTGTCGGTCGGTTTGAACACCTCGAAAGCCGTGCCGTCGGCGAACGTGAAGACGATCGCGTTCTCCTGTTCGAGGGTCACGGTCAGTCCGAGTTTGTCCGCGACGAACTCGCGCATCGGCTCGAAATTCGAAGTTCGTGAGCCGACCCACCCCATTCCGTAGATCTTCATGCGATATTCCTTCCTCCGACGATGCGCAGGCGGCTGTCGGCTCGTCCGCTCAGATGAGGCGGGAGGTGAAACAACAGCGTCGCTCGCACCGAAGACAGGTCCCGGTGGTTGCTGGATCACTCTGTCGTGGTGAGGAGATCAGGTTCTGCTGGCACGGTTTCGGTGGTTGCTGCGGATTCGAGGGCGGCCCGGCCCGCGGGCCGGGTCAGCAGGTACACCGCGGTGTAAAGCACAACAGAAAGAGCGAGTACGACAAGCTGGGCCGACTGGTTCAGGATCGCAGGGATCCCGGGTGCCTCGATCAGAACGATGCCGACAGCGGACGGCCCGAACCAGGCCACGAGTCCCCACTCGAGGCGGGGCGCGTCAGCGGCCTCTGTCCCCGACGGTGCAGTGCGACGGTTGGCACGGCTGAGTGCGACATGGGTGAAGACGATTCCGACCCAACCGACGATGAGGACTCCTTGCCAGGTGAGTGCTGTCTGCACGTAGCTGAATACATTCGTGAGCATCAGCAGGAAGACCGCGATCGAGACGCCGCCGACCCAGACGAAGCGGGGGAAGCGCAGCGACGTGAACGTGCTGACGATGCGTTCGAAGTTCGTGGTGCACTGGTAGTAGTTCAGCGTGTTCACCCTAGTCTGAGAGACCACGATGAACAGCAGGCCAGCAAGACCGAGGCTACCGAGGATCGCCTGGACGACTCCGGTTTCGGAGGCCGGCTCGTTCGGCAGCACTGTCTGAACCAGGTAGATTCCGGCAAGACCGTTGACGACGAACAGCAGCAGATAGAACACCCATCCGAACGTGACGTTTTCGTGGAACGTCTCGTCACGACGGTCAGCGAACCGCGCGAAATCGACGGTGGTTGGCATCGTGATGAAAAGGCCCATGTACAGGACGAATCCGAGAATCCACCCGGGAAGTGTCCGGGCGTCGGTGGGCACGACTCCCGAGAAGTCGAGCCATGCCGAACTGCCACCGAACTTGACGTACGCAGCGACGAGCGTCGCGACCAGGCCGATACCGTAGAAGGGAAGCAGCAATCCATTGAGCTTGGCCATCCAGGACTGGACGCTGCCGAGCATCAGGGGGAGCATCGCGACCACGACGACTGCGTACCAGATGCGGATGTCTCCGGTTCCGAAGTACGACTGGAACGCCACCGCCAGCGTACTGCTCTCGAAGAGGGCGTAATACAGCGTCGTCGCAGCGATGAGTAGTGAGGTCACGGTGGCGCCCCATCGACCGAACATGGGGGTCGTCAACAGGTAGGTGTTGAGTCCGGAACGGACTCCGAGACGAGTGGTCACAATGTTGGCGACGCCGTAGACGACAGTAGCGAGCACGATTGCGGCAATTGCGTCGCGGGTGCCGAACAGCGAAGCTGCCAGCGCACCGTAGAACAGCCAGACCATCGCGCTGAGCAACGACCAGTATGACATTGCGACCTGCCATCGCCCGAGTCGTACAGCGAGCGGAACCGCGGTGGTACTGAAGTTCTCGTCGGGGTCGATCCCACCGTCGCGGTCGGATGAGGCCGAAGGGAGTGCAGGCATAGACGCCTCCAAAGTGTATACAAAAGTGGATTCAGAATGAGTGTAACCGGGATCACGTAGAGATCAATAGGCCGCTGAGGAAAGTTGTTTCGATGCCAGCGTTTCGGAGCGGGCGGGCCCGACACACTGCCTCCACCGTCGATCGCAGTATCGTCGAACCGAAATGTATACACTCGAGCTCGACTCGATGGGACGAACAAGGGGTGGATGTCCATGACCGGGCCCAAGACCAGATCCGGCACCACAGTGGACGATCTGTACCTGGTGCTGCAACAGCGGATCATCGACGGCACCTACCAGCCCGGACTGCGCATGTCACAGGAACAACTCGCCGCCGAACACCAGGTCAGCCGCACTCCATTGCGCGAAGCCCTACAGCGCCTCGAGGTCGACGGGCTGGTCGTGAGCCATGCGAACCGTGGGATGCATGTAGCCCCCATCGTCAACTCCGAAACCGAACAGAACTATGCATTGCGCGTACTGGTCGAACCACCGACCATCGCCGCTGTCTCCGCGAAACTGAGCAGCGGCGATATCGCCGACATGGAGAACATCCTCGAGGAGATGCAGCGGCACAGGGCCCATAGTCGACGATTCCAGGACGCCCACCAACGCTTCCATGAGGTTGCCCTGCGTCGCTATCCGGAGAACTTCCGGCAACTGACCAATCAGCTGCACATGCGAATCTATCGTCATCAGAGCGTCTATCTCTCCCACCAACGCACCCCTGACGACTTCATCGATGTCGACGGTGATCTCCTGAACGCCATCAAGATCGGGGATTCCGGGCGGGTCCGTCGCATCATGGAATTCCATCTCATCGATGCCGCCCTGGGCCTTGTCCTCGATGCCGATCCCGACCACTGCTTCGATTCACTCCTGGTCGCACTCCACGGACGCCAGATAGAAATCCGGCATCACCCGGATGGCCGCATCGATCGGCCCGCCGAAATCCGCTGGACCTCGGGAGAGCAGGTCGACGTGCCCGACAGAGTGACGCAGAACCTCGTTTTGCGACCGCCTTTCTGACTGTTGCGATCACTCATACCGTCCGGGCCGTGAAGAATGCCGAATGGATTTCGTCGAAGACACGTCCGGGTTTCACAGCCGAACCCACGACACGAACGTCGACACCTGCCGTCCGGAGGTCGTCGGTAAGGCGTGAGTCCGGGTGCGCCCGACCGAGTGCCAGCACGACAGCGTCGGCAGGGAGCACGTCGCGTTCGCTGCCTCGCGCCACGTGGACGCCAGCACGATCCACGCCGACCACCCGGACACCGGTGCGAACGTCGACACCGGCTCCGTCCAGGAACATCGGCAGTCGTTCCACATCGGTGAACACCTCGTCACCACTGAGCAGCTGCGGCTCGGACTCGAGCAGGATCACCTCGAGTCCGGCCATCTCGGACAATCTGAGCGCTGCCTCGCACCCCTGCAGTCCCCCGCCGATCACCGCGGCCGTCCCGGTGTACGGGCGATCCGCACGGACGTCCGCCGCATGCACCACGACAGCCATCGGGTCGATCGGAAAGTCCGGGCGGCGGACCGGTGCGCCGGTCGCGACGACCACGGTGTCGAAACCACGTTTCACGAGGGCGTTCGCATCGGCCTGTTCGCCGATCACCTCGATCTCGCGTCGAGCGATCTCGTTGCTCAGGTGTCGTACCAAGCCGGCGAGATCCTGCTTCACGGTGAAGCCCGAAGCGTGAACGAGCAGACCACCGAGCTGTGCGGGCTCGAACAGCGTCACGGCGTGACCGCGATCGTGCAGCACCGCCGCGCTTTTCAGTCCGGCAGGGCCCCCACCGACAACGGCCACCCGCTTGGGGCGTGCAGTCGGTAGGACAGGAAATCGGCCTTCCTCCGCCACCTGCGGATTGACACTGCACCCGACACTACGTCCGCGGTTGAGTCCACGGTGCAGGCATCCGTCGTTACAGCGAATACACGGAACGATCTCGAGGACCCGGCCTTCCCGAGCCTTTCGGGCCCAGTCCGGATCGGCGAGCATTGCTCGGCCGAGTGAGACGAAGTCCGCGGAACCGGATGCGACGATTTCATCGGCGACCTCGGGCGTCACCAGCGACCCGGATGCGATCACCGGAATGGACACAGCCCTCTTGATCTCTTCCCACCCCCACCAGTGCGGAGCGCGCACCTGATACCAGGGGCTGACTTCCCATTCCATCCCTGCGTGATGACCACCGGAGCAATGGAGCACATCGACGCCGTGTGCCTCGAGTTGCCTGCACAGTTCGACGGTCTCGTCGAGGGGGATACCGTCCGCTTCGTAGTCGGTCACCGAGAGCCGAATACTCAGCGGGAAGTCCGCCGGCACCGAGGCTCGAATCTCGTCCACGATGCGTAGCAGCAGCCGCGCGCGGTTCTCGAAACTGCCCCCGTATTCGTCCTGACGCCAGTTGGTATGAGGCGACAGGAAATTCGTGATGAGGTAGCCGTGTCCCGCATGTACCTCGACAAGATCGAAACGCGCCGACCACGCACGCGCTGCCGCCTCCCCGAACGACCGCACCACACCATCGATCTCGTCGATCGTCATCGGTGTGGGAACGATTCCGTATTGCCCCTCCACGTCCGCCCAGGAAGACTCGGTCGCAGACTTGATCGGCGCGGTGCCCAGGAACTTCTGTCGACCGCCATGCGCGATCTGCAGCCCGACCTTCGCCCCGGTGGCGCGCACCTCGTCTGCAGCCCAACCCAGTCCGGCAACGTGCTCGCGATTGGAGTTACCGAGTTGGTTGTGGATCGCTTTGCTGGCATCGTCGTCGACGTAGCTGTATTCCATCATCACCAGGCCGATACCGCCTTCGCCGAGGCGTCGGTAGTGCTCGATTGTCCGGCGGCTGACTGTGCCGTCGGGATTGGACGTGGCCGTGCTCTGCGGTGATTTCACAACACGGTTGGGAATCTCGAGAGCACCGATCCGGCCTGGTGTGAACAAGGCGGGAAAATTCACTTCGCCTCCATGGGCTCGAAAGTAGGGGGCACGACGGTGGCCGGATCAACGGCCGGCAGGGCTGAGATATGGATACGGCAGTCAGTGCGCGAGCAGCGCACCGGCGCGGGGAACCACCGGATCGAGTCCGAGGCGGTTGAGAATGCGCCATGTCGTCGCGGCTGCGGCGGTTACCACTGGGATGTCGAACTGCTGCTGGACCGCGTCGAGTACCGGTAGTGATGGCATCTGGACACACGCGCTGAGAACGAGCGCGTCGGCGCCGCTTGTCTTCACTCGGCGAGCATGCTCGAGCAGGTTCTGGGGGTCCAATCGTCCCACGGCGAGGTTGTCGGGGACCTCGAGCGACAGCGAATCGACGACGTTGAAGCCTTCGTTTTCGATGTAGTCGCAGACGGTGGCGGTCAACGGCCTCATATACGGCGTGATCACCGCGATGTTCTTGGCATCGAGATGTGTGAGAGCCTCGGTCAGCGCCCCTGCTGAGGACAGAACCGGTATGCCGGTGCCGCTTTCGCGTTGCGCCACCGCCGCCAGCTTCGGTTCGGATTCGGTGTGGTACCCCAACCCTTGCGACATGATGGCCACCAGACATGCGTACGCCATGACGTCGACGCGAGCATCGGCGAGTTCGGCCGCACAGCGCAGCGAGTCGGCGTCCATGGCTACGAGTTCTTCGGGGGTGACCTGTTGCATCCTCATACGGGAGGAGTGGAAGGTGAACTGTTCCGGTCGTATCTCTTCTCTGGCGCGGAGCATCGCTGGGATCTCCGTCTCCATTGTGGTGTTCGAGCTCGGCACGATCATGCCGATGCGGTAGGAGGAAGCCATCTGTACGCCTCTTTTCGGTATTGGTGTCTGCGAGGTTCCGGACGGCGGGTCAGGACACTGCTGTCAAACGTCCTGTTGTCGTGATGAGATTCGCCGTTGTCATGGCCGGTACGCCGGTGTCGCGCTGCCAATCGACCCGAGTAGGTTGGCCTGCACGCAACTGGTCGAAATCGTCGATCGCGATTCCCAAACCCTTCAAAGTGACCGTCAGCGAATCGAACTCGTGACCGGTGTCGAGGGCCATGATCATTCCGATCGCTGTGTCGAGGAGGTGGAACTCGAGCAGTGACCGGGCTCGGTGTCCGTCGCGGTTCCGGATCGCCGCGAGGAACAGTGTGTCGGTGGAGGTGATGTCTCCGACTGCGGCAGGCCGTTCGAAGTACATCCGCTGGTGCCTGTCGATCAGGGTGAGATTCGATTCGATGAGCTCACGCATTCCTATCGGGCACCTGTCGAGGATGACGCAGTGATACCGCCAGTGTGCCAACTGGAACTCACGAGGAGAGATCCGGCAGTCGTCCATTTCAGCCAGTGCTGCCGCCATGGCGTCGGTATCTGTGTCGGTGACGTCGTGCAGTACAGCAGAGACCAGCGCCGGCTCGACCAGGAGTCGCATCGCATACGAGTCCTCGACATCACGGAGTCGGATGGGCGTCACCACCACCCCGCGGTTGGCCTTGTTGACCACCAGATTCTCCGCCTCGAGCCGCCGTAGTGCCTCGCGCAGCGGGGTCCGCGACACCGAGAGCTCTTCAGCGAGATGCACCTGTGACAGGCTCACCCCAGGTCGGTACATTCCCGACAGGATCCGTTCACGTAGTGCGTAATACGTCCGCTCCACGGCGTCACCACGTCGTGGAGCGGACGTGCCATCCGCACGGTTCCAGGCCACACCTGCCGACTTCTCACCTGGCATTGTCAGTTGTCCGCAGAACCGAGTCGGGTCGCTATGAGGCGGGTGAAGAACTCCGGTTGCTGATCGGCGAGGACCTCGAGCGCCATGGGGTCCAGGAGAATGCCGGACTCCGTTCGAGGCACGTAGAGTTCGAGCCGTTCGCCGTTGCGGGTGGATACCTTCCGGAAGCGCACGCCCGCGAACTCGTTTCCGATGCCGTTCCACGGCTCTGCATCGATGACCCCGGGAGGCAGGTCGTGCCGATTGTGCTGGTCGGTCATCGCGCGAGCTCTTTCTGTTCGGTCGAAATGCGGGTGAGGTGCGGTTTGCTGGCATAGACCCGCGGGTCTCGCCGGCCGGCGAGAACGGGCAGCTGTGCGCGGGCTCGGTCGACTTCCGCGAGGTCGAGTTCGACGACCTGTACCGTCTCAGCCGATTCCCCCAGGTCTGCGAGGATATTGCCCCACGGTCCCACTGCCAGAGCGTGCCCGTAGGTGGCGAAGGCATCCGCGTGGTCGGGTGTCGGTGAATGCACCGTGGCCGGGGCTACGACGAATGCGTGATTCTCGATTGCACGTGCCCGCAGCAATGTATGCCAGTGGGCTTCACCGGTGGTCTGTGTGAACGCTGCCGGCACGAGAAGCACTTCGGCACCCGCACCGGCCAGCGCGCGGAACATTTCAGGGAAGCGGACGTCGTAGCAGATCGTCAGCCCCACCTTGATTCCATCGATATCGACCACGACGAGCCTGTCACCGGGTCGCTCGATCGATGACGCCTCGAACGACTGCCCTCCGATGTGCGCGTCGAACAGGTGCAATTTGTCGTAGCGCACGACGATCTCACCCGAGGTGTCGATGACGAGCGCAGAGTTGAATACCTGATCGGCCACCCGGTTCTTCATTCCACCGAGCACGACGACGACGCCAAGACGTTGCGCAAGTGTGCACAGCGCGACGACGGGGGCGGCGTCGATACTCAGCGCGGTCTCCCGCATCTGCACACCGGTGCCCAGCATCAGTCCGTTCTCCGGCAGCACTACCACCGAGGCGCCGTCGGCAGCGGCTCGTTCGATCAAACGGAGCGCCACTTCGAGGTTCCCGTCGATGTCGGTGGTCGCATGCCACTGGGTCAGGCCCACCTTCAATGATCGGGACGCCGTCGTCATGACTGCCCCGTCCTGGCTGCCAATGCTCCGGATCGTTCCCTGGCCTCGTCGAGATCCATGTCGACGACGGTCCACCCACCGCCGGATGCTTCCATCGGCTCATAGGCATAGACGTTTCCGCGGACGGCCGGCCCAGTTACCCCGAGCATGATCATCCAGTTGAGGATCTCGTACTGACCATGCTCGAGCAGAGGAAATGGCTCGAGTGAGCACATGTCCAGCCCGCGGCCACTCTGGAGCAATTGGAGAATGTACGTGTCGAACGCGGTGTCGACACCCCCGAAGTGCCCAGGGTCGAGCCAGTGCGACAGTCCACCTGTGGCAAGAAACGCAACTTTCAGGCCGGAGTTGTCGATCGCGCTGCGCATCGCCTCACCGAACCGTCGGGCGTTGAACGGTGAGAAGCTCCGTGCCGGCTGGGTGATGACCGGGATGACAGGTAGATCGGGCCGAGGCAGGAGCAGGCGTAGGGGTACGACCAGACCGTGGTCGAGATCGACGCGCGGCGCCTCCTCCACCTCGAGTCCTCCCGCTCGGATCGCGTCCGCGAGCGACCGCGCGAGATCGGGATGTCCGGTCAGGTCGAGGTCCAGGTCGGGTCGTTTGAAGAACTCCATCGACCCGGTATGACGTTCGCCGACGCCGAGCACGAAATGTCCGGTGTCGAAACTCTGGAAGTGACAGTCCGCGGACACGAGGATGACATCGGGGTCTGCCGCGGCGATGTCCGACGCCAACTTGTCGTAGCCTGCGAGCAGGCGTGCCACCGCGTCGTCGGGGTCGATCTCCGGTCGGGCCAGAAGGTCCGGCACGTGCGAGCACCCGCCGGCGAACACCAGGTTGCGGGGAACATCCGGTGTCGGAAGCGACATCGACTCGTCCACCACGAATCCACCGGCACTCGAAGCGTCACCGAGGTCGTCGTTGAACCAGCGGCTGACGAGAATCGTCAGCCCGTCACCCAGCCCGATCGACCGCAGTCGGTCGCGGTTTCCGGTCAAGATGGTTTCGGCCCAGTCCTCGTCGATACCCAGTAGTTTCGGTGCCTGCGACGGTTCGTGCTTCACTGCCGCGAGCAGGTCGGTGTCGCGCGCCATCGCGAGGATGGCAGCTTCGATCGTGCTCTTGTCCATGTCGGTCACATCCTTCTTCGTCGATCCGGTTCGGGGTCGATCGCGTTCAGTCGGCGACAAGAGCGCCGTCGCGTACCACTGCCACACCGTCGATCTCGACGGTGCAGCCTCGCATCGGGATGTCGAGGTGCGCCGGGGTTTCGCGGTCGGCGAAGCGATTGGATCCTGTCGACCACATGAAGTTTCCGGCCGTGGACCGCAGCTCCTGCCCGTACAGCGTGCGGGGATCGTAGACGTCGAAGGCCGACCATCGAGCACGCTCGAGCAGGCCCCAGCCCATGTGGCTCAATGCCCAGACTTCACCGTCGTTCCACGCCTCGAAGTAGTCGTTGAGAAGATGTGCATCGGCACCGTTTCCGGACACACTCTTGATGAACCCCTTCTCCACCTCGAGCGTCACCGTGTCGCGCACGTAGCGTTGCCACGGGATGAGGGCGTCGCCCGGTTGCAGAACGATCCGGCCTTCCGCGGTCCGGTCGTGCGGGAAGCAGGCGACGAATCCGGAAGGCCAGTGGTCCCAGCGACCGGGTTCGTCGACATATCCCCACTGGTGGGTGATCGGCAGGTTCTCGCCCGAGATATCGGCGGTGAGATCCATGCCGGCAGCGTTGGTGACGCGAAGGGTGCTTCCCGATCGCAGGCGGTTGCCGCCGGTCTCGACCGCGGCCCGCAGTGCCGCGTTGCCCGATAGACGTTCGAGGACATCGTTCGGTTCGGCGACGAACAGCATCCTCTTGCCGTTTCCTGTGATTCGGGTGCGGACGTCGGAGTGGATCAGTCCGCCGACAGTGACGTCGACGACGAAGTCGCATTCACCTGCGGCAGCGAGAAGGGGAGCGACCTCTCGTCCGTCGGCTGCATAGGGCGGGAGATTCGGGCTGGACAGGCTCGAGGCGTGGAGTACGAGCACTCCAGCTCCGATCTGTCGGGCGGCAGCCACTGCGGCGGCGACGTACTCGTCCTTCTGTCCGAGTTCTGCGATGATACCGACGGTTTCGTCCGCAGTCACCTTGCACAGAGTGAACTGCTCGACGAAGTTCTCGGTCAGGGTTTTCGGCATGTCTGCTCCTCGTATCGTTGTATCCGGCTCGGTTGTCAGTGCGCAGCGCGCACTGCGCCGCCGTCCACGGACAGGGACGTGCCGGTGATGAATGCGGCCCGGGGGGAGGCCAGGAACGCGACCGTGTCCGCGATCTCGCTCGCCTCCGCCCATCGGCCGAGGGGAATGTCGTGCACCACCTTTGCGATCTCGTCGTCGACTGCGGTGGCGTTGTTGCGCGCTTTCATCTCGACGATGCCGTGCATGCGGGCTGTTCCGGTCGCGCCGGGCATGACCTGGTTGACACGCACACCCTCGGAAGCCACTTCGTTCGCAAGTGTCTTCACGAACGCCGATGCGGCCGAGCGGTATGCCGACGACAACACACCGCCTGCGGCGGGCTGGCGCACCCAGGTCGACGACATCAGGACGATCGAGCCGCGCCGTTGCTTCTGCATCTGTTTCGCTGCGGCAGTGCCGAGTTGGACGACCGGGCGCAGCAGTAGATCGTGTGCGGCCCGCCAGTCCGACCACGACGTGTCGAGTGCGGGGACGATGCGTGGTCCCGGTGTGTTCAGCACGGCGACTTCGAGGCTTCCGTATGCATCGACGACCGTATCGACAAGAGCTGCAGTGGCCTCCGCATCAGCGAGATCTACCTCGATCGGAACGATATATCCTTCGCCGAGGTCCTCGCGTTCACTTCCGACGCTGCGCGACGCCACGACGACCGTCATGCCTTCCATCGCGAGACGTTCGGCGGTTGCCCGCCCGATTCCGCGGGATGCCGCGGTGACCAGTGCGACTCCTTTGTCGAGACCGAGATACACGATGACTCCTTCGTAGGCTGTTGGGTGGACGCGCGGCGTCAGGTGATCTCGCGGATCGCCCGTTCCGGGCACAGCGAGATCGCACGCCGTGCCTTCTGACGATCCTTACGGGGAACGGTTCCGTCTCCGGCGGCGACGGCATAGCCCCACTCGTCGAACCGAAACACAGACGGGCAGACATCGAAGCAGATGCCATAGCCGTCGCACTTCGTCGCGTCGACGGTCACTTTCATGACCTCGATCTCGTGATCAACTTTCACGGAAGCACTCCCTCGTTCGAATTGGCGTGCCGCCGAGCGAGTTCGGCTCCCGCAGTGCGGGCAAGCGTGAAGGCTCCATCGATGAAGCCGCATGCACCGCGTCCGGGTGTCGTCGCTCCCCAGCGGATCAAGTTCTGCCTGTGCGACGGATCGTCGTCACCGCGAAGCACCTGCCGGAACGCACGCGCGATCGCGTTCGTGCCGCTCACACACGTTCCGCATTGCTTCGCGGATTCGTGCTGGAACCAGGCACTGAGTTCGCCTGCGATCTCGATGATGTCGTCGTCGGGGCCCAGCACGGTGACGGCGGCGCATCCCAGACCGCTCCCGATCGCACGTATCGCGTCGTAGCAGCACAGCGTCGCGCCATGATCCCCGGTGAGGATTCCCCCGAACCAGCCCCCGATGAGCACACCCGTCATCGGTGTCACCGTCCCACCGGCAGATGCGAGGTCGAGCAGCGGCGATCCCAACGACATCTCGAAGACCCCCGGTGAGGTGCAGGCACCGGTGAGGGTGAACAACGCTGTGCCCTTCGAAGAGGCGCTCCCGACCGAAGCGAATTCGGTGGCACCGTGCACCCGGATCCACGCAGCGTGCGCAAGGCTTTCGACGTTGCTGATCAACGTCGGCAGACCGTGTACTCCCTGCTGGAAAGGGCGCGGCGGCTTACTGGTCGGTTTCGCGGGAAATCCGTCGATTGACCGGCACACCGCGGACTCCTCACCCGCGACATAGGTGTGCTCGGCACGGTGCACGCTGATCCGGATGTTCTCAGGGACGAGTCCTGCCGTGCGAACATCGTCGATCGCGCGCTCCACTGCGGCCACGGTCTCCGGTCGAGATACGTAGACGATGGCTTCGTCCGCACCGACCGTCGCGGCTGCCAGCAGTAACCCGTCGAGTACGAGGTGGGGTCTGCGCGTGAGCAACCAGGTATCTTTCAGCGACGCCGGCTCCCCTTCGTGCCCGTTGGCCACGACGACTTTCGGTCCGGCTGCCTCCGCGACCGTTGCCCACTTGAGGTGCGCGGGAAATCCGGCGCCGCCACGCCCTCGCAGGCCCGAGCGTTCGAGTTCGATGAGAAAGTCGGACCCGTCGATGGGTTCGCCGAAGAAGCCGAGTTCACGTTCGTTCTGTAGTCCCCAGTCGAGGCTGTCGACGCCCGGCAGCACGAGCCGTGGCGGTGTGGAACCCACGACCCGGGCGGGTGTGTCCAGAGAGGGGGCTCGGTACAGGGTCGTGTCGATCGAGGTTGTCATCGCTTTCCCCTGACAAGGTCGAGTGCTTGGTTGAGTGAGACGACATCGCCGTACTTCGCCTCGATGTCGAACAGCGACGCATCATGAGGTGCTCTCTCGCGGTCGCCCACGCATTCGCGGACCACGAATGCGGGGATGTCTGCGGCGCACGCATCCACGATGGTGGCCCGAACGCAGCCGGAAGTGGTCGCTCCGGCAACGACGATCGTGTCGATTCCGGATCCGTGCAGTTGCTCCGCAAGGTCGGTGTGCGCGAACGCCGAAGCGGTTTGTTTGACCACAAGGCTCTCGTCCGCGCGCATGCCGAGACGAGCGTCGATCAAGGTGCTGCGGTGGCCTTCCCGCAAGCCGGTCAGCGCCGGCATCTTGGCAAGCCAGGTGGCACCTCGGCCGTCGTTGTCCGCCGGGAAGGCGATGGTCGTGAACCACACGGGTACACCGTGTTCGCGTGCTGCATCGACCAGTGTCCGGGTACCGGAGACCACCTCGTGGAGATCGAATCCTGGGGCGTACCGAGTTTCGGTGAAACCGTATTGCAGGTCGACCACCACCACGGCGATGTTGCGTCCGGGTGTCAGCTTTCCGAGCAGGCCACCGGACACATATCTGTCTCGGACTCCCCTGTCGGCCTTCAAAACTCGAACTCCGGCCACTCGCCCGGTTCGGAGCGCATCATGTCGGCGTAGAATTGATACAGGTTGCGTTGGACACCTTCCTCGTAGCGCGTCCAGTACACCTTGCCGGGGCCCGGCCAATCGGATACCGGCGTTGCCATGCCGATTCCTGGCATTCCCATCTCGTAGTTCAGTTCGAACCCGAGAAGTTCACCGGCAACCGAACCCCCGGTCCGCGTCACGGTGAGCCACGGTTCGGTATCGTCCATCTCGAACGAACCGCCCAGCGAGAATGTGCCGAGTGCTGCGTGGTAGGTCCGCTCCTTCTGCTCTGGCGTCATGTTCTTGTATCCCACGAACCAGTTCCAGATCTCGATCTGTCCGGGGCCTTTGGGTTGCCATGTTCGGATGGTGAGAATGCCGGTGGGTGCGTGATTGGCCCCGTCCTCGCTCATGGGGAGCGCGAGGATCGAAAAGTTGGGGAACACATTGCCGACGAAGACGCGGGATCGCCGCGCCACCTCGAGCTGTTCGAGCGAGATGTTCTCGCTGTCGACGTGTTCTGCGATCGATTCGGGGAATCCGAAGAAGGTGGGTCCGGGCTCGTCGGCATATTCGGCCATCGAGAACGACAGCGAATGTCCCGGTGATGCCTGGATGTGGTAGCCCATCATGTTCTCGCTGAACGGAACGGGGAACGCGCCGATACTCCACACGGACTTGTGAAGTGTGCCGAGATGATAGTCGTCGCCGGAGAAGTTGTCCGCACCAGATTTCCAGTTGGCGTCGACCACGAAACGCTGTGGTGCGCCGAGCACTTCGACGCCGTCCTTGTCCAGACCGAATACCAGATCCAGGTACCAGGCCATCCCGCCGAGATAGGTCCGCAGCGGCGGCGCAGTCGGGTCGAGGGTCGCGAAGATCAGTCCGTGGAACGATTCGACCTGGGCTGCCTTGGCGAGGCCACTGTCCTCCTTCTTCATTCCCTCGAGAGCGTTTTTCCACAGGGGTGCGCCGACAAGGGATCCGTCCGACGAGTATGTCCAGCCGTGGTATGGACAGCGGAAGTGGGAGGAGTTACCGGAGTCCGCTCGGCAGATCTGCACGCCACGGTGACGACACGCGTCGAACAAGACGTGGATCTGCCCGTGCTCGTCGCGGGTGACGACGAACGAATCTTCACCGATCTTGCGGACCACATAGTCGCCGTTCGCTTCGATCTCCGACTCGTGTGCCATGAACACCCAGGCACGGCCGAAGATTCGGCGGAGCTCGGCCTGATAGATGTCCGGGTTACCGAAGATTTCGGCAGGAATCCGACCACGTGACAGACCTTCGTCGATGCGGTCCATCGCTTGACGAACCTTGGGTGTGAGGGTCGACGCCGCCTTCGTGTCAGGCCTACCGCTGTCGATCACAGGATTCATAGCTGCACTTCCTGATTGCGTGGAGGACGAGAATCGTCAGAAGAAGAGGGAGAAGTTGTGGGTTCCGATGACGGTGAGATCGAGGTAGACCACTCGCCGCAGTAGACGCCAGCGTCCGTCTTCCCGACGCAGGATGTCGTGCCGCTCCCCTGAAAGCAGCTGCGGGGTCGTCTGCTCCTGTCGAGTGCGGTAGATCAGCAGATTGCTTCTGACGTCGAGTAGATCCGGGTCGCCATCGACTGCTTCGCGTGTCCTGATATTGGTCACGAAGTGACGCACACGCGACGGCGGATCCTCTGCCCAGGCGTACTTGGTTTCGCCGCGGGTCACGCGTGAATCGAGTGATCCGTAGGTTTCGTCGAGGTGGAAGGTCGCCGTGTGGAATCCGCGCCCGCGAGCGCGTTCGACTGTCTCACGGACGGGCACGCGGTAGGTGATGTCGCGACTGACGAGTTCGGTGAGCCATGTGCGCTCTTCGAGGTTGTCGAGCAGTTCTGCTTCGTGGTGCAGAAAATCGACCGCCTCGGTGTGCTTCGGATCCGACACAGACAACGGCGGGTTCAGCATCTCGGGCGAGTTGAGAGCAGCCACCGAGGTTCCTCCTAAGTGCATACATTTTTGGATGCACTTAGGATGCCTGGTGATCTGGATTACTGCAAGCCCCAATGTGTGATGCATCGCATCAGCGGTGCTGCTGCGGTTCGATTACCTGAAGCCGCGCGCTGCTTCTGCTTGGCGGCCGGTACAGCGAGCAGGCCCCTCGCATTCACCGACCACAGCCACGGTCTTGCCTAGCTCGACCTCTGCGGCCACGGCGCCGAACCAACAGGTGTTGCCCGAGGCGAAGAACGATCCGATACGAAGTCGTCGACGGCAATGGGTGCGCACCTCGTCGCCGATCTCCGTGACCACTCCGACGTACTCGTGCCCATCGGCGTCGATTGCCCAACGTCGTTGATGCCGCGGTAGTCGGCTCGGCGACGCATCCGACAGCGCCCTGGAGGCGGGCGTCCGGGCGCTGCAACTCGGTGACGAGCGCACCCACCTGTGCCAACTGGCACGTAACGCCACTCCCGGCTTGCGCCGTCGACGCGTCGAACCAGCTCAACTCTCGCGCCCCGCACCCTGCGCGATTCCCCCGAGTCGTTCCTAGACACCCTCGATCCCGGCAGCACCCACCGCACCTTCGCCATCGCGATCGTCAAGTCCGTCGACCCACTCGATGCTCGCGACCGCGATGGGCTCCCTGGTCCGGCCCGGTCCTGAATTCGGTGTCCGATGACGAGATCGGCGCGGCCCTTGAATCTCTCAGGGTCCAAGCTGCGGTCAATACTGGATTGCGCGCCGCGCCGCGGTCGCGAAACGGCTGTCCTGGTGCCGCAAGCAAGGATGGAACGCACCGCAGGTGCCGCCTTCGGCCGCGCGATCGACTCCGCCGGACACGGAGATACCGGTGGGCTCTCGGACTGCGATCGATCGGCTCCTCTCCCCCGCCGCCCATCACGAACACGTCCTGGGAAGCGTGTATTGGGACGCCGGCACTGCCCAGCTCCTCCCGAGACCTGATTCGCGGCCGCACCCGCGATCCCGGTATTTGTGAACCACCGCCGACCCGGGCCCGGCAAATACTTCGCCCACCGCGACCTGTGCCCCGCCCCTATCCAGGCGATGCGCGAACTGACCCGCCTCATCGGGCCCTGGAACTGCCCGAACCCACTGACCGACTATGACGCCATGTCTGCCCGAAATTCGGCCAATACTATGGCGACCTCCTATCGGCTCGTCCACCGACTGCGCCCTGGTTTTGGCTGCGCACCCGAGCTGGCGGTCATCGACATCAGCAAGGTCCGTGAGGACACTCGGGACAGTGACGAGAACAACCCGCTCCCGCCGTGCCCCTTGGGGCAGTAACTCATGCATTCGCCTTCGCCTCTACGCGGGTTCCCTCCCCATCCGGGACAGTAGTCCGCGTGTCCTTCGTCTACGTCGCTCTCTTGCTGGTCAACGAGCCCCGTGTGACTGCTGTGGCACTGCGATAGATGCAGGCACGATTGCGAGACTCTCCTTCGGCGCTCCGACCGTCGCACCGCAACGGCCGCCGTTCCAGTCTTCCGGGCAGAACGCAGGGAGCACACCAGACCATGTCTCACCAGGCCCGGCGCTCGGATTCAGTGGTCCCGCCCCAGACGCCCCACCGTTCCTTGTGTATCCGTGCGAACGCGCGGCATTCCGGCCGAACGGGGCATCGGGCGCAGATTCCGGTGGCAATGCGTTCTCGTCTGACCCGGACTCCCTGGCTCTCCTGTTCCTGCGCGAAGAACACGGTGGGGTCGGTGAACCGACAGAGAGCACGCAACTGCCACTGCCAACCGTCGACGATCGGGCGGAAGCGAGGTGGTCGGCGCGATGATGCCATCGATTCTCGTCCTATCTTCTCGGTGAGGGACGGTGGGAGAGGCTTCGACTCTCACCGGAAAGACGGGAGAAGCCATCGACGATCAGTAGGGGTACACATAGCCGGGACGGGTCCACGTCTCTTGGCAAGGTCTCGGATATCCGAGACCTGTCCTTCGTCAGGAGATTCCGGCGGCCGTATCCGTCCGTACGGACGATTCCGCACCTGTGAGACATGACTCGCAAATGCCGGATCGACCGCCGGGTGTCCCAATCCGGCTATGCGTCAGACGTATCGGAGAGGCCGAGGAACCGCTCGGCATTGCCGCACTGGATCAGATTCCGCGAGGCCACGTCCAGGAACTCGCTCTTGCGTACGACCTCCCCTACCGGCCGCTCCCCCAGCGGGTACGGGTAGTCGCTACCCACCATCACCCGTTCCACTCCAACTGTGTCAACGAGCAGGCGTAGCGCACGGTCGTCGAAGACCACGGAGTCCACGTAGAAGCGACCGAGGTAGTGTGACGGCGGCATCTCGGACGTGCCGATAACGTCGTTACGGCGGTGCCAGGCGTTCTCCATCCGCCCGAGCCAGAACGCGAACGACCCTCCACCGTGGGCGAACCCGATCTTCAACCGGCCATCGATGCGATCGAAAACGCCACCCAGGATCAACGCCAGGATCGACAGATGTGTCTCGGCGGGCATCGCGGTGAGCCACTGCGCCATCCAACGGTCCAGGCGCGGCGAGGAGTCCATGTCCCAAGGATGGACGAACACCGGGACATCCAGCGACGCGCAGTGCTGCAGGAAGGTCACCACGCCCTCGCTGTCGAGGTCACGGTCGCCGACGTGGTTGCCGATCTCGACTCCGCGATGCCCGTTGGCGACGCAGCGCTCCACCTCACGGCAGGCCGCGTCGGCGTCCTGCAGCGGCACCTGGCAGAACGGGATCAATCGGTCCGGGGCGGGGGCGACGATGTCAAGCGCGAGGTCGTTGAAGATGCGCGCGATCCGTTCGGCCTGCGCGCCGGTGCGGCCGTAGTTGAAGAATGCCGGTGTCGGCGAGACCACCTGGGTCCGGACGCCGTCGGCGTCCATGTCCCGCAGTCGGATCTCCGCATCCCAGGCGTCGGCCTGAATGCGGCGGAACTCTTTGGAGCCCATCATTATGACGGCCTCGGCCTCGCTCTCGACC
The DNA here is from genome assembly GCF_048957735.1 of Rhodococcus sp. As11. Classification (NCBI taxonomy): domain Bacteria; kingdom Bacillati; phylum Actinomycetota; class Actinomycetes; order Mycobacteriales; family Nocardiaceae; genus Rhodococcus; species Rhodococcus sp. As11. The sequence goes on from NZ_JARDJE010000027.1 coordinate 33,287, forward strand.
CGGAGCCAGGGGGCGTCGGGTCCGGCATCGGTGGTCAGATCCGGCCACCCCTTGGGGACGTAGTGGGTGTGGACGTCGATGGTGCCGCTCACGTCAGCCCTTTCCGGGATGTAGGGTGCCGCAGTTGTCACACGTGCGGGCCTGCTCGTCCTCGTAGAACTGCACGAACACCGGTGGCAGGTCGGCGACGATGTTGCGCACCTGCAGTTCGATCTCGTGGATCAGGTGGTTGCACTCGAGGCAGTACCACTGGAACGTCTCCAGTGTGCCCTCGCGGCGCACGCGCTCGATGACCAGGCCGATCGAGCCCGCGGTAGGACGCTGCGGCGAGTGCGGAAGATTGCCGGGGAGCAGCCAGGTCTCGCCTTCACGGATGTGTACGCGCTGCGGTCCGTCCTCGGTCATGACGTCCACGTGGATGTCACCCTCGATCTGGTAGAACCACTCCTCGTACGGGTCGAGGTGGTAATCGGTGCGCTCGTTGGGGCCGCCGACGACCTGCACGACGAAGTCGTCGCCCAGCGCCATCGTCTGGTTGTTGACCGGCGGCGCGAGCAGGTGCTTGTTCTCGGCGATCCATTTCTGGAAATCGATGACGGGCGGGATGGTGGTCATGAGCGGTCCTTCGTGTCGAGGGTGTTGGTACGGCGATGAGCGGGTACGTAGGCGACGCCCTGGATTTCGATGAGCAGGTGCGGATGCGGAAGCTGGTGCACCGCAACGGTGGTGCGGGTGGGTCCGGTCTCGTCGAACATCTCGGCGTACACCTCGTTGTATCCGCCGAAGTCGTTCATCGACACGAGGTACGACGTGACCTGCACGAGGTCGCTGAGATCCGCACCGACCTCAGCGAGGATCGACCGGATGTTCTCGATCACCGCGCGCGTCTGTACCCGGATGTCGAGATTCGTCGTTCCCATTGCGTCGACCTCGACGCCGACGAACGTGTTGTCCGGCCGGCGAGAGCTGGTCCCGGAGACGTACATGAAGTCGCCCGCGATCTTCACGTGAGGGAAGCGCCCGCGGGGTGTCGCGAGGCGTTCGATGACCTTGGCGGCATTGTCGCTCATGCCTTTCCCTCCACCGTGACGCTGCCCAGACCGTCGATCTCGCATCGTGCGACACCGGCCGTCAGTGGGATCGCGGCGGTCGCAGCTCCCGCAAGGACTACATCGCCGGCACGTAAGGGGATGCGCCGTCGCCGGCTTACCTCGAGTAGTGAGTGGAGGGCGTTGACGGGGTCGTCGAGGATCGCGGCGGTCGAGCCGTTGACGGCCTGTCCGCCTGCTTCGAGCCGTACCGCGAGATCGCCGACGGCACGCATCGACTGCCACGGGCCGATCACGTACGCGGCCGCGGACGTGTTGTCGGCGACCACGTCGGTGTAGGTGAACCGGAAGTCCCGGTAGCGGGAGTCGATGATCTCCATTGCGGGAGCGACCGCTTCGGCGCAGGATTCGATGTCGACGGTGGGATCGTCGAGATCGACGTCCCGCGCCAGGCGGTACGCAACCTCGGGTTCGATCTTGGGGTGGATGAACCTCTGCAGATTCACGCGGCCGCCGTTGTCGACGCGCATCGCGTCGGTGAGTCGGCCGATGATCACGTCGGACACCCCCATCTGGGCCATCTTCGCCTTGCTCGTGAACCCGAGCTTGACGCCCACGAGTGTCTCCCCGCGGTTCAGACGCCGAGCGAGCAGTGCTTCCTGGATGCGGTACGCGTCGTCGATGTCCATCTCGACGTCGTCCGCGAGACTGGGGGTGTCGTGGACCCCGGTCTGCGCGTCGTCCAGTCGCTTGGTTAAGGCGTCAATTTCGTTGCTGTCCAATGTCTTGGCTACCATCGATCCTCTTCTCCCGGAAGTCACAGCGCCACGCAGATGTTGGTGGGCTCGATGAAGATCTATGACGGCGGCGTCCGCAACGACTACCTCATCCAGCACATCCTCGACAACGTGCGCACACCCGAACAGAACCGAGGCGATCTCGAAGCACTCATCGCCTGTGCGCGCATCGGCGAGAAGCGATTCACCGAGTTGCTCGAGAAGTACGGTCTCGACACCGTCATGAGTGCCAGCGAACGGTGGATGGACTACTCGGAGAACATGCTTCGCAGCCGAATCCGCGAAATCCCGGACGGCAGCTACGAAGCACCTATCGGCTATCTGGACGACGACGGTAAGAACCGCGGTGTTCCCCTCAAGGTCGCCGTGCGCGTGCAAGTCGAGGGAGAAGACATCCTCATCGACCTCACCGGCTCCAACGACCAGGTCCCCACAGCCTTCAACGTGCCATTCGAAGGATCCGTCCTCCCCGTCGCGGTGGCCGCGATCCGCACCATCCTGCTCGACGAAGACCTGACCGAGGAATTCGTCCCCCAGAACGACGGCTGCTTCCGCCCAGTAAGGGCATACGCACCCGAGGGAACGATCTTCAACCCGGACTTCCCGGCATCGTGCTTCGCCCGGTTCTCCCAGGTGAACCGAATCTTCGACTCCATCAACCTCGCCCTGGCACCCGTGCTCCCCGACCACGCAATCGCAGGGTCGTCGGCTGCACTGTGCGCGATCGCCTACTCCGGCGTCGCTGAAGACGGCGAATCATACTGGGTGTACATCGAAATCAACGAAGGTTCGTACGGCGGACGCAACGGCAAGGACGGCATGGACGCCGTCGACTCGCTCATGGCCAATACCCGCAACAACCCCATCGAAGAACTCGAACTCAACCACGCCATGCGTGCCCTCCGATACGAACTCCGCGACGAAGCTCCCGCACCGGGCCAGTGGCGAGGCGGCATCGGCAGCGTCCGCAAATGGCTCATGGAGACCGACACCTTCCTCGGATCCGAAGCCGACAACCGCTCCGACCCGCCCGCCGGTGCGCTGGGCGGTCACGACGGCGTCGCAGGAGCGTTCACCCGCAACGCCGGAACAGACCGCGAGGAGGTGCTCTTCTCCAAGGTCACCCAGGAAACCATCCGCGCCGGCGAAACCTTGGAGATCAAGCTGCCCTCCGGTGGCGGTTTCGGAAATCCGTTCCTCCGCGATCCTTTCCAAGTCCTCAGCGACGTCTGGGACGAGTACCTCACGGCGGAGGACGCTCGACGCGACTACGGGGTCGTCGTCGACACCGAAGCCTGGACCGTAGACGAGGAAGCCACTGCGGCACTGCGCGCAGGGAGCACGTCCTGAGCGGCACCACAGGTCGGGCCGCCGCAACCAGCGGCGGCCCGACCGCTCACGTTCTCGACGAGACGTTGGGCAGCGTCATCACCTGGATCGACACTCCGGACGCCACCATCGATGGTCCTCTGACCGGAATGCGTATCGGCGTCAAGGACAACATCGACGTCACCGGTGTACCCACGACCTGTGCGTCCCGGTTCTTCTCCGACCGCATCGCATCTGCACACGCAGAGGTCGTCCGCAGATTGATCGCTGCGGGCGCGCACATCACCGCCAAGCTGAACATGGCCGAGTTCGCGGTCGGGGTCACCTCCCAGAACTCCGCCGCGGGCCCCGTCCGCAACCCCTGGGACCCCAGCCGGGTCCCGGGCGGTTCGAGTGGAGGCTCCGGCGCCGCAGTCGCTGCAGGTCTGGTGGACGCCGCCCTCGGTACTGACACCGGCGGATCAGTCCGCCTACCCGCAGCAGCATGCGGCATCACAGGACTGCGACCAACCTGGGGCGCAATCAGCAATACCGGAGTCTTCCCGGTCAGCGACGCCTTCGACACCGTCGGTCCGATGGCACGATCGGTAACCGAGGTTGCCCGCCTCTTCGACGTACTGCGCACCGACCAGGCTCCGGCGCCTCGCCCCGCTCGACGGATAGGGCTGCCGTCGGTATTCATCACCGACGACGTCGACGCTGCCATCAGCGACGCAATCGACGCAGCGGCACAGCAATTGCAGACCGTGGGATACGAGGTGGTACCGGTCGATGTTCCCGGCGCTGCTCACGCGCAGGACATCGTATACACCCTGCTGTACTCGGATCTTGCTGCGCTCCACCATGACCGAGTGCAATCGTCGCCCGATCTGTTCCATCCCGATACCCTCGCGCGTGTGTCCCTGGGTCTGTCCATTTCGGACTCCGAGAGAACAACAGCCCTGGCCGCCAGGGCGGAGTTCCGTCGCGGACTCAGCGCGCTGTTCACAGACGTCGACGCCGTATTGACCCCGACCATGCCGGTCGACGTACCGCCCATCGCCGGTGATGACGACGTCATTGCACGCTCGCGGCGACTCGGCCAGTTCAGTTATCCCTGGTCCCTGCACGACGGACCCACGCTTGCGCTCCCGGTCGGATTTCACCCTCGATCGGGTATGCCGATCGGTGCTCAACTCACGGCCGCGGCTCATCACGAATCACTACTGTTCGGCATCGGTGAAGAGTTTCAGCGCACCACGGACTGGCACACCAGGAGACCACCGCTGTACATCACGCGCTGAGTCATTCTCGGAGATCACTGGCCGTCACCCTGACCGAGGACGCGAAGAGTCGCCTCCCACTCCACAGGCAGCGGGTGAAAGGCGACCTGGTCCGTCAACTTCGGCGCACCTGGTGCTGTCAGCACCGAACTGGTCGCAGTCCTCACCCAGTCGACCTGAATCTGGGCGCGGGGATGGTTTCAAAGCGTTGAGCCAACCCGGCGGCCTGGACCGATCGATATCCAGTTCGTCGGGGCCCGCCATGATCATGCGGCATTTACCGCGCAGGAACGTTTCCGATCCGATGGTTCGGCGACTGGTCGATCGTGCGACTTTCGGTGATGGCCATTGGTTTGACCTGGCTCGCCGACGTGGCAATGACCTGCGCATCCCTTGCAAGCAACCGAGATGGATGCGTCCCGCCGTCAGCTTCCCGTTGCTCGCATGGCTTGCGAATGAAGATGCCCCCGGTCGATCTCCCCGCTGCTCAGGGCGTCTGGGCGGTGCCCGATGTGGAACAACCCGTCGATGTGGGGGCAGGCGAACACTGCCATGCCCTTCTCACCTCTGTGACGTTTGCGGACCGTCTTTGCGTCTCCGCGGGTCAGGTATCCCCGGTGTTGACAACGGCCGCACCAGATCCAACGGGTGGATGGGTTGTGGGCGCGGGGATTCATACGGCACGTCCGATCTGGAGATTGAGCCAATCCGACAGCCATCGGATGGCACTGCGGCCGGCGTTGTCGACCACGAGAGTGTTGTAGTTGGTGTGGGCGTTGGAGGCTAAGAAACTTGCGGCACTGAGCCCTTCGCTGACCAGCGAGGCCAGATCATCGGCGCCCTGGGATTGTGAGAGCTCAACAAGTGGATCCGACAGCTGCCACAAGTCCAGGTTCGCGTCCTGGTTCGTGATCGTCGGCGACGCAGCGTGTGTGGTCCTGCCCAGTAGCTCAGGAGCGGTCTTGGTCGGCTTGCCCGAGAGCATGTCGGTCGCTACCGATGCCAGGTCCAATCCGACGGGCAGCAAACCGGTCATCGTCGCAGCGGCCCCCACCGGGTCGGGCGCGATACCGGGAGGGGGAAGTACCTTTTCCACTGCCGACCATGCGATCTCCTGGATCTGACCGACGATCGTGGCCAGCCTGATGACGTCGACATTCGACAGGATCGACGCGACCAACGCCGCGATCTGCGTCGCGCCGGACGGATCCGGGATCACGGCCAGCACCTGCGCTACCCACCGCAAGTCCACACCTGCCGCCATCTCCACCAGCGGCGAGAACTGATTGTTCAACTCCCCGGCCACCTGATGGGCGCCGCGGGCGTCGAGCGCGGCAACCTTCTGCGGAAGCACGGTCAAGTTGTGCAGGATGCCGGGCATATCCAGCGAGCTCACGCCGGTCACGACGTTCAGAACCTGATCGATCACCACCGTCGGTTTGAGCACCGACAACACGCTGCTCGACGACGCAAGCACATCGGCAGGGGCGGACGCCAACGGGCCGATCTGCCCAGTCAACGCGTCAACATTCTCCGTAAGAGCACGCATCTCGGGAGCTGACGTCGGCAGGGACGGTGACTCATTCCCGGTGAGCATTCGTGCCGTGTCAGCGATCTCGACGGCAGCGTCGACGGCACCTGCAAGGTCGGATTCTCCGGCTCGGGTGAGCACGTCGTAGGCGTGATGTTCGGCGGTCCCGACCGGCGCGGCACCGAGTTGTCCGGTCGCCGCCGGGTTCGCCGCCCCGGAGGTAAGAAGGTCGGCCAGCGGAGCAAGAGTCGACTCAATCGACTGCGCACTCGCGGCGACCTGCCCGAAATCGACACTTTGTGCGGTGATCTGCCGGCCGAGCCTTGCAACGTCGGCGCGCAAGGCCGGCAGATCCGCATCGGAGAAGTCCGCGGTCAGCGCGCCGGCAAGCTGTGCGTTGCTGCCAGGCGTGGTGACGTTGCCGAGACTGGGGGTCTTACTCAAGATCGAGCCGAGCGAACCGATCAGAGGGTTCGACGTTTTCTCGATCGAGCAGTACAGATCACCTGGATCGCAGATCGAGGCCACCCGACCCGACAAAGTACCCATCCCCTGGGGCCGTGGATCGGCGATACCGTGTCCGGACGTCCGCGGACCCACCGTCGCGGTCCCCGGTGTTCCGGCGCCCGGATCGGCCAGCAACCCGACGGCAAGCACACGACTCGCATCGACCGGTCCCCTGCCGTTGCCGATATCCGAGGCGAGATCACCCGCAGCATCGGCGCCCTGCGAATAGCCCGTCAGTGTGAACTTCGTACGAGGACACGACTGTGCGACATCCTCGAGCACTCGCGTGGCTCTCGACACCGCGTCCGCCTTGCTGTCCGCGTAGGTGTGGCCGTTGTCGAAGGCACGCGCCATGTAGGGCAGTGTGTACACCTCGACCGCGTCGCCATGGGCACTTTGCAGCGCGTGCGCCACAGGAGCGAGCATGCCCACCGGCACAGCAGGGTCGGCGTTCTCGTCGGTCTCCCACGTCCCGGGGATGAGCAGATTGAACGTCGGCACACAGTCGCTCGTCCCTGTCTGGGCAACCGCGGGAACGGTAGACAGCGTGCAGCCTCCACCGACGATGGTGGTGACGATCAACGCTGCGGTGCGATGGGACTTCGATTGTCGGGCAGGCATGGGTACCTCTGATGGCCGAAAGGACATATGTGTGCCTACGTTCGCTCACACGTCCGATTTCCCCAACGCGGTGAACCGTGTCCCGAAGCCCACTTTCGATCCGTGATCGGCACGATCAGCCGATCTTCAGAGACGGTACGGCGTCCGTTCGCAGCGTGCACGAACTGAAGAAGCTGCCACCGATCGACAACGCGGACCGCTGCTCTCTTGGGCCCGAAAGGCGGCACCGGTGCCTCGATCGTCTGCCCGCAGGCTGTCCCCTTTCGAAGGCGCGACCACGCTCGATCGGATGGAACGATTCACGCACCCGGCGACGAACGGGTCGTCACGCACAGCAGCGACCTGATGTGAGCGAGCATCACACGAACCCGACCGTCAGCCGGAGACATCGCTTTTCGGGCCACTACTTCTCATGCCGGTGACTGCCACCGGAGCTCGCGAACTCTCTTTCAGGTGTCCTGACAACGTCGGGGCCGATAGTCCCCCGCCACCGAATACAAGAGGCACCCGCCACCCCGGCGACAACCAACGAGCTATGCGATGGCGCGCCACCAGTGGTCTTCTTCCTCTTGCCGGTCCAGCACATCGCGATATTCCGCCGCACAGGCGACCGAGCACAACCCGCCATGTTCCTCACCGGCCAGGCGCTGCCGACACACCTCGCACCGAATCATGCGGTCAGCAGGAAACCGGGCCATCCCGAGGATTACGCTGACAACGATCAGGACGGTTGCCGCACAGACGAACACGGCGGCGACACTGGACTCCCGGAACAGAACGGCAACCACTGCACACGCAATGGCTGACGAAGCAACGGCGGCCGGCGCCTGATGAAGATTCACACACCGTGAGTCGCAACCTCGACCCCGACCGTTACCAGCCAGCAGACCACGAGGGCTCACACCAAAGGCCCCAACCGTCACAGCCCGTCGCCACCGACCTCGTGCAGAACAATTCACGTTCGAAAGCGTCGTGTCCCAAGCACAACACAGACGCGAGGCCCCCTCATCGGCTCCCATGAAGGTGGGCAACGGCGACGTACCGCTCAACGTCGGACGCCGAGACCAGCCCGCCTCCCTCTGCAGCCGACACGCCACTCGACATCGGCAGTCTCCCCCGTTCAGTGGGTGTGTGAGCGATGGCCATGCCCCGCAACCGGATCAGACAACGACATAGCCGAGTTCGTGCGCCGCGGTATCAACGGCATCAGCCAGACCCGGATGCGACAAGGGAAGCGACAGCACAGGACGTTGCGGAAACGCATCGGCAGCACGTTCGACGACAGCCACGGACGTGCTACCGGCAAACCGGCCGCGATAGATGACCCCGTCGAGTCCAGGGTGAGCGCGATGGATCGTGCGGGCCCAATGCTGCGAAAGACGGTGCGGTGCGGAATCGAGAGCATGGTTGCCTCCCACCCGAGTGGCCCATGCACCTCCACCGATACCGGATACATCGAGCAACCGCAGAACGCGGGTGAAACGCACACCGGTCAGATAAGGGCCACCGCGATGGCGATCGATCACCCGCGCCGATTGAAACGCTTCCGCCAATGCACCTCGGGGGCTGGACGCGCCGTACCACACACCGTAGCCGGGATGCTCCCCACGCGGGAGCGGATGCTGATCGAACCGCAGAATCGGCCCGAACTCACGCAACGCATTCCATGGAAGAACATGTGAACCGGTCGTACGGTGCACGCGCCACACGATCTCGCTCGGCTGCCACTCGAGTACTTCCTTCGGCAGCAGACCTGCCGCACGAAGCTGCGCGATGGAGGGCGGCGGCGGAAGCATTGCCCCCATCTACGCCGATTCCCACTCGACGGCGGCAAGCACGTCGACCACAATCTCGATCTCTTCAGGTGTGCCTGCGCTGCCGGTCAACCACGCGACGATCGAGACCGGCCGGCCATCGACGACCAATGACGACTGCGGCTGCGTGAGCAGCGTCTGAACCGTCAGCGGGTGCAGGTCCTTCGGGATGTGGGGCATGACTTTGTCGAGGTAAGGCACGGCCCCGCTGTCGGTGAATTGCGCAGGAGGCAACAAGCGGTTACGGCCGGAGTCGAATGCCCACAGGGTACCGTCGGCGATTCGTTGCCTGATGCGAGCCGGCGTGACGCCGAGGCGGACTGCAGCGTCTGCAATGGACAACGAGGTCGCGACGAGGTTGGCCATCCGAACATCGCGATGAACTCGCGCAGCCGTGGCAGCGGCGGGACTCGCGGTGAATCCGGCATCGGTAAGCACGCGTGCGTCGTGCTCGGACAATGCGGGCCCGGCGGGGTTCGCCGTATGGAGGCTCTTGAGGATCTGTACGAGTTGATCACGGCCGATGTCGACTCCGGTCACTTCACGCAAGGCATCTTCGAAATTGAGGTCGCCTCGCAAATAGCGGCTCTCCGTCGTTGCTTCACTCACCACGACCTCCTGATTTGCGATGATTTACGCTCGCAAATACATGATAGCGAACTCGGTTGAGCAGGCACACCCTGACGACTCCCAACACCGGCGCCGGCAGCCACATAGACCCAGAACAACGCGCCACGGCCATCATGCGTCCCTTCCAACGACCATGACATCCCAAACCGGGGTCGACGCCGCCAACACCTTCTCGTCATCGAACAGCGAAGATCGACCCTTCCGACATGGCTGCCGACCAGGATGATCGTCTCCGCAACGATCCCCATCGCCGGCTCGAGCAGACAGTCGATCATCCCACTGGGATATATAGCGTTCGCTCCCCGAGTCGCCGTGCCCCGGAATCAGGGACTCCGGGGCACAGGGCGGGCAGCTTCGAGGGGCGAGCCGCCTGCCAGGACTCGACCACTCCAAAGATGGAGTTGAACATTCGTCACCGCAGCTCGGTCGACGGAGCCACAGCCAGACCGCAACACGCGCGTGGGACGTTGCGGCCGAGGTCACTGTACAAACCCGAGGGGTTCACCTCAGGCCTTCACCCCACCCGTCATGACGGAAGAACCCCGGAGCCGTACTGGCGCCGCGTTGGCACCCCTATCTCCCCTCGGGCGGTTCAGACCTCCGAACTCCCTGAGCTCGCGCTATTCGTCCCCTGCACCAGTGAGACACGCACCCGCCATCCACATCGACGCCAATCTCAGCAAGATCATCGACCGCGGCACTACCAACCCGCCAATGCAACACCACACCCGCTCTCGACCGATTGCCGCCGACTAGCAATTGACTCCCCTCGTACGACCCCACAGACGACTTCGTCAGCGCGTGGGCGATGACAGCCCACCGCCCCGCCGTCCGTGGTCCTCACGCGCGACGCCCCGGGGGGGCTACTACAAGACGCAACAGGACGCCGTGCACATCCCAGGTAGTTTCACCGTCGCGCCAGTGACGAGCCTTGCGCTCCAGCCCCTTCACTACCTACTCATCAACTCCGCCGACGTATGCATTTGGGAACTTCCTTGCTGACGCACTTATCACGGTCGCCGGTGCTTTCGAGCATCATCTCGTGGTCCCTACTGTCCATGCACGCAGGAGGCGGCGCTGGTCCGTCGAAATCGATGGCACACAAGTCTGATTCGCGTCCCTCGGCACGCCCTTGCCACCGTGAGCGATCCGCTATCGGAGCCCATCGACAGTAATGGAAGACGTCGTCAGTATCGAAATCCTGTTCGACCACAGCGCATATGTTGTGCTCGATGTAGCGCTGCACCGCCCGTATCAGAGCGGCATTCGAGATAGACCACACCCGGCGAAAGACGACGGTGCGGTTGCGGACTCGCACATCACCCGAGGGCCTACGCTCTGCCGTGTGCCCCAAGACAGTAACTACCGAAACAGCTGAATGGATAGCGACGACATCGGTCAGCATCGAAGGACGTCGATACTATCGACGCGAGCACCTCACCGCGCCCTTCTTATCCCTGACATTCTGTCCGCGACAAAGATACAAAGGTGCCCTGCCGATCGGATACGGCAGGGCACTCGAGCAGGGTCGTCCAGTTATCGCCACCCGAAGACGGCCACGCATTCTCCCTATTTCCTCATTGTCGATCGCACTGACTCGACCTCCCTAGATTTGGCTCATCACGAGTGCTCCAACCACGGTGGACGAAGACGGGGCGAAGCAGTGAGCCGATGCTTCTGCAGAGAGCTAGCTGTCAGTGAGCAGCGACGTACTCGTCGACGAGGGATTGAGGCAGACGTCCTCGCGCGGGAACCTCGAAACCTTCTTCAACCGCCCACTCTCGAATCTCCTTGGAGCTCGGAGAATTCGGATCGGATGACCGAGCCGTTCCGGCTCGCTTCTTGCGTCCTCCGACGCGGGTCGCACGCTCGACGTAGTAGTCGATCTTCTTCCGGAAGTCGCGAGCGTTCTTCTTGTTCAGGTCGATGGTGTACTCCACCCCATCGACAGCGAAACTGATGGTTTCTCCGTCATCGTCCAACGCAGTTCCATCGATGTCGTCGAAAGTCTCAACGATTGTTCTACGCGCCACAGGTTGATCTCCTCTTCGAATGCATCCGGCCGGAGTCTAAGAGCATGTCTCTTATGGCCTAGATCGTTTGTGCGGCATAATGCACTGCCGTGGTCGATGCGTTGTCTTCCCGGCTGGTACCGGATGCGTTGTGGGAGATCGTCGAACCGTTGCTGCCCGGATTCCGGGCGCGGCCCCAAGGCGGCGGCCGGGCGGCGATCGATGATCGGGCCGTGTTCACCGCTATCGTCTACGTGCTTACCAGCGGCTGTGCCTGGCGGCACCTGCCGCCGTCGTTCGGGGTCAGCGTTCCGACCGCACACCGCCGCTTCACGACCTGGGTTCGGGCCGGGGTGTTCGACGAACT
>NZ_JARDJE010000028.1:0-43203 GCF_048957735.1 Rhodococcus sp. As11
ACATTCATCGGCACACTGTTGAGTTCTCAAAGAACACGCGCACATCGTCACGTTCCGGACTGTCGTCCGACCCGCTCTGAGGCAACTGTTCCAGCCTACTTCCTCGTGCTCACGGACGCAAGTCCGTGTTGCTTTCGGAACCAGGGGCGACTCGAAACCTTACCAGAAGGTTTCGAACCAGTGAAATCTGCAGGCGCCTTCGTCCAACCTCGTTGTCCCGTTCCTTTCGGCCCGGGTCGGTGTCCGTGTCGCTCTGACCTGGAATAAGTTACGCGAACATCTCCGAGAACACCAAATCGCCTGCTCAAAGCATGTTTCTACCTCCCGTAGTTCCCCACCCGAGCAACAGGACGACCCCTCGACCGTGGTGCTCGTCGCGTCCGCTCACGGATCGTCCTACTTCTCGAGTAACGTTCACCGTTGAGCTGAGCGAGGAAGGGTGCCGTGACGTCGACGGGGAACATGGTGGGGTTGTTCGCCGGTATCGGCGGGCTGGAGCTCGGACTCGGGCGACACGGGTGGAACACCGAACTTCTCTGCGAGATCGAGCCGGGCGCTCAGGCAGTACTGCGCACGCGCTTTCCCGACGTTCCCCTTCATCCGGACGTCACGCGTCTCCGCTCTCTCCCCCGCGATACCGAACTCGTCGCCGCCGGCTTCCCGTGCCAGGACCTCTCCCAGGCGGGCCGTACGGCCGGCATCACGGGATCGAAGTCCGGACTCGTCGACGAAGTGTTCCGTCTCGTCAAGCGTAAGAACGGCCCGCGCTGGCTCGTCGTGGAGAACGTTCCCTTCATGCTGCAGCTCGGTCGCGGTGCAGCGATGCGCCACATCACCGATGCGTTCGAGGAACTCGGTTACATGTGGGCCTATCGCGTGGTCGACGCCCGCGCATTCGGCCTTCCCCAGCGCCGGCACCGCGTCCTGATGGTCGCCTCGCGCACGGACGACCCCCGCACGGTCTTGTTCGGCGAGGACGCCGGGATGCCCCTCGAAGGCAACCCCGATCTGTTCCCGTGCGGTTTCTACTGGACCGAGGGTGTGCGCGGACTCGGATGGGCGGTCAATGCCGTGCCCACGCTCAAGGGTGGCTCGACCCTCGGCATCGCCAGTCCGCCGGCCGTGCGACTGCCGTCCGGCGAGATCGTCACCCCCGGACTGACCGACGCGGAGCGACTCCAGGGGTTCGACGCCGACTGGACCGCCCCCGCCGTCGACGCTCCCGGCGTTCGGTCCGGGCATCGGTGGCGTCTGGTCGGCAATGCGGTCAGCGTCCGGATGGCGTCGTGGGTGGGCCACCGACTGAACAACCCGATCGAGTACAGCTCCGATCACGAGACACCGTTGCGTCCGGGCGACACCTGGCCGACCGCCGCGTGGGGTACGCGTGGACAGGCGTTCCGCGTGCACGAGTCGCAGTGGCCGGTCCAGGCGCCCTATGAGGATCTCGGGGGTTTCCTCCTCGATGCTCGTCTGCTGTCGGCGCGGGCGACGGCAGGTTTCCTCCGCCGCGCACGCTCCGGCAACCTGCGTTTCCTACCGGGATTCCTCGAGGACGTGGAGAACCACCTCGAACGTATGGGTGGCTTCCCGCGAGTGGCAGCCTGAGACACGGAGATGGAGCCGCGGTGATGGCGTCGTCCGATCGGCCCGGGACGGATCCGCGTACCAGTGCGCGGATGAGCCGGCAGCGGCGGCGCGACACCGTTCCCGAAGTGGCGTTGCGCAGAGAACTGCATCGGCGTGGCCGGCGGTTCTTCGTCGACCGTGCTCCACTGCCCGGCCTGCGGCGACGTGCCGACCTGGTCTTTCCTCGTCGTCGGGTGGCGGTCTATGTGGACGGCTGCTTCTGGCACAGTTGCCCGCACCACGCGACCTACCCGAAGAACAACGCCGAATGGTGGGCCGCCAAGCTGGCCGCCAACGTACAGCGCGACCGGGACACCGACGCGCGCCTGCAGGCCGCGGGGTGGACGGTGGTGCGGGTGTGGGAGCACGAAGACCCCGTTGCCGCCGCGACTCGCGTGGAGGACGCTCTGTCGTCGCCCCCGGACACGGATACAGGGCCGGCGCAGGGATGACCTCCCCGCACCGGACCCGAGACCTGTGCGATCAACCCTTCGTGAGCTGCGTGTACCGCGCGACGTGCTGCTCGGCGGTGCCGAGATGAACAGCGGCCAGGACGGCTCGGCGACGAGTGCGTGCCCGAGTGAGTCACATGGCTCCCCTCGCGGAGTGACGACAGGCGCCAGAGGGCGATGAACCCGGTCGGCGAGCCGTGTCGATTCCGTGTCGTGGCGACCCCGTAACCACAGATACGAGGAAGCCCCCACCAAAGTTTTCCTCTGGTGGGGGCTTCGTGTGTGCGCCCGAAGGGATTCGAACCCCTAACCTTCTGATCCGTAGTCAGATGCTCTATCCGTTGAGCTACGGGCGCATGTGTATTCAATTGTCGTCGGTGACGCTACACCAACTGGCGGAGGCGAGAGGATTTGAACCTCCGGTCCCCGGTAAGGGGGACAACTCATTAGCAGTGAGTCCCATTCGGCCGCTCTGGCACGCCTCCTCGGGGATTCGATGCTCTCGAACCGCCGGATCGAAACATTACACATGCCCCGCGGGGAAACGCAAAACGCCTGGTCAGAGAGGCGCAGACCGGCGTTACTCGCCATCCTGCCGACACGGCGCCGAACGTCGGGGCGCATAATCACCACGTGACTCCACGGACCCGCCCCGACCTCGAATCGATCCCCGCCTACGTTCCGGGCCGCTCGTTCCCCGGTGCGGTGAAGCTCGCCAGCAACGAGACGACGATCGGCCCGCTCCCCAGCGTCCGGGAGGCGATCGCAGAAGCCGCCGCCGGCCTCAACCGCTACCCCGACAACGGCGCGACCGAGCTCGTCGCGGCACTGGCGGAGCGGCTCGGTGTCCCGACCGAGCGGATCGCCGTGGGCTGCGGGTCGGTGAGCCTGTGCCAGGAGCTCGTGCAGATCACGTGCGCCGCGGGCGACGAGGTGATCTTCGCGTGGCGCTCGTTCGAGGCGTACCCCATCATCGCGGCCGTGGCCGGCGCGACCGCCGTGCGCGTTCCGAACACCGCGGATCACGGGCACGATCTGAAGGCCATGCTCGCCGCGATCACCGACCGAACGCGCCTGATCTTCGTGTGCAACCCGAACAACCCCACCGGATCGCTGCTGGGCAAGGCGGAGCTCGAGCAGTTCCTCGACGCCGTGCCCGAGCACATCGTCGTCGCCCTGGACGAGGCATACTTCGAGTACGTCCGCCCCGAGCCGGGTGAAGATCTGCCGGACGGCCTCGAACTCGCAGAGAGTCGCAGCAACGTCGTCGTGCTCCGCACCTTCTCCAAGGCCTACGGCCTCGCGGGCATTCGCGTCGGATATGCGGTCGCCGATCCGACGGTCGTGACCGCGCTGAGCAAGGTCCACATCCCGTTCTCCGTCAACTCGCTCGCCCAGACGGCCGCCGTGGCGTCGCTCGGCGCCGCGAACGAGCTGCTCGCCCGCACCGAGGGTGTCGTCGCCGAACGGGAACGGGTCCACGCCGCACTCGTCGACGCCGGCTACGAGGCGCCCGCGAGTGCCGCGAACTTTCTTTGGCTGCCGCTGGGCGAACGCTCCGCCGCGTTTTCCGAGGCAGCGGCGAAGGCGGGTGTGGTGCTGCGCAACTTCACCGGCGAGGGAACCCGGGTGACGATCGGCGACCCGCACGAGAACGACCTGTTCCTCGACTTCGCGACCGGGCAGGGACGGGCACTCGCCGGCATCGGCTGACCCTGTGACGAGACCCAACCGTTATGGCTGGGTATCGGCCGCGTGATCCGGGCCTGCCAGACTCGGGCGGTCGGATCGAGCCGGGGTCGGAGGCACTGTATGGGGGTAGGCACGGTGCGTCGCGCCCTGTCGGCCTGCGCCATCGTGGGCTCGCTGGTCGCCTTCGGCGGTTCGGCGCCCGCCGGCGCTGCACCGGCGAACACCGTGCCGTCGAACACCGTCCCGCTCCGGGTGATCGCGTTCGGCGACCTGCACGGAAATCTCCTGCCCCCGGAGGGACTCCACGGTGAGGTCGTCCGATCGGACGGTGTCTCGGTCCCCGCAGGTGGTGCGGCCTATCTCGCCGCCTACGTCCGGCAGCTCCGGGAACAGGCCGACAACTCCGTGCTCTACGCCGTGGGCGACACCTGGGGATCGTCGCCGCTCGAGTCGGGTCTGTTCCACGACGAGCCGACCATCGCTCTGCTCGGCGAACTCGATCTCACCGCCGCGGCCCTCGGCAACCACGAACTGGACCGCGGTTACGCCGAATTCGAGCGGTTGCGCGACGGCGGTTGCCACCCGAAGGAAGGCTGCCGCTACGCCGAGCCCTTCGAGGGCGCGAACTTCCCGATCCTCGGCGCCAACCTCACCACGACGGACGGAACACCCGCCGCACTCCCCTACAGCATCGACTACGTGGACGGAGTGCCCGTCGGGGTGATCGGCGTCGTGCCGAGCAACACCCCCGACATGATCCGGCCCGACGCGATCGCGGGGCTGCGGTTCGAGGACGAGATCACCTCTGTCAACCGCACCGCCGACATCCTCGGTGCGCTCGGCGTCCGCTCGATCGTGGTGCTCTACAAGGGCGACATCGGCGCAATCGAGGGCGACGATCCGTGTCCGAGCCGAGACGGCGGGGCCGCGGCCATCGCGACATCCGTCTCCGCCGACGTAGACCTCATCATCACTTCCGACGGCGACCGGCATTTCAACTGCACCTACACCGACCCGGCGGGTAGGCCACGCACGGTCGTGCAGGGCGCCTCGCACGGACGCATCCTGTCGGTCGCCGACCTCGCCATCGACCGTCAGAGCCGGGAGGTGCGGCGCGACAGCACCGTCGTCTTCACGCAGGTGGTCACGCACGACATCGCCCCGGATCCGGCCACACTCGAATTCGTGGACCGGGCGGTGGAGACGTCGGCGGAGGTCGCGAACCGGCCGATCGCCCGCGTCGACGCGGACATCACGCGGCGCGAGACTCCGAGCGGGGAATCGGCACTGGGCAATCTGGTGGCCGACGCCCAACTGGCGGCGACGCGGCATCTGGGGGCGCAGATCGCCCTGATGAACCCCGGCGGACTCCGTAGCGACCTGCTCGCCGGAGACGGCACCGTCTCGTACCGGGAGACCTACGCGGTGCAGCCCTTCGGGAACATGCTGCAGGTTCTCGACCTCACAGGAGCCCAACTCGACGCGCTGCTCGAGCAGCAGTTCCAGAAGAGTGCGGTGGGCTCGGACATCGAACGCATCCTGGCCCCGTCGCACAATCTGAACTACACCCTCGACCGACTGGCGCCGCGTGGCGAACGCATCCGGTCGATCACGATCGACGGCGAGCCCGTGGACCCCGAGCGCGTGTACAAGGTGGTGGTGAACAACTTCCTGGCCGGCGGCGGAGACGGTTTCACCGTGTGCACCGAAGCGCACGGACTGGTCGGGGCGGGCAAGAGCCTGGATGCCCTCAACAGCTATCTGGCAACCCGCTCACGTGTGGAACCCCCGGCCGTCGATCGCATCCGCCTGCACTGAGACGGTCTCCGACGATGCGCCGGATGTGCTCAGCGGAGTCCGAGTGCGTCCTCGAGGGTCGGCCACGCGGCCTTGATGTCGTCCTGCCAGTAACTCCACGAATGCGTGCCCCAGGGGCGGTAGACGACGCGCGCGGGAATGCCGAGTTCGCGGAGGCGACGATCGTATGTGACGGTGCACACGAAAGTGCCGAGCTCGAGCGGCGCACCGACGGTGAGCACGTCCTGGCCGGCGCCGAGATCGTGCGGACCGAGCAGGCCGTTGCCGGTGCTCAGGAAGATCTCCTTGCCGCGCAACTTCTCGGCGAGCAGGTAGGAGTCGTGTTCCTCCCACCGACCGTCCTCGGGTGGTCCCCACATGTTGTCGGGGTTACCGCCCTTGTAAGCAACGGTTCCGCGCACCGTGTCGCGGGAGGAGTCGCTGGAGGTGTCGTAGCACCCGCTCAGCGCCGCGACCCCTCGGTAGAGGTCGGGGTTACGGGTGATCAGCGACATCGCTCCGGTGGCTCCCATCGACAGTCCCGCGACCGCGTTGATGCCGTTGCCGCCGAATTCGGCATCGATCAACGGTGGCAGTTCCTCGGTCAGGAAGGTCTCCCACTTGTTGACCCCGAGGACGGGATCGGGAGTGTTCCAGTCGGTGTAGTAACTCGCGGTGCCGCCGACGGGAAGCACGACGTTGGTGTTCTTGTCGGCGAAGAACTCCTCGATGTCGGTGCGCTGCGTCCACGTGCTCTCGCGGAAGTCGGACTCTTCGCCGGCGCTGACACCGTCGAGCAGATACAGGCTGGGGCGTGAACCCTCCCCCGCCGGGTGCAGCACCTGCACCTGCATGATCCTGCCCATGGCGGGCGAATGGACGAACAGCTTCGTCTGCCTGTCGCCGACGCGTTCGACGTGGTCGATCCTGGCCGACGCCGGTTGGGCATGGGCGATCGTGGCACCGGAGATCGGCACCATCAACGCCACGGCGACAGCCGCCGCAAGTCTCTTCACCATCGAACTCCCCGTCCCCCGACGACCTGGAGTGATCTCACAGTCCCTACCTGTACCCGGTCAAGCGGACCTGCACGCGACCCTAATACTCGCCCTCCGATTCGTGACGAATCGGAGGAAGTACGGCCGCGCCGCCCCCGCCGGGTGGGCGAGGGCGACGCGTGGGAGCCGGGTCGTCAGCGGAGGTGGTGCACCTCCTGCAGTCCGTAGACCGGGGTCGGGATGCCTTCGTAGCGCGCCTTCAGCTGCAACGCCAGGTACAGAGAGTAGTGCCGCGACTGGTGCAGATTGCCGCCGTGGAACCACAGGCCGTCCTGCTGCGTGGGCTTCCACATGTTGCGCTGCTCGCCCTCCCACGGACCAGGGTCCTTGGTGGTCTCGGAGCCCAGACCCCAGCACTTGCCCACCTTGTCGGCGACCTCCTGGGAGATCAGGTCGGCGACCCAGCCGTTCATCGAGCCGTAGCCGGTCGCGTAGACGACGAGATCGGCGTCGAGTTCGGTGCCGTCCTCGAGGATCACCGAGGTTTCGGTGAGCTCACGGACGTTGCCGTGGGCCAACGCGATGTCGCCGTTCGCGACGAGCTCCGAGGCACCGACGTCGATGTAGTACCCGGAGGCGCGACGCAGGTACTTCATGAACAGACCCGAGCCGTCGTCGCCCCAGTCGTGCCGGAAGCCCGCCTTCTCGAGCCGGTCGTAGAAGTCGGCGTCGCGCTCGCGGATCTTCTCGTAGATCGGGATCTGGAATTCGTGCATGATCCGGTACGGCAGGGACGCGAAGGTCAGGTCGGCCTTCTGGGTCGTGACGCCGGCGGCGAGGGCCCGCTCGGAGTACAGGTCGCCGAGGCCGAGATCCATGAGCGAATCGGATTTGACGATATGCGTCGACGAGCGCTGCACCATGGTGACGTCCGCGCCGACCTCCCACAGAGCACCGCAGATGTCGTGGGCGCTGTTGTTGGCGCCGATCACGACGACCTTCTTGCCGGCATACGCATCGGGGCCGGGATGGGCGCTGGAGTGGTGCTGTTCGCCGCGGAACAGGTCCATCCCCGGGAAGTCCGGGATGTTCGGCTTACCCGACATGCCGGTCGCGATGACGAGTTGCTTCGGCCGGAGGGTCACCGGTTCGCCGTCGCGCACGACGTGAACCGTCCACTCCCCCGTCTCCTCGTCGTAGCTCGCCGAGGTGCACTCCGACTTCGACCAGTACGGAACCTCCATCACCTTCGTGTACATCTCGAGCCAGTCCGCGATCTTGTCCTTGGGCGCGAAGACCGGCCAGTTGTCGGGGAAGGGCATGTACGGCAGGTGGTCGTACCAGACGGGGTCGTGCAGACACAGCGACTTGTAGCGGCCGCGCCACTGGTCGCCGGGCCGGTCGTACTTGTCGAGCACGATCGCGGGGACTCCGAGTTGACGCATGCGGGCGCCGAGCGCGATCCCACCCTGACCACCACCGATGATCACGACGTACGGCCGGCGCGTGTATCCGAGTTCGCGTTCCTCGATCTCGCGCTGCTCCGACCACGTGACCCGCTGCTTGTCCGCGCCGTGCTTCGTACCGCGCGGACGACGCGTGCCCTTGTTCTCCTCGTATCCCTTCAGTTCCTGCATCGTGGTCAGCAGCGTGAAGGCGCGATCCTCGCCGCTCTCCTCGTCGCGCCTCAGACGCAGATGACCGACTCCGCGGCCGACCGCGGTCTCGAATGCGATCCAGGCGCTGAGTACGCCGTCGTCGTCGGTCGCCGGTTCGGTGGTGCGGAAGCCGCTCGGGTCGGTCTCGGCGAGTCGCGCGTGCAGCATGTCCGAGACGCCCTCGCGTCCCTCGACGGTCTTCAGGTTCCAGGTGAAAGCGACCAGATCGCGCCAGAAGGAGTCGGTGCCGAACAGGCCGGCAGCGGCGTCGACGTCGCGCTGCGCGAGGGCGGTGCCGAACGCCTGCAACCAGGCGTCGACGCGGTCGTCGGGAGTCGCGGTGCCGGAGGTCGCGGGCTTGTCGAGGGTGTCGGTCATGATGAGTCCTTTCCGGTGGTGATGTGATCCAGGACACTCCCCGTGGCCGCGCCCGGCAAGCGTTGCATCACGTTGCACGGGTACCGGATTGTGGCGCATCACACATTTGCGCCCTATGCTCCGAGGACGACGACGAAGAGGAGACCGTGACCACGTTCAGCGCGATCGCGCCCGGCACCGACCTGTCGCGGTACGCGCGCGAGTTGACGCGGATGCACGACGCGGTGATCGGCGGCGCCCGGTCACCGATGCGCCCCCGGCCGCTGGTGTCCCGTTCATGGCAGCGCGTGCTCGACGCCGGCCTCGATCCCACCGGGATCAACGAGCGCAACCGTCTGCCGGCCGCGGAGGTCGAGCGGCGCCGCCGCGCGTCCGCCCTCTCCGCGGTGATCGGCGACCTCGAGCAGGTCATCACGCCCGTCGCCGACGCCTCCCACCTGCTGCTGGTGGTGACCGATGCCGACGGCGTGATTCTCTGGCGCAGCGGTTCCGCACCGATCCGTTCCCGCGCCGACGCGCTCGGTTTCCAGGAGGGAACGGTGTGGACCGAGGCGACGGTCGGCACCAATGCCATCGGCACGGCGCTCGCGGAGGCCGCACCCGTCCAGCTGTTCTCGGGTGAGCACTTCGAGACGACCCAGCACCCCTGGTACTGCACCGCCGCCCCGATCCACGACCCGATCCGCGGCGACCTGCTGGGCATCGTCGACGTCAGCGGCCCTGCACTGACCCTGCATCCGGCCATCGTCGCCCTCGTCGACACCGCCGTCCGGCTCGCCGAATCGCAGTTGTGGCGACGGCACGAGGTGCGCCTCGAAAAGCTCCGTACCGAGGCCGCTCCACTGTTGTCGTCGACCCGGGGCCCGGTACTGCTCGTCGACGAGGACGGCTGGGTCGCGCACGCCTCCGGCATCGCCGCCGAACGGGTCGCGGTTCCGCGACAGGCCCGTCCCCTGACCGTACCGGGGATGGGATTGTGCGTACCCGAACGTCTTTCGCACGGTTGGCTGATACGCGGGGCGGCGGCGGCCTCGAGACTGCGGATGATTCTGCACGTGTCCTCGTCGCCGACCGTGGAGGTCTTCGGGGACGGCGACTCGTGGCGCACTCTCGTCACCGCGCGTCAGGCCGAAATCCTGCTGTTGCTGCACGAGCGCAGCCCGGACGGGATGACGGTCGCGGCGCTCAGCCGGGCCCTCTACGGGGACGACGACCATGCCGTGTCGGTCCGGGCCGAGGTGTCCCGGCTGCGACGCGCGATCGGAGATGTGATCGAGAGCAAGCCCTACCGGCTCGCCGGCACCGTCGACCTGTCGCTGGATCTCGGCGCGGACGAACGGCTCGCCGACTCCGACTTCGTCCGCCGCTCGGGGGCACCCGGAGTACGAGCGCTCGGTGGCGCGCACTGACACGACCGCGCCATGTTTCCTCCTCTCGGCGACCGGGAACGCACCAGTGAACCCGAGTCGTCGAACATGCTGGAGACACAATGACCGTTCTCGTCGTCACGGACAGTCCCGAAGGTCCGCCCCAGAAGATCGCTCAGCTCGTCGCCGATGCGCTCGGTGAGCGGGACATCGACGTCACCGTCGGTGACATCTCGGATCTCGAGAGGTCGGAGGAATTCGAGGGCGTCGTCTTCGGAGGTGAGGTCGACGCCGGTGAATACTCGCCGGACACCCTCGAATTGTTGTCGTCGCGGGCCTCCGCATTGAGTCAGCAGCTCGTGTGGCTGTTCGCAGTGGGCGACGAAAACGGTGAGGACACACCGGATCCGGTGTCCGAACTCGCGGCACTCGACTACCGGTCCTTCTCCCCGTCCCCGGGCGAGGACGAGGTGTGGTCGTGGGCCGCCTTCATCGCCGACGAGATCGACGGACACAGCTGAACCCGCACGTTTCCACGAGCGAAGGGGCCGCCATGCTCCACACGGATGTAGCGCCCGGCGTACATCGTCTCGCGCACGCCGACGTCAACGTCTACCTGATCGAGGACGACGACGGAGTGACCGTCGTCGACACGGGACTGCCGGCGACCGCCCGCCGCATCGAGGATGCGATCTCACGGCTCGGCCGACGCGTCGACGAGGTGCGGGGAGTCGTCCTCACGCACGCCCACTTCGACCACGTCGGGTCCGCGAAGCGACTGCGGGAACGGTGGCGCGTGCCGGTCTGGGCGCATCGCGACGAGAAGTTCCTCGCCGCGCACCCTTACCGCTACCAGCACGAACGCAATCGGCTGCTCTATCCGGTCCGGTATCCCGCCTGCATCCCCGTGCTCACCCGGATGACGGTGGCGGGGGCACTGTGGGTGCGCGGCATCGACGACGTGACGCTCTTCCACGACTCCGAACCGCTCGACCTGCCGGGTCGTCCTGTCCCCCTCCACACCCCCGGACACACCTACGGGCACTGCGCACTGCATCTCCCCGATCGCGACACCGTGATCG
The DNA here is from genome assembly GCF_048957735.1 of Rhodococcus sp. As11. NCBI lineage: Bacteria > Bacillati > Actinomycetota > Actinomycetes > Mycobacteriales > Nocardiaceae > Rhodococcus > Rhodococcus sp. As11. The sequence goes on from NZ_JARDJE010000028.1 coordinate 11,054, forward strand.
TCGGCGACGCGATCGTCACCCTCGACCCGTACACGGGCAGGCACGGTCCGCAGATCGTCTCGGGTGCGGCGACCGCCGACAGCACGACCGCCCTCGCCTCGCTGTCGGCCATCGCCGGTACCGGCGCGAAGAACGTCCTCGTCGGCCACGGCGAAACCTGGCACGACGGGGCGGCCGCGGCCGTGGAACGAGCGGTGCTCGCCGGGCCGAGCTGACGCCGTTCCGAAGACGGAAGAACCGCAGCCCCGGTGAATGTCCACCGGGGCTGCGGTCCTGCGCGGAAGCGGAGGGATTCGAACCCCCGTTGGTGTTACCCAAGCTCGCTTTCAAGGCGAGTGCATTCGGCCGCTCTGCCACGCTTCCGTGGCAGAGCCTAACCGATTCGCAGTGTCAGCGATCGGCCAGAGCGTGCTCGACGCGCGCGAAGATCTGCGCCAGCATGTCGAGTTCGTCCTCCGACAGCAGGTCGATGAGGTGGGTGCGCACGTCGTCGACGTGCGTGGGTGCGGCCTCCCGCAGTCGCCGCCGACCCTCGTCGGTGATGGTGGCGAGCACGCCGCGACCGTCGTCGGGGCACGAGCTGCGCACCACCATCTTCTCTTGTTCCATCCGCCGGATCTGATGGGTGAGACGGCTGCGCGAGGACAGCACCCCGTCGGCGAGATCGCTCATGCGCAGCGCACCGTCGGGGGCTTCGGAGAGCAGCACCAGGATCCGATACTCGGCCAGCGACAAGCCGTGTCGATCGTTGAGAGATCGGCTGAGGGCACTCATGAGACGGTTGTTCCCGTCCACGTAGAGACGCCAGGCCCCCTGCTCCTTCGCGGTCAACCATTTGGGTTCGTCTCGTTCGCTGGTCACGCCGGGGAGTGTAATGCCGATCGTCCGTTGTTACCCCTCGGTAGCTACGAGCAGACGACCGCGTTTCGACCGGAGTGACCGTCCCCTCACTGCGCCGCACGCGATAGCGTCGAACACATGTATGCAATCGTCGCCACCGAACCCGGTGGTCCAGAAGTTCTCCGGTGGACCGAGCGGCCCGACCCGGACCTGCCTCCCGGGCACGTACTTCTCGATGTCGCGGCGACCGCGGTCAACCGTGCCGACCTGCTGCAACGGCGAGGACTGTATCCGCCGCCGCCCGGAGCGAGCGACATCCTGGGCCTCGAATGCTCCGGGGTGATCTCCGAACTCGGCGAGGGGGCGACGGGCTGGAACATCGGCGACCGGGTCTGCGCCCTGCTCACCGGCGGCGGTTACGCCGAGAAGGTCGCAGTGCCCGCCTCCCAGCTGCTGCCGGTGCCGAAGGGCATCGACCTCGCGGTCGCCGCGTCGCTTCCCGAGATCGCGTGCACGGTGTGGTCGAACATCGTGATGACGGCCGGCCTGACGCGCGGCGACGTCCTGCTCGTCCACGGTGGCGGCGGCGGTATCGGTACGCACGCCATCCAGGTGGGTAAGGCGCTCGGCGCGAAGGTCGCGGTGACGGCCTCGGCCGGCAAGCTCGACCGCTGCCGCGAACTCGGCGCCGATCTGGCGATCGACTACCGCGAGCAGGACTTCGTCAGCGAGGTGCGCACTGCCTTCGGCGGCGCCGACGTGGTGCTCGACAACATGGGCGCGAAGTACCTGTCCCGGAACATCGACGTCCTCGCTCCCGACGGACGCCTCGTCGTCATCGGCATGCAGGGCGGTACCAAGGGCGAACTGCACCTCGGCAAGCTTCTCGCCAAGCGCGGTCACGTCATCGCCACCGGCCTGCGCGGCCGTCCGGACTCGGGACCGTCGGGCAAGAGCGCGATCATCGACTCCGTGCGCGCCAACCTGTGGCCGCTCATCGAGGAGGCGAAGGTCCACCCCGTGGTGCACGCCGAGCTGCCGATCACCGACGCCGCGCGTGCACACGAGCTGCTCGACAGTCCCGAGACCGTCGGGAAGGTCGTGCTGCGGATCGAGCGGCACTAGAGGTTGCGGAGCTCGCGGACGAGCTGATCCACCTCGAAACTCGTGGTGTAGGGGGCGAGACCGATGCTCACCGCTCCCCCTTCGTCGCTGACGCCGAGCGAATCGAGGAGCCGGCTCGATCCGCGGGTGCTCGCCACCGTCGCGATGCGACGGTCGGCGAGGTGCGCAGCCACCTTTTCGGCCGGGACCCCGTCGACGGTGAAGCTCAGGGTGGGGACGCGGCTCGACGCGCGGCCGAGCACGATCACGCCGGTGAGGCTGTCGAGTTGCCGCATGAGGCGGTCGAACAGCACGTCCTGGTAGTTCTGCATCGAGCTGATCGAGATGTCGAGACGCTCGCGGCGGGAGCCGGTGGCGTCGTCGTCGAGCGAGGCGATGAAGTCGATGGACGCGGGGATGCCGGCGAGCAGACCGAACTGGTGGCCGCCCACCTCGAGGCGCTCGGCGCCGCGCGCGTGCGGGTTCAGCGACATCGCCGGCACCCGCTCGAGATGGGCCGGGTCGGCGAAGACGAGCGCGCCGATCTGCGGTCCGCCCCACGCGGCCATGTCGACGGTGAGGACGTCGGCGCCGAGGTCGTCGATGTCGATGTGGGCGTAGGGGGCGGCGCCGGCGGCGTCGACGACCATGAGACCACCCACGTCGTGGACGAGATCGGCCACGGCCCGCACGTCGGGTGCGGTGCCGACGATCGACGACGCCGCGGTGAGCGCGACGAGCCGGGTGGTGGGCGTGATGAGTTCCTCGTACTGCCAGGTGGGCAGCTCGCACGTCTCGATCTCGATCTCGGCCCAGCGCACCTGGGCGCCGTAACGGCTCGCGACCCGCAGCCACGGAGCGATGTTCGCTTCGTCGTCGAGTCGCGACAACACCATGCCGGTGCCGAGCCCGAGGCGGGAACTGAGTGCTTCGGCGAGCCAGGCGAGCAACACCGCGTGGCTCGGGCCCAGGACGACGCCGGTCGGATCCGCACCCACGAGTTCCGCGACCGCGACGCGCGCTTCCTCGAGGATCGCGGCACTGCGACGCGACGACAGGTGCCGCCCCGTGGCCGAGGCGGCCGAGTTCCGGAACGCGGTGGACACGGTGCGCGACACCACGTCGGGGATCTGCATACCGGCCCGCGGATCGAGGTGGATCCAACCGTCGCCGAGCGAGGGGATGAGCCCCCGGATCCGGGCAACGTCGTAAGCCATGGCAGACACTCTAGGTCCCGATGTCAATCGGGACGCGCCGTACCTGCACTCGGCGTTGCCCTCTCGGTAGGCTCGGTCGGGCAACCGGGCACCCCCGGGCGGGAAAGGGAAGAATGGAGTCATGACGCATCCGGACAGCGACCAGGTTCTCGTGATCGGCCCCGACGGTCACCCCATCCGTGTCTCCCGTGAGGAGGCCGCTCGTGTCGAGGCCGCCACCGATTCGGAGGCCGGGGCGAACGAGAACGGCGGCGAATCTCTGGCCGACATGGTCGAGCAGCCGGCGAAGGTCATGCGGATCGGCACCATGATCAAGCAGCTCCTCGAGGAGGTGAAGGCCGCGCCGCTCGACGACGCCAGCCGCACCCGCCTCAAGGACATCCATCTGTCCTCCATCCGCGAGCTCGGTCAGGGACTCGCCCCGGACCTGCGTGAGGAACTCGAGCGGCTCGCACTGCCCTTCGGTGAGGACTCGGTGCCCTCCGACGCCGAGTTGCGCATCGCGCAGGCCCAGCTCGTCGGCTGGCTCGAAGGTCTGTTCCACGGCATCCAGACGGCTCTGTTCGCTCAGCAGATGGCGGCCCGCGCCCAGCTCGAGCAGATGCGTCAGGGTGCGCTTCCGCCCGGCGTCGCGCAGGGAGGCCCCGGTCACAACGATCAACAGCTTCCCGGCCAGACCCACCCCGGGACCGGCCAGTACCTCTAGTCACGGCGGGTACGCCCCGGGACTCCGGTATCGCCGCGACGGGTACGCTCGGGTCCCGTGTCAGCGTCTGGAGCAGCATCGTGAGTCGGGTCGGCATCGAAACGCGCGGCGCGTGCGTGGACTTTCCCATCTTCGACGCCAAGACCCGCTCCCTGAAGAAGGCCTTCCTGGGTAAGGCGGGCGGAGCGATCGGCCGCAACAACTCCGACGTGGTGGTCGTCGAGGCTCTCCGCGACATCACGATGTCGCTGAAGGAAGGCGACCGCGTCGGACTCGTCGGCCACAACGGTGCCGGCAAGTCCACCCTGTTGCGCCTGCTCTCGGGGATCTACGAGCCCACGCGCGGCCATGCCCGGGTGACGGGCCGCGTCGCGCCGGTGTTCGATCTCGGTGTCGGCATGGATCCGGAGATCTCCGGCTACGAGAACATCATCATCCGCGGCATGTTCCTCGGAATGAGCCGCAAGCAGATGCTGGCCAAGGTCGACGAGATCGCCGATTTCACCGAGCTCGGCGACTACCTCAACATGCCGCTGCGCACCTACTCGACAGGCATGCGGGTGCGGGTCGCGCTCGGCGTGGTCACCAGCATCGACCCCGAGATCCTGCTCCTCGACGAAGGCATCGGCGCGGTCGACGCGGAGTTCATGAAGAAGGCGCGGGTGCGTCTGCAGGATCTCGTCGCACGTTCGGGCATCCTCGTCTTCGCCAGCCACTCCAACGAGTTCCTCGCGCAGCTGTGCGACCAGGCGATGTGGATCGATCACGGGCAGATCCGTGAGCAGGGCGACATCGAGCACGTGGTGCGGTCCTACGAGGGCGACGAGGCCGGCGACCACGTGCGCACGATCCTCCACGAGCTCGAGCGCGAGCGGATCGCGAAGTCCGCCCACGACGCCGCCGCCTCGACGGGTTCGAACGGTGGCTGACGAACGGATCATCGGCGTCGTCGTCACGCACCGTCGCCGCGAGCTGCTGGCCGACTCCCTGAAAGTTCTTGCCTCGCAGTCCCGTCCGCTCGACCATCTCGTGGTGGTCGACAACGGCGACGAGGACGCGGTGCGCGAACTCGTCGACGCGGTGGACGTGCCCACGAGCTATCTCGGCTCGAAGCACAATCTCGGCGGCGCGGGCGGTTTCGCTCTCGGCATCCTGTACGCGCTGTCGCTGGGAGCCGACCGGGTCTGGCTCGCCGACGACGACGGTCGCCCCGAGGGACCGGACGTGCTCGCGACGCTGCTGGACTGCGCGCAACGCAACGATCTCGCCGAGGTGTCGCCGGTCGTGTGCGACATCGCGCAACCCGACCGCCTGGCCTTCCCGCTGCGCCGCGGCGTCGTGTGGCGACGGTGGCGGCACGAACTCGGCGACGAGGATCTGCTCCCCGGCATCGCCTCGCTGTTCAACGGCGCGCTCTTCACGGCCGCGGCGATCGACGCGGTGGGCGTACCCGACCTGCGGTTGTTCGTCCGTGGCGACGAGGTCGAGGTACATCGGCGTCTCGTCCGTTCGGGACTGCCCTTCGGCACCTGTCTGCAGACGGCCTACCTGCATCCCGACGGTGCAGACGAGTTCAAGCCCATCCTGGGCGGCCGGATGCACACGCAGTATCCGGACAACGACACCAAACGCTTCTTCACCTACCGCAACCGTGGCTACCTGCTCTCGCAGCCGGGATTGCGCCGGTTGCTGCCTCAGGAATGGGTGCGGTTCGGCTGGTACTTCCTCGTCACCCGCCGCGACCCGGCGGGGCTGCGCGAGTGGATCCGGCTGCGCAGGCTCGGGCGCGAGGAGAAGTTCGAGCGTCCCTGACGGTGCCGTCGCTCAGTCGGTGACTGACCGTCTGCGCTGCGATCTCCTCGAGTTTCGCGTTCGCCCAGCGCAGTTGGCGCAGGGTCTGCGGATGGCAGCGTTCGGAGAGGGCGAGCAGTTCGCGGTCGCTCAGGGCCTGCGCCGCCTGGGCGAGGATCTCCCAGTCGAGTGAGACACCCGCCGCCATGCGGTGCACGGTGCGCAGGTCCCGCGGCAGCAGGACACTCGGGGCGTGTCGGCGTCCGAGCATCTCGCTTCCCTTCCGCCGCAGCCCAGCTGTCGGGAAAAGAGTTCGGATCCGGCACAACGATCGGGCAAATCCGACCACGAGCGTTGTCGGCTCGCTTTACGCTGTCGCCACACTCGATCTCGGGAGCCAGTGATGACCCTTCGCACCACCACCCCGTCGACTCTCTGCGAAGCCTTTCGGACCACCGCCGCGGCGTACCCCGACAAGGTCGCGCTGCGCACGCCCGACGATTCGGTCCGCTACACCTGGCGCCAGTACGCGCAGCGCGTCGAACGCCTCGCTGCCGGACTCGCCGGTCTCGGTGTGAAGCGCGGTGACACCGTCGGGCTCATGCTCACCAACCGGCCCGAATTCCACCTTCTCGACACCGCCGCGTTCCACCTCGGAGCGGTGCCGTTCTCGATCTACAACTCGCTGACCGCCGAACAGATCTCGTACGTGCTCGGCAACGCCGGCAACCGCGTGATGATCGCCGAGGAACAGTTCGTCCCCGTTCTGCGGCAGGCGCTCGGCGACACGAAGGTCGAGCACCTCGTGTGCATCGACGGCAGACCCGAGGGCACCATGCCCCTCGACGACCTCGAGGCCGCCGCCGAGCCGTCGTTCGACTTCGACGCCGCATGGAAGGCCGTGCAGCCGTCCGACCTGCTGACCCTCATCTACACCTCGGGCACCACGGGTCCGCCGAAGGGTGTCGAACTCACCCACGCCAACCTGCTCGCCGAACTCGAGGCGACGAGTACGTATCTGCCCACCGGACCGGACGACCGGATCCTCTCGTACCTGCCCGACGCACACATCGCCAACCGCTGGGGTTCGCACTATTCGAGCTTGTACAGCGGCATGCAGATCACCACGCTCGACGATCTCAAGCAGGCCATCACGGTGTTGCCGAGCCTGCGGCCGACGCTCTTCGGCGCCGTCCCCCAGGTCTGGTACAAACTCAAGGCTGCGATCGACAAGACACTCGCCGAGGAGTCGAGCCCGATCAAGAAGAAGCTTGCGCTGTGGGCGATCGACGTCGGGCGCACACGCGCGCGGCTGCAGTCCGACGGCAAGCCGATCCCCCGTACCCTCCAAGTGCAGCACGCGGTGGCCGACAAGCTGGTGCTGTCCGCGATCCGCGGCAAGCTCGGCCTCGACCAGGTCCGCGCCGCCGTCACAGGCGCCGCCGCGATCTCACCGGAAGTCCTCGAGTTCGTTCTGGCCCTGGGCATCCCGTGCTCCGAGGTGTGGGGAATGTCGGAGACCTCGTGTGTGGTCACCATGAACCGGCCGGGCGCCATCCGCATCGGCACCGTCGGCCAGGCCGTGCCCTGCGCGAAGATCAGGATCGCCGAGGACGGCGAGCTGCTCGTCTCCGGTCCGTTGCTCATGAAGGGCTATCGCAACGACCCGGAGAAGACTGCGGACGCAATCGATTCCGACGGTTGGTTGCACACCGGTGATATCGGCGAGATCGACGCGGACGGCTACCTGCGGTTGATCGACCGCAAGAAGGAGATCATCGTCAACGCGGCGGGGAAGAACATGTCTCCCGCCAACATCGAAGGCGTCCTCCGTGCTGCCTGCCCGATGCTCGGTGGTGCTGTGGTCATCGGCAACGACCGCCCCTACAACGTCGCGCTGCTCGCGCTCGACCCGGATGCTCTGACCGTCTTCGCCGGACAACACGGTCTCAGCGGCAGCCACGAGGAACTCGCCCGCCATCCCGTCGTCCTCGAGTCGATCGCGAAATCGGTGGAGGAAGCGAACACCAAGCTGTCGCGGGTCGAGCAGGTCAAGAAGTACACGGTACTGCCGACGATCTGGGAACCCTCGGGCGACGAACTGACTCCGACGATGAAGCTCAAGCGCAAGCCCATCGACGCGAAGTACGCGGAGGAGATCGACAAGCTCTATGCGCAGGCCTGATTCGTCACCGCGCTCACAACGAGTGGGAGATCCGGAAGCAGTGGGACGAGTTCGTGACCGGACGGAACGCCCCGACGGAGTCGTTCGGAGGTCGATCCCGAGCTATGTCGATGAATCGGTGAGCGAGGCGGTGTAGTCGCCGACGATCTGCTCGGCGATCTCCCGCACCTTGACGTTGCGGTGCTGGGAGAAGGCGACGAGCTTCTCGAAAGCGGTATCGGAGTCGCACTCGAACGTGGCCATCATCAACCCGACGGCCTTGCTCAGCGTCGACCGCGTCTCCAACGCCGTCTTCAACTGGTCGGATTCACGTCTCTGCGCGGCAATGAGTTGCTCACGCAGCCAGGACAACTCGAGATTGACACGGACACGGGCGACGAGTTCACCGGGGTCGAACGGTTTGGTGATGTAGTCGTCGGCGCCGGTGCGCAGGCCACCGATCGTGTCCTCCGCGCCGGCCCGGGCGGTCAGGAGGATGACCGGCAGGCGAGACGTTGCCGGGTCCTTGCGAATCTCCTCGAGAAGCGCCACTCCGTCCCGGCCGGGCATCATGATGTCACTCAGGACGAGATGCGGCGGTTGCGACCGGATTCGCTCGAGCGCAGTGTCGCTGTCCCCCACAGCATCCACGTGCCAGTTCTCACGACGCAACAACTGCATCAGGTAATCGCGCATGTCCGCGTTGTCCTCGATCACGAGGATCTGCGGCAGCTCCTCTTCCTGCCCGGAAGATCCGGCCTCGGCGACGGTGTCCCTGTCCCACTGGTGCGCTTCCCCGACGTACAGGGCACTCAGGTCTCCCGGGACGGTTCCGGCCGGGGATTCCGACACCGGACCGAGAACGCGGGGAACGGACACGGTGAAGGTACTGCCGCGCCCGAGCTCGCTGGACACGGTCACACTTCCACCGAGTGCGTGGACCCAGTCCGAGACGAGGGACAGGCCCAGCCCGATGCCCTCCTGACTGCGTCCCCCGGCGTTCTCGACGCGATGGAAGCGCTCGAAGATACGACCGAGTTCCGCCTCCGGAATACCGAGTCCGGTATCGGCGACCGTCAGGACCAACCGGTCGTCCTCGACGTCCAGATCGAGATCGACCGACCCGGCCGGGGTGTACTTGATCGCGTTGGAGAGCAGGTTCAGGACGATGTGAGCCCACAATTGGGGGTCGAGCTGGGTCTGCTCGGCCGCGGCGGCGGCGATCCGACTCCGCAGGTCCAAGCCCGCACGGTGCGCCGCATCGGCGAACAGCTCCACGCATTCGGCGGTGAGTGCCGCAGGGTCGCTCGGTGTCGGGGATGTCCCCGACAGATCGGCTTCGGCACGCGTCACGTCGAGCAACGCGTCGACGAGTCGCCGCAACCGGACCGCAGCGCGCTGGGCGGCTTCCAGTGATTGCCGCTGCGCGTCCGTCAGTGCCGTGGCGTCGTCGAGCACACTCTGCAGCGGACCGAGGAGCAGCGTCAACGGTGTGCGGAACTCGTGGCTGATCGACTCGAGGAACCGCGTCTTGGCGGCGTCCAGCGCCGCGAACGCGTCGGCCCGGCGACGTTCGGCGTCCATCGCCGACGCATCGCGCAGCAGCCCCGAGATCTTGGTGACGACGAGTTCGGCGAACGTGGCGTAGGCCGCGTCGAACACCCGATACGGGCTCAGCCCCACCGCGAGAACACCGAGTGGGGCATCGTGTCCCGAGGTTCTCAGCGGGGCGAGCAGGATGCTGTCGACCGGATGGTCGCCGAGGGCCCGCTGCGGGTCGAGCAGGTCCGGGGAGCGTTCGGTGATGCCGGAGACGACGATCGGTTCGGAGGCCGTGGCGGCCTTCGACAGCAATCGATCCTCGTCCGGACCGAGCAGCGCGCCGGAGAAGCCGGGTTTCGTGCCGATCGAGGCGAACCGCTTCCAGTTCGATCGCGAACCCTCGGGATCGACCACGCGGGTGTCGAGAAAGAGCGCGGCCAGTGGAATGTCCTGCCGGCTAGGAGCGAGCGCGTCGAGCGCGTTCCGGCACATGTCGATCATCGACATGCCCGGATCGGTGATCGCCACCGTACCCAGGCGGCTCAGAGCCTCGAGGCGCCGCTCACCGAGCACCCGTGAGGTCACGTCGGTGGTCGCGACGAAGACGCCCGCGACCTCGCCGGATTCGTCGCGGATCGGGCTGTAGGAGAAGGTCCAGTAGGTCTCCTCCTCGTAGCCGTGGCGCTGCATGAACAACAGTTCTTCCTCGGCGAAGGTGGCGGTGCCCGCCATCGCCCGTTCGACGCGGGCGCCCACCTCGTCCCATACCTCGTGCCAGCATTCCGGCGCCGGTTGTGCGACCGCGCCGGGGTACTTGTCGCCGAGGACCGGAATGATCGCGTCGTTGAAGATCTGCACCAGCTGCGGCCCCCACCACAGGAGCATCGGCACCTCGGAGGGCAGTACCGTCCGCACCGCCATGCGCAATTCCGCCGGCCAGGACTCCACCGGACCCAGCGGGGTCGCCGACCAGTCGGTCTTCCGGAACCGTTCCAGGCTTTCTCCCGGCCCCGCGAACAGGCGTTCCGCCGGCCACGCCTCTCCCGACTCGGCTGTCGCCCTCATGCCCCCGTCACTCCCATCTGCGGTACTTCCCGCCGCCATTCTCCCCCGAGACCGCACAGAACGACGCCACAAGGAGGACATACGTCCTCCTTCCCCCGGTGTGCTCCCTGGTCTCATCCACCGTGGTCGCCGACAATGGGTTCGACCCCGTTGACACGACCGAGCAGGGAGGCCCGGGATGACACTCGCAGAACTCATGAGTATCGCCAGGGACACGGTGACCGTCGAACGAGTGTTCTCGACACCCTTCGAGAAGGACGGGGTCACGGTGATCACCGCCGCGACGATCACCGGCGGCATGGGCGGAGGCGGTGGTTCGTCCGCGGACAGCGAGAACGGCGAAGGTGGCGGCTTCGGCGTCGGGGCCCGACCGGCGGGCGCCTATGTCGTCAAGGACGGGAAGGTGTCGTGGCAACCGGCCGTCGACGTGAACCGGTTGGTGCGGTCGGTCGCCGGAGTGGTGATCACCTTCTTGATCACGCGCGCTGTCGTCGAACGCGGGCGGGCCGGCCGGCGCCGGTGATCGGCTACGTCGGGCACGTCCCGGCGTAGCGATCCAGACCCAGGCCGTTGTTCCGCTTCTTGCTGCGACCGGTCGGGCCGCCCTTCGGGGAGCGCACCCAGTTGCCGGACGAGTCGAGTCCGGGCATGCGTTCGCTCCCGAACCTGCTGTACCGGGTCTCGCCGTCGACGGTCAGCACACCGTCCTGCACGTCGATGTGGGCGACGGTCGCCCAGTACGAGTTCTTCCCGTTGCCGACGTACACGAGGATCTCGTCGGCGTCGGGCCCGGGCAGACCGTCGTGCCCGGCACGACCGTATCGGATTGCCACACGCGGCTTTCCGAACTTGTCGATCGCGCCCGCGCCGTTGTCGATGCTCTGGTAGATGTTGACGAGAAGATCGCCGTTCTCGTTCGGCAGTACCCGAACCTGTTCGACCGCAGGCCTCTTCCCGTTGCCCGGACCCTTGCTGTCGCCGTAGTGGTGGATATGCGGCCACGTGTCGAGACTTCCGCGATGACCGGGATCTCCACTGACGACGATGTAGTCGTTCGTGTGCTCGTTGCGGCAGTAGAAGTAGACGTCGAGATCTCCGGTGCCGTACTTCTTCACGTTGCCGTTCCGGTCGTATGTCGCGCCGCGACCGTCCCATTCGAGTCCGACGGTGAGCACCCAGTTCGGATCGCCCTGCGACTTGCGCAGATCGATCCGGGCGGTCTGCATGGGCGAATCCTTCGTGAGCGAGATCTGCACCTTCTCGAACGAGATCGGGCTCGCGGCAGGAGGCACCTTCGGAGCGGAAACGGCCGGTTCGGATTCGTCGTCCGCATCGTCGACGACGATCCCGTGATCGGTCGCGAATGCCGCGAGTCCGTCCTGGTAACCCTGGCCCACCGCGTCGAGGCGCCACCCACCTCCACGCCGGTACAGCGCGACCACCTGCAGGACGATTTCGGTGGCCGGCCCGGGCGGAAAGAACTCCAGCACCTGGCCCGGCCCACGGATCTCGACGCGCACACCCGGAACGTCACCGAAGGTGCGTCCCTGCGCTTCGGTGCTCGCGGCGACGAGCACCCGCTGCACATCCGACGGCACCGCGGACAGATCGACCGTGACGGAGGTATCGGAGGTGAGGTGGACCCCCGGCGCCTTCGGATTGTTGAAGAACACGAAGTCGTCGTCGTTGCGCACGCAGCCGTCGTCGGCGAGGAGGACGGCCATCAGGTCGACAGCTCCGTCCACTGCGGCGCCGAGCGTCACCTCGTATCGAAGATCGGTGAGATCGGTCTTCGACCCCTTCGCCACCTCGGCCATACGGTCCTCCTGTCCGTGCGGGCGTCCACAAGGAGTTTTCCTCGTTCGCTCGTCCACCATCGCATCCCTTACATTCGAGGCAGTCGGCAACAGGAGTCCCGCGGATGCGACAGGGACAGTGGACGCGGTGGTGGCCGCTCGCGGCCGGAGCGGCGTTCGTCGTGCTGCTCGCCGCGACGAATGTGATCCCGACCTGGCCCGGACTGATCCACCTGGTCGCCCTGCCGCCCCTGGACCAGTTCACCGACCTGCGGGTCCTGATGTCGCGGGCACCGTCGTGGCCGGCCTTCCTGATCCTGTTCGCTCTGGTCGCCGTAGCCCGAGTCGTGCTCATGGCGTGGTTCCTGGGCGGCCTCGACGTCCGGCGTCTGCGCTGTGCGGCTCTGTTCTATGCGGTCGCATTCGGTCCGGTGCTGGTGGCAACGTGCGCCGACGCCACTGCATACGCGGTGCTCTATGCCCGGGTGTTCTGGCCCGCCCTCGCCCTGATCACAGTGTCGATGTTCGTCCTCGGCCCGGTCCCCTGGCAGGGCCGATTCCGATTGCGGGAAGCGGGGGCACCGACATGGCGTCGTGGGCTACGGATCGAAGCGATGGCGCCGTATTGCGCCGTGATCGTCACGCTCGGCGCCGTGGCAGACCGGCTTCCCGTCCTCACGGTGCCGCTCGTACCGGTCTCCGCCCTCGCGACCGGCCTGACGATCGCAATGATGGAGCGTTCTCCGCTGCGTAGACCGAGGTCGGTCCTGGCCGCGTTCGTCGCGGTGCTCGTCGCCGTGTCGATCGCGTTCGTCACGACGCGAGGGCCCGACGAGCCCGAACCCGGTCCGCCGCAGACGGGTTCGTTGCTGATCCTGTCCGGGATCAACTCGGCATCGGGGCAGGGCAGGATCCATGCGATGGACGTGCACCGTCTCGGTTACCGATGCGAGCAGGTGTACTACTTCTCCTATGCCGGGCCGGGCGACGGACAGCCGCAACACAACGCGACCTGCCCGATCCGCACGGGTGCGCCCTACGGGCCGAGCGACACCCAACGTCCGTTCGAAGAGCAGGTCGACCTGTTCGCCCAACAGGCGTCGGCGCTACCTCGCCCACTGGTGGTCGCGGCGCATTCGCACGCCGTCTGGGTGGTGTGGGAAGCAGTCGCCACCGGGCGGGTCGCCGTCGACACTCTTCTGCTGATCGGCCCGTTTCCGAGCACCCCCACCGGCTACCCGCCACCACATGTGAACGAACCGGGGCGGGTCGTGGGCGACATGATGCGCGCCGCCGTCCCCGTCACCGACCTTGTCCACCTCCACTTCGATCCCGAGACCCCCGCGGCCCGGGAACTGCTCGGCACGGTGGGAGCAGCAGAATCCATTCTGGACCGACCACTTCCCGCGACAGTGCGAGCGATGACTCTTCCGTCTGTCACCGATCTACCCCTGGCGAGCAACTGGCACTTCGACGTCGAACGAAACGGATGCCCGGCCCGGACCGCCCACCCCGACCTTCCGCTGTCACCTGCCTTCGAGGACGCGGCCATCCGCTTCCTGAACGGTCGTCCTCCCCCACCCTGCCCGCCGTGGCGGGAGTGGGTCGCGGTGGCCGCGCGGCCGTTCGGGATGCCGAGGGCAGCGGCCACCATGGACCGGTTCTCGTACAACCCCTGACACCAGCGCCGAAGCGCGTAGGGCAGAACCGAATCGAGCAGTCGGAGCGATCCGACGTCGAGTACGGCGTTGTGTGCGAGAACATCCGCGAGGGTCGACGACCACGTCGGTGTCGATCACACCCGTTCGGGCGGGTCGGGGTCGTCGAACCTGCGCGGCCCAGGAGCGTCGAGGTCGTAGCGAACTCCCACCATCCGGATCGCGAAGCACAGCGCCGCGGCTCCGACCGCGGCGGGCAGGGTCGGCACCCCGAGACTCTCGCAGACGACGATGACGGTCGCCGCGACCAGCGCAGGAATCGCGTAGAGCTCGCTGTTCAACACGACCGGCACCCGGCGGATCAGCACGTCGCGCAGCGTGCCGCCGCCGACCCCGGTGATCGTGCCGAGGATGATCGCCTGCACCGGGCCGAGGCCGAAGTCGAGTGCCTTGCCGGCTCCGGTGACGGCGAACAGGCTCAGGCCGGCGGCGTCGAACATCGTGATGGGAGTGGACAGTCGCTCCAGTTTTCGCGCGAAGAAGGCAAGGAGGCTGCCGGCTGCGGCGACCGCCAAGTAACGCCAGTCGCTGAACGTCGCGGGCGGCAGGTCGTCGATGAGGATGTCGCGGATGATGCCGCCGCCCAGCGCGGTGATCATTCCGAGCGTCACGACGCCGACGATGTCGACGCGGGTGACGCGGACGGCGGTGAGCGCTCCGTTGAGGGCGAACGCGAACGTGCCGAGCAGATCGAGCACGAGCAGCACCGTGCTCTGCGTGTTCACGTCCACGCGACGCCTCCGCTCGTCACGTGTCTTCCAGGAACGTTCGCGCAGCGACGACCAGCGCTGCCGTCCCGGTGTCGAGGGTGGGCTGGATCGACGGGGCGAACGACGCCGAGTGGTTGACCGGCACCTCGTCGGCGATGCGTCCTTCGGTTTCGGCCTGCCGGTAGAGATCGGGATCGACGCCACCGATCCTCCAGTACGTGTAAGGAACGCCGAGGGCACGCGGGATGTCGCTGAAGTCCTCACTCGCCGTCTGCAGTGGAAGTTCGCCGGCGGCGTCCCCGAAGTGGGCGGCGAAGGCCGCGGCGACCTGCTCGGTGACCGCGGCGTCGTTGTCGGTCAGCGGGTACTGGTCGAACAGTTCGAACCCGGGAGGTCGTGGCGAACGGGACGCGTCGCACTCGGCGACGACGATCCGCTTCACGGCGGCCAGGATCGCACGGCGGGTGTCCTCGTCATAGGTGCGGATGTTGAGCAGGATCGTCGCCTCGTCCGGGATGACGTTGCTCTTCGCCCCCGCCTGCACGCTGCCGACGGTGAGCACCACCGGCTCCCCCGGTTGTGTCTCGCGGGCGACGATCGTCTGCAGCCTGACGACGATCATGGCGGCGAGCACCACCGGGTCGACGGAAGCCTGCGGCATCGACCCGTGTGCGCCCCGACCGTGGACGGTGATGCGCATGCTGTCGGCGGCCGAGAGGGTGGGACCGCTACGCGTACCGACCAGACCGGCGGGAAAGGCGAGCACGTGCTGGCACAACGCCACGTCGACCTTCCCGGCGATCCGGGCGAGCCCGTCGTCCACCATCCGCCGGGCGCCGTCCGCGACCTCCTCCCCGGGCTGGAACACCGCGACGAGCCTGCCCCGCCACTGCCCGGTCGACCGGGCCAGCAGTTCCACCGCGCCGACCAGGCACGCGACGTGCATGTCGTGTCCGCACGCGTGCATGACAGGAGTCTCGTTTCCGTCCGTGTCCGTCGCCGTCGCCGCGCTGGCGTAGTCCAGACCTGTCTTCTCCCGGACGGGCAGTGCGTCCATATCGGCGCGCAACAGCACACCGGGGCCGTCCCCGTTCTGCAGGACGCCCACCACGCCCGTGCCGCCCACATCGGTGTGCACCTCGCACCCCGCGGCCCGCAATCGTTCGGCTACCCCGGCCGCGGTGCGCGTCTCCTGATGCGACAGTTCCGGATGGGCGTGCAGGTCGCGGTAGAAGTTCTCCTGGTCCGCGCGGATCTCGTCCAAACCCTGCAGAGCAAGCGTCATGATGTCTCCCCGCTGGTCGGATCGGTGCTGTCACCGTCCGGATACCGCACCGGACCGCGATCGACACAGGCGTCCACTTCTCGTCGTGAAAACCGCGCAAGATCGACAGGACCTGCACATCCGTCGGGAGTCCCGCTCACCCCGCGCCCCCACAGGTCACATTTGCGCCGCGGGTAGGCTCGGGACCCGTGTCTGATGCCCTCACCGTCGACGACGAACCCATCGAGTCGTCCTCACGCTCGTTCCGGCGCGCGTTCCAGGATCTGCGCGAAGGCTTCAACCACCGCGAACTGTGGTTGCTGCTCGGCTGGCAGGACATCAAGCAGCGCTACCGCCGGTCGGTGCTCGGCCCGTTCTGGATCACGATCGCCACGGGTGTGTCGGCGATCGCGATGGGTGTGCTCTACGGCACGCTGTTCAATCTCGACGTCCCGGAGTTCCTGCCGTACGTCGCGCTCGGCTTCATCATCTGGAACCTGATCAGCGGTTCGATCCTCGAGGGCTCGGACGTGTTCATGTCGAACGAGGGCCTGATCAAACAGCTGCCGACGCCGTTGAGTGTGCACGTCTACCGGCTGGTGTGGCGGCAGATGATCCTGTTCGCGCACAACATCGTCATCTACATCGGCATCCTCATCGTCTTCCCCCGTCAGCTGTACTGGACGGCATTCCTCGCCATCCCGGCGCTGGCGTTGATCGCGATCAACGCGGTGTGGGTGTCGCTGGTGTTCGGCATCCTCGCCACGCGCTACCGCGACATCGCGCCGCTGCTCGGCAGCATCGTCCAGCTGCTGTTCTTCATGACGCCGATCATCTGGACGGAGAAGACGCTCGAGGGCACCGGCAACGAGGGCCGGGCGCGGATCGCCGAGCTCAACCCGCTGTACCACTTCCTCGACATCGTGCGGACCCCGCTGCTCGGCGGCGACCAGCAGCTCTACCACTGGGTGATCGTCCTGATCATCACCGTCGTCGGCTGGGGTGTGGCCCTGCTCGCCATGCGCAACTACCGCTCGCGTGTCGCCTACTGGGTCTGAGCCGGTTCGAGCCGGATCAACTGTGAGCGGTTGATCGGCTCTCGGTCGGTGATCCGGAAACCGACGGCTCCGAGCTCCCGGTAGGTGTCCGTCTCGGTGAACCGGTGAGGATCGAACCGCCACCACACGTTGTTCGGGTGCCACACCCGGAAACCGGTCTCGCGCTCGCCGTCGGCGATCACCCACAGCACCTCGCATCGGGCGGCCGCGCGTCGGGCGAGTTCCGAAGGTGGGGCGTCGGTCGACCACAGGTTGACGCGGTCGACGGCGTCGTCTCCCAGCCCCACATCGTCGAGGCCCTCCACCGCGTCGGGCCGGGCGTCGACGACGGCGCGCAACGACGTCGGCGCCCACGAGACGCGCGGTTCGAAGGCCACACAGTCGCCGGGTTCGGAGCGTTCGACGAGCCGGTCGGCGATCACGCTGTAGTCCATCCCGCCAGGCTTGCCGAACGGCTGTCGCTGCTGCACGTAAGCCGGCGCGACACTGACGGCGACCGCGGTCAGCACGATCAGCATCGACCACCAGCGGGTCGCGACACGGGTGGCGGCCCAGCCCACCAGCAGCACCATCGCGGGGACGGTGAAGGACAGATAACGCTCGAGGTACATATTGTCCTCGAGCAGCGAGTAGCCGAGCAGCAGCACCATCGGCACGGCGAAGCCCGGTACCGCGAGCCACAGCAGAGTGCGCTCCCCCGCGTCCACGCCACGACGACGCGCGGCGACCACTGCGGCGACGGTGAGCGCGACGAACAGCACAGCCGTCCACGGGGCCTGCGGGAACCACTGGTCCAGGACGATCGTGCGGACGATCGTCGAATCGAGCGGAGGAATCCACGCGACCTGCTCGGCCTGCGAGTAGGCGAGCAGGACGAACGGCGTCGACAAGGCCGCGCCAACCCCTGCGGACAACAGGAACGCGCCGCGCCCACGACCACGGACCAGTACGGTGACGGCATGCGCGACGACGACCGTCGCGGAGTACACGAACATCACCGTCGCGATCGGCAGAACGACGGCGTACAGCGCCCACCACCGTCTACGGCCGGTCGTGCACCCGAGCGTGACCAGCAGCGACAACACCGCGACCAGCGCCGCCGCGAAGGCATAGGACCGCGCTTCGGTTGCCGCCCAGGTCACCCGCGGCGACAGCGCGAACAGCACCCCGGCGGCGATCCCCACGCGACGACCCGCCAGCACCTGGCCGGTCGCCGTGACGGCTGCGGCACCCACCCCGAGCGCGAGCACACCGGGCAGGCGGGCGGTGAACTCGTCGACGCCCACGAGGGAGAACCAGTAGTGCAGCAGCAGATTGTGCAGGCCGTGGACGGCGTCGATCCGGGTGTGGACGCGGAGCATCCCCTCGACCGACCGGTCGGCACTCGAGATGGTGGCGGCCTCGTCCCACCACAGCGAGGGGACCCACGAGAACGCCCCTGCGACGAGCACGGTCGCAACCCCGATCAGCAGGGGAAGCGACCATGCCCTCACGGTCTACCCGTCGATGCCGTACAGGCGCGCCCAGTTCTCGCGGCTCGTGAGCTTGGGGAGCGCTTCCTGCCAGACCGTCTTCATCCGGGGCGCTTCCTTGCGGAGCTGCCAGCACACCTTCGCGGCCTGCTTCGCGAGGTCGACGGCGGTGTCCTTGTCGCGGTGACGCACCCGCACGGCGTTCTGCGAGGCGTCGGTGACGACGGCCTTGTCGAACAACGACACGTGCCACCACGATGCGAAGTGAGCGGGAACGGTGACCGTCCGGCGGTCGACCTTGCCGGCGAACTGCTGCACGGCACGCTTGAGCAGCACCAGGCCCTCGCGCTTCTTGTCGGGCTCGAACTGCCAGACCGACATCTGCGTGTGCGGGTCGGATTCCTTGCCCACCTGCGCGGCCGGAAGCGGCTTCGTCTCGGGATAGCGGTCGCGCAGTTCGCGCAGTTCCTTCAGCACGGACTGGCCGCCGTCGTAGAGGAAGTCCGGTCCGGCGAGGAAGTCCTCCGCGGCCTTGATGAAGGTCGCGGCGAGACCGTACTGCATCGAGACGATGAGTTCGCTGATCTTGCGGAACAGGTACTTCGACATGTCGTTACCGTCGAAGCGCCCGTAGATGGACGAGACGATCAGACCGTTGCGGATGCTGAAATAGCGCGCCCAGTCGTCGTAGTCCTTCAGATAGAAGTCGGCATGCCACACACCCGCATTGGGCAGGGTGACCGTGGGGTGACCGGCGTACCGGGCACGGATGCCGTATTCGATGTCGTCCCACTGGAAGAACAGCGGGATGGGCAGACCGCAGTCGGCGATGATCTCGGCGGGCAGCAGGCAGGTCCACCAGCCGTTCCAGCCGGCGTCGAAACGCATGTCCTGCTTCTTCTTCACGAGGTCGATACCCATGCGTGCACCCGGAGTCAGTGCGCCGGCGGTGATCTCGTCGAGCACCTCACGCTCGGCCGAGACGTGCAGGACCTGGGGATTGCTCAGCGACAGCATCTGGGCGCCGACGATCGTCGGCTGCACCGTCATGTTCGCGAAAGCGTTGAGACGCAACACCGATTCGGGTTCGCACAGGATGTCGTCGTCCATGACGATGACGTTGGCGTGCTCGGCCTTGGCGGAACCGGTGATCTCGTACATGCCGCGCGAGAAACCACCCGCGCCACCGAGATTCGGCTGGGTCAGGTAGATGAGCTTGTCGCCGAGCTTGTCGGCGACCTCCGCGAACGCCGAGCGCGAGCGCACCTGATCGGTGCCCTGGTCGACGATGCACACCGCTTCGATGTCGGCCATCGCCCCGTCGTCCGAGGCAAGGGTGCCGACGGTGACGGTGCAGTCGTCGGCGCGGTTGAACGTGCAGATGACCACGGCCGCGGGACGCAGGTGCTCGGGAGCGGCGACCGTCCAGCGTGCATCGGAGACGAGTACCGACCCGTTGCCGGCATCGACGGCGAACCACATCGCACCGCCGTCGACGAACCGTTCGATCGGCAGCTCGAGATCGAGCTCGCCCGAACCCGACACCGTCTCGACCGTCACGATCCGCTCGCGTCCGCGTGCATCGGACGCCCACACGGTGAACTCAGCCGTACCGGAGCAGCCGTAGGTGAGCTGCAGGTTCACGGTCTTCACGTCGGTCCAGCGCTGCCAGAACGTCGCGGGAAAGCGGCCGAAATAGGTGTTGGTGTGGGCGGTCGCGCCGTCGGCGAGCTGCAGCCCGTAGCGGTCGGACGCCGCGCCACCCTTCGTGTGGACGTACATCTTCTCCGGCACGCGCGGCGACAGAGATGCGAAGACGCCGCGCTGGACGATCAGCCGGTCGCGGCGCACCGGTTCGGTGAGGACTTCGTCCAGCGCGTCCGCGTCGTGTCCGATCGTTGTGGTGTCGCCGGCAGCTGCCTGCTCCATCGGGCTACTCCCCGCTCGTGGTCGATCCGCTGTAGTCGATGCGACAGTAGCAGCGGGAACAGGAGCGTCCTGGTTGCGCACACCTTGCAGAAGCGTTTCGACCCATTCGCGAATTGTGCCCGGAACGCCCTCTGCGGCGCAGGTTATCCGCCCAGAACGCGTTCGATGCGGCTGTAGGCGGCCTCGGTGGTGCGTTTCTGTGACGTCCACCACTGTTCGTTGCTGCGATACCAGTCGATGGTGGCCGCCAGGCCTTCCCGGAAGTCACGGTAGCGGGGCTGCCAGCCCAGTTCGGTGCGCAGGCGGGTCGCGTCGATGGCGTAGCGCAGGTCGTGGCCGGGGCGGTCGGTGACGAAATCGAACTCGCTGCGGTCCCGGCCGCACAGCTCGAGGACGGTTTCGACGACGGTGCGGTTGTCGGTCTCCCCGTCGGCGCCGATCAGGTAGGTCTCGCCGAGGGCCCCCTCGTCGATGATCGTCCACACCGCGCTGTTGTGGTCGTCGACGTGGATCCAGTCGCGCACGTTGGTGCCGGTGCCGTAGAGCTTCGGCCGCACGCCGGTGAGCACGTTGGTGATCTGGCGGGGGATGAACTTCTCCACGTGCTGGTAGGGGCCGTAGTTGTTCGAGCAGTTCGAGATGGTCGCGCGGACGCCGAACGAACGCACCCAGGCGCGCACCAGCAGATCCGAGCCGGCCTTCGTCGACGAATAGGGGCTCGACGGGTTGTAGGCGGTGGTCTCGGTGAACTTGATCGGATCGTTCAGCGGCAGGTCGCCGTAGACCTCGTCGGTGGAGATGTGGTGATAACGCACGTCGTACCTGCGGACGGCCTCGAGCAGGGTGAAGGTGCCCACCAGATTCGTCTGCACGAACGGTGCGGGATTCGCCAGCGAGTTGTCGTTGTGGGATTCGGCGGCGAAGTGCACCACCAGATCGGTCTCGGCGACGAGCCGGTGCACGAGGTCGGCGTCGGCGATGTCGCCCTGGACGAAGGTGATCTTCTCGGCGACAGGGTCGAGGGAGGCGCGGTTGCCGGCGTAGGTGAGCTTGTCGAGCACGGTGACCTGCACGTCCGGTCGTTCCGCGACGGTCTGGTGGACGAAGTTCGCGCCGATGAAACCGGCACCACCGGTGACGAGCAGCCTCATTGGCGCAAGCCTACTCATGCGAGACTGTCCGGCATGCGCGGAATCATCCTCGCGGGTGGGACGGGCTCGCGTCTGCATCCGATCACCCAGGGCGTGAGCAAGCAGCTCGTGCCCGTCTACGACAAGCCGATGGTCTACTACCCGCTGTCGACGCTCATGCTCGCCGGGATCCGCGACATCCTCCTGATCACCACCCCGCACGACGCCGAGCAGTTCCGCTGGTTGCTCGGCGACGGCTCGCAGTTCGGGGTGAACATCACCTACACGATTCAGCAGTCGCCCGACGGACTGGCGCAGGCCTTCGTGCTCGGCGCCGGCCACATCGGCACCGAGCCGGTCGCATTGATCCTCGGCGACAACATCTTCTACGGCCCCGGCCTCGGCACCCAGCTCACACGGTTCGCTCACATCGACGGTGGTGCGGTGTTCGCGTACCGGGTATCCGATCCGTCGGCCTACGGGGTGATCGAATTCGACTCCACCGGCCGCGCCCTGTCGCTCGAGGAGAAACCCGACGACCCGAAGTCGAACTTCGCGGTGCCGGGGCTGTACTTCTACGACAACGACGTCGTCGAGATCGCCCGGTCGCTGAAGCCGTCGGCGCGCGGCGAACTGGAGATCACCGACGTCAACCGCACCTACCTCGAAGCGGGGAAACTGCAGGTCGAGGTGCTGCCGCGCGGTACCGCCTGGCTCGACACCGGCACCTTCGACTCGCTGCTCGACGCGTCGAACTTCGTGCGCACCATCGAACAACGTCAGGGATTGAAGATCGGTGCGCCCGAGGAGGTCGCGTGGCGCCTCGGGTTCATCGACGACGAGCAACTGCGCGCCGCGGCCGAGCCGCTGGTGAAGTCGGGCTACGGCAGCTACCTGCTCGATCTGCTCGAACGAGGAAAGGACCGCTAGGTGCACTACCGCGAACTGAAGGTCGCCGGGGCGTGGGAGATCACGCCGAAACAGTTCGGCGACGACCGAGGTGTGTTCCTCGAGTGGTTCAAGCAGGACAGTTTCACCGACGCGTCCGGCCGCCCCTTGGAGCTGGCGCAGGGGAACTGCTCGGTGTCCGCCGCCGGGGTACTGCGCGGCATCCATTACGCGGATGTGCCTCCGGGACAGGCGAAGTACGTCACGTGCGTGTCGGGGTCGGTGCTCGACGTCGTCGTCGACCTGCGGGTGGGGTCGCCGACCTTCGGGCAGTGGGATTCGGTGCTGCTCGACACCAAGGACCGACGCGCGATCTTCCTCTCCGAGGGCCTCGGTCACGGTTTCCTTGCCCTCGAGGACAACTCGACCGTCGTCTACCTGTGCTCGACGGGCTACAACCCCGACCGCGAGCACGAAGTGCACCCCCTCGATCCGGAGATCGGGATCGAGTGGCCGACAACGGGACCTGACGGCAGGTCGCTGACCTACGAACTGTCGGCGAAGGACCGGGCGGCACCCACCCTCGCCGACGCCCGCGAAGCGGGTCGTCTCCCGCACGCACAAGACTCAGCCACCGATCCGTAACATCTTGGGACTCTTGCCGATAGCCAGGGCAGTGCTTCCGCACCGACATACCGAAGAGACAGGATCCGACCGTGAACTTGAAGACCACCCTCGGACGGGTAGCGAGCGTCGGCGTCGCAGCCGCCGTTACCGCCGGCCTCGCTGTCACCGGCGCTTCCACCGCCTCCGCAGACCCGGGCTGGACGTCGTTCACCAATACGGTGGGTATGTACCTCGATACGGGCTCGAGCGGATACGCCGGTAATGCAACACCTTTCATCGACGCGCCGATTGTGCTCCGAACCGACCCCGCCTCCCCCGAACTGCCGCTGTGGGTCGGTGGTATCGGCTCCCCGTTCTGCCCGTGCACCGTGCACTGGCACAACGAGACCACGGGTGAGCGCGGGAAGGTGCCGGCGAACAGCAACCTGCTTCCTTCGGAGACCGGAGCCGGGAAGATCTCCGCATACGTCACCATCGACGGCAATGTCAGCTTCACGCTCGTGCGTGGCGTCGCCGGCTGGACCGCTCGATAGCCCCGATCCGGTTGCTTCGACGGCGGTCGGCGCGGTCGAAGCAACCGGATCACCGAGCGAGTGCCGCACGAATCTGTCCGACCACCCCGTCCGGGTCCTGCGTCAGCATGTGCCAGGTGAATCGCAGAACATGCCAACCCGCGTTGATCAGGACGTTCTGTCGTGCGGTGTCGTGACGATGACGCTCCGCGTCGCGATGCCACACCCAGCCGTCGATCTCTATCGCCACCCGTTCGGCCTCGAACGCCACGTCGATCTCGTATCCACAGCTCATGACGTGCGCGCGCCAACCGGTGAAACCCGCCTGTCGTAGCAACCGGTGGAAGATCCGTTCGGCTCCGGAGTGGCCACCATCACGAGCCGCACAGAGCAACTTCTCGGCGGCACGAGAGCCTCGTCGTCCCGGATTCCTCAGGTGGGACCGCTCCAGCAGAGGCAACGACGTATGGCGTTGCAACGCCCTGTCCATGAGGACCGAGCCCTCCCGCAACTCCACTGCCGCCTCCAACACGGTGAGCGGAACTCCGGTGACCTGCAGGCCGCGGACGATCCTGACGTCGTCGGCGGGGAGGTCCCTGCGACGCAGTTGCACGCTGCGGTTCCTCACGATCGCTCGGCAATGCGGGACGGTGACGAAATGACGCGCCGGCGGTCGGTCGAGGATTCCGTGCCACCACGCGGCGCTCGGACCCCATGCCGTCGCCGCACGTCCCGCACCGTAGACAGCGGCGCGAAGGTGCACCGAAGGGGTCCGCTCCCGATCGGCACGGAGATACACACCGGGAACCAGTGAGACCCATTCACCCGACCGCACGTAGTGATCGATGATTGCGATGCTCAGACCGCACCGCACCGCCTGATCGCGGGTGACGACACCGTCCTGCCTGGCCATGATCGCGTGTGCTCGGGAGCGTGACATATCCGGTTCGACGCCACAGGAGCCGGACCGGTTCCACACAGCTCGGATCTGGTTGGTCCGACCGTGTATGTCGCCGTCGAACCAACCAGATCAGCGCAGGCGGAAGATCACGACCCGCTGGACGACGAAGTTGATCACCGTCGCGACACCTTGGGCGACGACGAAGGCGAAGGGCGTGACCCACCACTCGTCGCCGAGGGCTTCGTTGAGTACACGGTTGATGCCGACCTGTGCGGCGAACGTCACTGCGTAGAGGACCACCACGGCTGCGAAACGAACGCGGCTCGGCGGGGCCTTGAAGGTCCAGCGGCGGTTGATCAGGTAGGCGGTGGTGGTGCCGGCCACGAACGACAGGGCCTTCGCGACGTCGCGCGTGACGCCCAGTGCCATGAGCAGGACGTACAGGCCGTAGTCGACGATCGCCGAGAACCCACCGGTCAGGACGAACCGTGTGAGCTGCGTCTTCAGGTCCAGCGCTTCGTCGGCCGTCGAATCGGTCAACGGCAGTTCGGGAGCCAGTGGGGCGTGATGCTCCGGCAGCGGCTGCACATGGTCGTGGGATTCCGGCACGCAGACGAGGGTAACGCCCGTGAGGAACAGCATCTTGCCGGGTGACCAGGACACACGGGTAGCCTTTATCCCGATGTCCACGACAGCTACGGAGCAGGCGAGCGAGCCGCTCCCCACCCAGACCCGCACCCTGACCGGCTGGGGGCGCACTGCGCCGACCACCGCAGAGGTGCTGTCCACCCCCGACGTCGAAGTGATCGCCAAGGCGGTCGCGCGGGTCGCGGAAGACAACGAGTCGAAGCCGTCGCACCTGCGGCGCGGCGTGATCGCACGCGGGCTCGGACGCTCCTACGGCGACCCCGCGCAGAACGCGGGCGGGCTCGTCGTCGATATGACGGCGCTGAACAAGATCCACAGCATCGACCGTGACTCCCGCAAGGTCGTGGTGGACGGTGGTGTGAGCCTCGACCAGCTCATGCGCGCCGCGCTGCCGTTCGGTCTGTGGGTGCCCGTCCTGCCGGGCACGCGCCAGGTCACCATCGGTGGTGCGATCGGTGCCGACATCCACGGCAAGAACCACCACAGCGCGGGCAGCTTCGGCAACCACGTCAAGTCCATCGACCTGCTCACCGCCGACGGCCAGGTCCGCACGTGCACCCCCACCGGGCGCAACGCCAAGCTGTTCTGGGCGACCGTGGGCGGAATGGGTCTGACAGGCATCATCCTGCGCGCGACCATCGAGATGACCCCCACGGAGACGGCGTACTTCATCGCCGACAGCCGCCGCACCGAGTCGCTCGACGAGACGATCGCCCTGCACAGCGACGGTTCGGAAGCGAACTACGACTACTCCAGCGCATGGTTCGACGCCATCTCGCCGGAGCCGAAGCTCGGCCGCGCCGCAGTCTCCCGAGGCAACCTCGCGAAGCTCGACCAGCTGCCGAAGAAGCTGCAGAAGGACCCGCTCAAGTTCGACGCGCCGACCCTGCTGACCCTGCCCGACGTATTCCCGAACGGGCTGGCCAACAAGTTCAACTTCTCGGTGATCGGTGAGCTGTACTACCGGAAGACGAAGAACGCCGACAACCAGGTCCAGAATCTGACGGCGTTCTACCACCCCCTCGACCTGTTCGGGGAGTGGAACCGCGGCTACGGACCCAACGGCTTCCTGCAGTACCAGTTCGTGGTGCCGCCGGAAGCGGTCGAGGAGTTCAAGAAGATCATCCGCGACATCCAGGCGTCGGGACATCACTCGTTCCTCAACGTGTTCAAGCTGTTCGGTGAAGGGAACAAGGCTCCGCTCAGCTTCCCCATCCCCGGCTGGAACATCTGCGTCGACTTCCGGATCAAGCCGGGCCTGAACGAGTTCGTGCGCGAGCTCGACAAGCGGGTCCTCGAGTTCGGTGGTCGCCTCTACACCGCGAAGGATTCGCGGATCGACGCGGAGACCTTCCACGCCATGTACCCGCGGATCGACGAGTGGCTGAAGGTGCGCCGCTCCGTCGACCCCACGAACGTCTTCGCCTCCGATATGTCCAGAAGGTTGGAACTCCACTGATGATCAACGCCGTCGGCAATCCCCAGACCCTGCTGCTGCTCGGTGGCACCTCCGAGATCGGCCTGGCCATCGTCGAGGAGTACCTCCGCAAGGCACCAGCCCGCGTGATCCTCGCGGCCCTGCCCGGCGACCCGCGTCGTGAGGACGCCGTCGCCCAGGCGAAGTCCGCGGGTGCGACGCAGGTCGACCTGATCGACTTCGACGCGCTCGACACGGCGAGCCACCCGGCCGTCATCGACCAGGCGTGGAAGCACGGCGACGTCGACATCGCGATCGTCGCCTTCGGTCTGGACGCCGACGCCGAGGAGCTGTGGCAGAACCAGAGCAAGGCCGTGCGGGTCGCGGAGGTCAACTACACCGCCGCTGTCTCCGTGGGTGTGCTGGTGGGCGAGAAGATGAAGGCGCAGGGCTTCGGCCGCATCATCGCGATGTCGTCCGTCGCGGGCGAACGCGTGAAGCGCGCCAACTTCGTCTACGGTTCCACCAAGGCCGGCCTCGACGGTTTCTATCTCGGACTCGGTGAGGCGTTGCGTCCGTTCGGGCCGCGCGTGACCGTCGTGCGCCCCGGTCAGGTGCGCACGCAGTTCAGCGCGCACGTCGACGAGGCCCCGCTCACCGTGAACAAGGAAGATGTCGCGAAGCTCGCTGTCGCGGCCTCCGATCGCGGCAAGGAGATCGTCTGGGCGCCGGGCACCTTCCGGTTCGTGATGATCGTGCTGCGTCACCTGCCGCGCGCGATCTTCCGCAAGCTGCCGATCTGACAGACGTGCACCCTCTGCCCCGCCGGACCCGTTTCGGCGGGGCAGTCGTCTTTTCGGGGTCTACCGGACGTAGCCGGTTCCGCTGTGGATCATCCCGGGCGGCCCGTAGCACCAGTGGTTGATCGACCCTTCGTTCACGAAGACACCGTTCACGATGCCGTCCTGCCCCGCCTCG
The DNA here is from genome assembly GCF_048957735.1 of Rhodococcus sp. As11. Taxonomy (NCBI): domain Bacteria; kingdom Bacillati; phylum Actinomycetota; class Actinomycetes; order Mycobacteriales; family Nocardiaceae; genus Rhodococcus; species Rhodococcus sp. As11. The sequence goes on from NZ_JARDJE010000028.1 coordinate 38,531, forward strand.
TTCGTCGCGTAGCCGACACCCGACGCCCCGACGACGATGCACTGGTAGGGATCGACGCCGTGGTGGTCGTACAACCGGCCGTCGATGGGACCGCCGGGCGCACCCGGTTCGATCACCGGATACGCCGAGGCCTGCGCCGCCCCGAAGACGAGGAGAGGTGCCGTCGCGAGCGTTGCAAGGGCCGCACGAACCGCTTTACCTGTCATGATCTGAGCCTTCCGTTCGGATTCCCCGGGCGGTACCGACAGCCCGGTTTCCCGACGCAACTTCCAGGATGAAGGTCCCGACCGGTGGACGGCGGCGTTTTTGCGGCGCGGATCGGGCCACCACTCGTCTCGCGGACGCATCTCTATGCTCGTGGGGTGCTCGCCGACACTCCTGTAGCAGTAGCCCCGTTACGCCGTGCCGTCTCGACGCTCGTGCAGTTCGTCTGCGCAGCGCTCGTCGCAGCACTCGTCGCGGCGGTGGGGCTGTTCGCCTTCGACCGTGTGCAGTGGCCGGCGTTCAATTCGTCGAACGTGACGCAGGCCGTCACCACCGTGATGCAGTTCGCGGCACTCGCCGTGCTCGGCCTGTCGATCTATCTGTTGCGTCGCCGTAGATGGGTGACGGGGGCGCGGGTGCTGTCGTGGGCGGCGTTGTCGGGTCTGGTCACCGCGACCCTCGGGATGCCGCTCGCCGCGACCCGCCTCTACCTGCACGGCATCTCCGTCGACCAGGAGTTCCGCACCCAGTTCCTCACACGACTGACGGACAGCGCGGCGTTGCGCGACATGAACTACGCCGACCTGCCGTCGTTCTATCCGGCCGGGTGGTTCTGGGTCGGCGGTCGCGTCGCGAATCTGCTGGGCATGGACGGCTGGGAAGCGTTCAAGCCGTATGCGATCGGCTCGCTGGCGGTCGCAGCGGTCGTCGCGCTGGTGCTGTGGTCCGAACTGGTCCGCTCCGATCTGGCGGTGCTCGCTGCTACCGCGACGACGCTGGTCGTGCTGGCCTACGGTTCGCCGGAGCCCTACGGAGCGGTGATCGCCGTGCTGGTCGCGCCGGCGTTGGTGCTGGCCTGGGGTGCGTTCGCACCCGTGCGTGTTTCCGGTAGTTCCGACTACCGGAAACACGCACGGCAGGGTTGGGGCGCCGTGGTGGGGACGGGCCTGTTCCTCGGTCTCGCCGCGACTTTCTACACCCTCTATCTCGGCATCGCGGCGTTCGCGGTGACGGTGATGGCCGTCGTCGCGGCATACCTCGCGCGTCGAGCCGGTGGATCGTGGCGCGCGGCTCTTCCCGTCCTCACGCGTTTCGTGGTGATGGCGGCGATCGCGGTCCTCGTCGCTCTGATCGTCTGGGCGCCGTTCGTGTTCGACGTGCTCGGCGGCAACACACCGTCCGAGTCCGGTACCGCGACGCACTATCTCCCCGACGCCGGTGCGCGACTGCCGTTGCCGATGTTCCACATGTCCCTGATCGGACTGCTGTCTCTGCTGGGCACCGTGTGGCTCGTGGGCCGCGCGTCGTCGTCGCATCGGGCGCAGGCGCTCGGCCTCGGCGTGATCGCGGTCTACCTCTGGTACCTCGCGTCGATGGCGTCGACCGCCGTGGGCAACACCCTGCTCGCGTTCCGGCTCGAGGTGATCCTGCTCGTACTGCTCGCTGCCGCAGGCACATTCGCCTTCGTCGATTTCTCGCGGTGGATCAGCCTGGCCACCAGCGAGAACCCGCGCGTGCGCCGGGTGCTCGTGGCAGTGGGGGCTCTGGGTGCGCTGGCGTTCGCGCAGAACATTCCGCAGGTACTCGCCGGCGAGATCACCGTCGCCTACACCGATACCGACGGGGCAGGCGAACGCGCCGATCAGCGACCCGCCGGGGCCGCGTCCTATTACGCCGAGGTGGACGACGTCCTGCTGTCGCAGTTGGGCGGCGAGCGTGACGACCACGTGGTCCTCACGGCCGACACGTCTTTCCTCGCCTACTACCCGTACTTCGGTTTCCAGGCCCTGACCTCGCACTACGCCAACCCGCTGGCGGAGTTCTCTGCGCGGGCCGCAGCTATCGAGGAGTGGTCGGAGCTCTCCTCCCCCGGCGAACTGCTCGCCGCGTGGGAGGAGCTGCCGTGGAGAGCCCCCGACGCCGTCGTCTTCCGACAGGGCGCCGAGGGCTACACGCTGCGTCTGGCCGAGGACGTCTACCCGAACGATCCCAATGTGCGGCGGTACACGGTGACCTTCCCCAAGGAACTGTTCGACGATCCCCGATTCACCGTGACCGAGGTGGGGCCGTTCGTCGTCGTCACCGCGACGGGCGAACCGGCATGATGCGACGAACTCCGATGTCGCGCAACCACAATCCACCCCATACCAGAATTCCGGTGTAGATCGGGAAGAGAGTCGTGCTGACGATGGGCTGTTCGGTGAGCAGATTCGTCGCGACAGCACCGCCGAGATAGCCGGTGAGGAGTACGGCGCCGAGGATTGCGGTAGGCGGCAGGACGTAGGCGATCAGGCAGACGAGTAGGACGACGCCGAACACCCGGTTGAGGCTCGGGTCGAACCCGAGATCGGCCATCGCTTCCTGCACCTGCGAAACGTTGGCGATGTGGATGATCGAGTCCCACAGCAGAAACAGGACGACGAGACCGCTGACTATCAGGCCTGCGATGCGGGCGGCGCGTGAGGGTGCCGCGGCGATGTCGTCGCGGGTGCCGGTGGTGGATGCGGTGAAGGTGTTCATGACGGCCTCCTGGTAGGTGGGCAGCGGTGCTGTCGCAGATACCGACCGGGCAGGAGCCGGAAACTCATCGCCGCTGCGGTAAGGTCGCGGCGAGTCGTACGGGGGGTACGACGGAATCGGGGGATTCGATGAGCGACGTTCTGTATGTGCCGATCCGACGCCGCGACAGTTCCGGGCAGGTTCGGCTCGAGATGCGCACACTGCCCGACGGCCGGCTGGCGTTGCCCGCCTACACCTCACCGAAGGAACTGGCCCGCTGCTGCGGACCGCAGCAGCCGTGGATGGACGTCGACAGCACAGGGCTGCAGGAGATCCACCGGACCACCGGGTACGACGTGGTCCTGCTCGACGGCCGACAACCACCGCCACCCCCGGTCGGGGACGACGACCGTCCGTTCGAGGACCCACTCGGCAGGAGAGAGACCCGGTGAGCATCGACATCCGCGACCTCGACGCGGTCGCGAAGCACCTGGCGACCGGAGCGATGGGAATCGACGAACTCGGATCCGATCCAGCACCGATTCCCGACGCAGGTGCCGCCACCGCACTGCTCGTCGACACTCTCGGGTCGATTGCTTCCGCGCTGGACGCGGCGGTCCGGTCGCTGGCCGATGCAGCAGACGCCACCCAGGACAGTCTGCGCGCCTACCAGGACGCCGAGTCGCACACTGCTCAGGAGATGGCGAAGGCCGGTGAGGGATGAGCCTCGACACCCGAGTCTTCGGCGACCCCACCTCCTGCTACGCATGCGCGGATTCGCTCACTGCCCTCGCCACGGGTGTGCACGACCGACTGAAGGCGGCGCGCGACGGACGCACCGAGTCCGAGTACGAATTCAGAAGCCCTACGGGAGATGCGTTCCGCACGACGCTCGACCGCATCATCACGGGGACGACCGAGGCCGCAGACCAGATCGACGTGATCGCCGCTGCCCTGCGCGCATTCGCCGACGGACTCGTCACCGTCCGGTCACGCATGTCACAGGCCGAGGCGACAGCGGCGGAAGCCGGTATTCCCGTGGAGTTCGGCGTCGGGATCGGTGAGCCACTCAACGTCGATCCGAACTCGTATGACATTGCACCCCAGGTAATTCGGGCGAAACAGATCGCGGCCTACGAGGCGGCTGCGGGGTTCGTTACGGAAGGTCGCGCGGCCGAAACTGCAGCGCACAGCGCGCTCGCGGAAGCCTTGCGCGGGCCAACGACGATCCTGAAGGACGCAGAAGCCCAGTGGGAATGGCTCTTGGCGCATACCGTGGGCGGATACATAGCGACGACAGTCTCCGAGCTGTCGAAATGGGGCAACGAAGCCGCTACGCGAGGTGCGGCCCTCGCCCGGCTGCGTGAGCTTGCTGCCGAAGCGGCGCGGTTGGGTGATCCGTACCCAGAAGCTACTGCGGCCAGGGCTGTTCGGGCCTTCCAAGGGGGTGCGGACGATGCTGCACGATTCGCTGCGGAGAACTCTCGACTGCTTGCCGGGCTCGGTGACAACAAGGTCATCCGATTTCTTGGCAGCAGTTTCGGCGAACATATCCCTAAAGGGACCGGACTGGCGCATTTCGGGTCGAAAGTTCCTGTCGTGGGTGGAATTTTGACCGCCGCCCAGACATATGACGACGTCATGAATGCCGAAACAACGGGAGATGCCGTAAAGGCGGTCGCAAAGGATGTGGGTGGATTCGTCGCTGGAACGGTTGCAACCGAGTTGATTCTTGCAAGTGCGGCCGGTGGTCCCGTCACTTTGCTTGCGGTCGGCGCCGGGGTCGGTGTCGCGTTTGGTGTGGGCGAAGTAATCGAACACTGGGACGACATATCCGGTGCCGTCGGTTCGGCGGCGCGCTGGGCTGGAAACCTGTTCTGAGGACGAGAATGAACTGGACCGTTCCCGTCTTGGTGGACACTCCGAGATGAGCGGTGAGTTCCCCCGAGATGGAGGGAGCGGATTATGGG
>NZ_JARDJE010000029.1:0-43070 GCF_048957735.1 Rhodococcus sp. As11
TGGCGCAACAAGCACGCCGAGGATCAACAGCTACGGGAGATCGTCGACGGGGCAAACGTTGCGTGATGCGGCACTAGGTCTGAACACTCACCACTTTCTCGGCGGCCCGTGTGGAGAGATCAGTGCGATCTCCAACCACGCCGCACACTGCCCGGACGATCCGATCGTTGCCGTCGCCGCGGCCTACGGGCCGACGGCGAGTGTGATCGCCCCCTGCGGCAGGTATCGACAGATTCTGTTCGACCTCGACCCGAACATCGAATGCATCATCCGCGTAGCGAACGGCCTGGAAGCACATCAGGTTCGGGCTCTACTGCCTCATGCCTACGATTGGCGGGCGATGGAAGCACCTCAGCTGATCTACATGTGGGAAGGCTACGAAACTCTCATCCGCGACGGTCGCAAGCGCCAAACCATCCGCGTCGACGATCCTTTCCGTCGCGGCCCGGCGATCCTCGTTTTCGAGAAAAGCAACGGAGAGACGATCACGATCGACGCGCACGTGGACCAGGTGCGCACCCTCCCGCGCGCAGCGCTGAGCGAGCAGGACGCACTTCGTGACGGTTTCGATTGCCTCGAATCGCTTCACGCTGCCTTGGACCAGCATTATCCGGATCTTGGTGACGACATCCCTGTCGACATCGTCGAGTTCAGTCTCGCTGGCGCTCAGGCGGAAACAGGCGCTGCGATGCGGTCGGCCGCGACCACCGAGTAGGTAGGGAACGCACGGTGACCAGCGGGGACACGTGGCTGATACGCCCTGGTGGAGGTTTCGATCGCCGATGAGCCTGTGCCTCGGCCTCAGTTCGGGTTCAGTCAGAATCTCGTATCGAACAGGTGAGACTGCACGGGCGGACTCGGTAAGGAAATCGGCGGGACTGTAGCTACTCGTCTCCTCGACACGTTTCGGTACCGGGTGTGGTGGGGGGGCGGTGCTCGGCACGTCCGGCCGACCCCGGCCGGGCTCAGATGCGGATGTGGCGGATGCCGACCGCAGCTCGTCGCAATTGATAACGGACGGGGTGCAAGCGAGGGCGTGCGAGGGGTAGGTCGAGGCGGTGTGCGAGGTGCTCGACGATGTCGTCGATGGTTCGGTCGTCGGTGTCGACGTGTTCTGCGAATCGATCGGTGGCCAGTGTGCTCACGCACCGGTCGATCTGGCGCATGGCCCAGGTTTCGTTCCGCCCGGCGGCGCGGCCGAGCCAGTAGCCGGTGCGGGTTCGGAGCCGCCGCCGAAGCGTTGGGGGTGAGGCAACGAGCGTGAAGTGCCGCACGTCGATCTCTTTTGCGGCGAGACCGGTCATGATCTGGTCGAAGTAGTCGGGGTGGACCAGCGTCATCGGGACGATCACCGGACCGTGATGAGCGGCCACGGCATCGGTGAGGGTGGCGATGACCGCCGAGCGCCACTGGGCCCGGTCCTGGAAGTCGTCTCGCGCGGTGGCCGGCAGCATCTTGTGGATCGCGAATCCGATGAGTTCGGGATCGGCTACGTGGGAGTTGCGGATCCGCCGGTGCAACTCGAAGGCGGTCTGGGTTTTGCCCGCGCCGAACGCGCCGTTGATCCACACAAGCATGGGGCCGAGCGTAGCGGTGAGGCGGCGGAGCGGCCGACCGGTACGAGCGGGCGGTTCGTCGCAGCGCTGATCGTCCGTCCCGAGTCGATCCGCGGTGCGTTCGATCGTCCCTGTTCTCGATCCCGGGTCGAGTGGGCCTCGATCGCCGGTCGCGGTGCCTTCCTGCAGCCTCCGGGTACCGGTTTTGGCGCTGCGATGACGCTCATCTTCCGAGTGACGAGTCCCTCCATCAGGATTGGGTCGCAACGGAGGTCGCCGTATCCCGCGACTGTGGCATCGTCGCGGGCGTGTCGACAACGGGTTCGGGGGCCGGGGGTGCGAGCGGTTCGGTGTCGGATGGGTACGACTTACCTGGTCGGTTGGTTGTGTTTGCTCGGCCGTTCCATATATGTCGGGCCGTAGGCGACGAATCCGAATCGGGAGTAGAGCGGGTGTGCATCTGCTGTATGCAGCATCCAGCGGAAGTCCTCGGCGTCGGGGTCCGACAGTAGGTGGTCGAGTACGGCGCTGGCGATGCCTTCGCCGCGGTGTTCCGGGAAGACGAACCCGTCTGCAATGTATCCGTAGCTGACACCATCGGAGGACACTCGGACGGCGCCGAGTAACTGGCCGGAGTCGGATGCCCTGGCGGCATAGACCTTCCAGGCGCTCTCGAACTGTCTTCGGATCTGGTCCCGCGACCGCCACCTGTTCCAGTAGGCGTCGTCTACCAGAAAATCGAGGGTGCGGGCCAGTTCTTCGGGCGACAGGCGGTCGTCGACGACGATACTCATGGCCTCACTACTACCGTGTCCGGGGCCGACTCTCAGCTCTATTTCGTCTCGACACCTCCGCCCTACAGCCGAGCGGGGGTTGTGCCCCTACGCGTATGTTGTCCGCTTGTTGCCGGGTTGCTGCAGTGCAGCGCCTACGGAACAGGGCGTGTCCCTTAGTAGGTGCGTTGTTTTGCGAAGGAGGTACTCGTCTTCTGAGCTCTCCTCCGGACCGGGCACGGCGGGACTGGCGCGTCCGCCGGCGCCGGTGGCGAGTCAGGAGCCGACGGCAGAACTTGCAGACTCGTCTTCGAGTCCGACCCAGTCCATCAGGATGTGTGGCACCGCGGGACTGGTGATCCGGCCCCCGGACGGCCGTGAAACAGCATCGGAGGTGGTGTTCCCGGGGTGAGGATGTCGCGGTCGGTGTCGGGCCCGCGAGCGGCCACGGGCACACCCCTCGTCGCACCCGCGTGGTTGCCCTCGCCTCGTTGCATCCCATGTCGTCGGTCTCGGCTACCGCGTCAGCGTCCGGGGCGGTTGCGCTCTCTGCTGAGGCCACGGACACTGCGGGTATGGCCACGTCTACGCAGCGGTCCTCCTCCACCGTCGCCGCCGCAGCAGCGGCGCGGCTGCACTCGGTGCTGAATCTGGCGGTGCTGGGTTTGGCCGCGTTCGGTCTGGGTGTGGCGGGTTTGGTGGCACGGTCGTTTCCCGCCTCGTGGTCCGGTGTCGCCGTGTCGGTGGTTTTCGTGGTGCTCGGTGTGGTTGCGGCATTGCCGGTGTTCGGCCCGCCCCTGGGGCGGTGGCGTAGCGGTTACACCGCCGTCGCCGCAGTGTTCGCCGTGGCCACCCCGTGGATGGCTGCCGCGGTTCAGTTCGCAGGCGTATTGGCCTTGCTCGGTGTGGGGGTTGTGGTGATCGGGTTGTGTGAGCACCTTCCGGTGGTGCGATATGCGGGTCTTGCTGCGTTTGTCGTCGGTGTGGTCACCTCGTCGGATTTCGCACGGGGGTGGCTGCCGCTGGCCGAGACCGGAACCTATGATCTGGTCCCGGCGCTGGTGACCGCGATTGTCGGGGTGGGCGCGGCAGTGGTGGGGGTGTGGCTGTGGGTGCAGAACCGTCGGGACGCAGGCAAGCCGGTCTCGCCCGAGTTTCGGTAACCGACACGAGTACTCGCGCTGCGCGGGGTCAGCTGTACCGGATCGATATCGAGTCCGGATCCGTTTTCCCAGGGGAATTCCCTTGTGACGGCTCTCGTTCCGCATGTCGCGGCCCGGTGTGGTCGTGTGGTGGAACTGATCTGCCGGCCGGGTCCGTGCCTGTGCCTCCGCCGTGCCGGGGCTAGGTAGCCGACTCCCGAGATCGATGGGACTCCACGCCGCATCCGTTGGTGGTGAGGGGGTTTCTCGGGCCGTGTCGGTGCTGTAGGGGGTCAGCGCGGTGTGCGTAGTGCGTTCCAGGCTGCGTCGGCGAGCAGGGTGGCGTGGCGGGGGAGGCGGTCGGGGGTGGTGTTGCCGATCAGGCAAGAGCGGGCCATTTCCTGTGCGGGGCCGATCCATATGCAGGCCAGGACGTCGAGGGGGAGGTTCTGGACTCGTTCGTGGTCGACCTGGTTGGTGTACCAGGTGTGGACGTGGTCGAAGAAGGTGTCGTTGAGGGCGGCGATGCGGGGTGCGGCCAGGGCGGTGACGTCGGGATCGTGGAGTGTGTAGAGCAGCCGGGCTTGGCCGAGATGGTCACCGATCCATCGCAGGTGGTAGGTCACGGCGGCGCAGATTCCGGCTTCGGCATCGTCCGGGTGGTCCTGCAGCACGCTCAGGAAGCCGTGCTGGTAGTCGGCGAGGGCGTGTTCCTGTAGTGCGGCGGCGAGGTGGGCCTTGCTCGGGAAGTGGTGGTAGAGGCTGCCGGTGCTGGCGCCGGTGGCCTGCTGGATCGCGCTCATCGTCGTTGCTGCGTAGCCGCGCGTGTCGAACAGTGTCAGTGCGGCGTCGAGCAGCATGTCTCGGCGGGGGCGTTCGTGGCGTTGCGAAGGCATACCCCGGATGCTAGAAGTAGAGACAGTCTCTAGAGAACATCTCTAGTCGGGGTCAGGGGGATCGGATGGACAGCTTCTACACACGGTGCGGCGACTCGACGTTCGAGAGCACACCGGCGACCGCCGGACCGTGGGGACCGCAGACCCAGCACGCGGGCCCGCCGTCGGCGTTGCTGGCGGGGGAGATCGAACGGCTTCATGTGTCCGAGGGCCGGCGACTGGGCCGGGTGGCGGTGGACATCCTCGCCCCGATCCCGGTTGCCCCGATCACCGTGTCCACCTCCGTGGCGCGGCCCGGTACACGCACCACTCTGATCGAGGCGGTCGGCACGATCAACGACACACCGGTGGTGGCTGTGCGCGCCTGGGTCCTCGCCCGCGTCCCCTGCGACTATCCGGCCACCGAACCGTCGCCGCTGCCGGGATACGACCGGCCCGAACACGCCCACGACGGCGGCACCATCGCCGGCGCCAGCCTCGACGGCTACCTCAGCGCGACGCAGTTCCGGTTCACCGCAGGTAGTTCGCCGAGTTCGGTCCCGCCACGGCGTGGGGGCGGACCCGGTGTGCTCTGGTGCTCGGTGAGGAACTCACTCCGTGGCAGCGGGTGTTGATCCTGACCGACTCGTCGAGCGGCCATCGACGGAGTCGCCGCGTCGATCGCCGGTGCCTGTTATCTGCGGGCGTTCCTCGAACAGTTCTACGGACCCGACCATCCCCAGCAGCCGATGACCGAGTTCGCCGCGTCGATCATGGCCACGGTCCTGCCCGCCTTGACCACACCCTCCGCCACGTCCACATAGCTACTTATGCGAAGGTGTTCGACGACCTGCCACAGATATCCAGTAGGCCAACTCTGAGGGAGTGCGTGCGAATCGGCCGGAATGGCAGGTCCTGCACGGGGGCGGGCGAGGACGTACTCGGGGTTGCTGGGCCGGGCCCACTTGAAACCAGCGCAGCCGAGAATATTCCCCTGATCACCTCGTCTCGGTAATCGGCTGTGTCGCCGATACGCAGTGAGCAGGGTTCGCTGCGCACTCTGTCGCATGATGTGCGATAGAGGACTATCCGTCGCGGGCGAGATCCGAAGGCTCAGCCCAAAACACATCCTGGACCGGCTGGTCGAACACGGCTGCGATACGCATTGCCAGGTCCAAACTCGGCTGCTGATTCCCTCGTTCGAGTGCGCAGCATTCTGGCGACGTGGTAGGGACTGGGTTCTGGACCATTCCGTGGGCACCGTCAATCGTGTACCAGTCTGTTGGTGGTGCGAGGCTCGGGTCAGCGGCGACCGCGGCCAACGCCAGGTCCTCGAAGAACGCTTCAGTGGCTCCGACCGCGGCGACGACGACAGCGCGGTTGAGTGAGCGCTGGTTGGCGGGCGGCGCTCCGGCACCAGTTTGCTCCCCTGGCTGACGCGCGGGGCCGTCAGGGGCGCATTCTTCTGATGGATGCTCTCGAGGGTTCTGTGCGTCCGAGAGGTACGAGACCAGTTCGTCCAACGACGACTGCAAGGGGTGACGGGGCAACGCGTTCTCCAAAAGTCGGCTCGATCGACCACGCACGCGCTCGGCGGTCTACTCCACGACTCCGCCGATCTGCCGCTTCCCGCAGGTCGAGGTAGGGATGCGGGTGCGCCGGCCCCGCCAGCGCGCTGCGCTGGCCGACTTCATTGGGTAGGCGACAATCGAGGCCTACGCCTCGCCGGATGCCCTGGTCATCAGCGCGCTGACCGCCGACGGCCCGCGGGCGCTGACGCGCACCACCGATTGGGAACTGGTGCGGCGAGGCGGCGACGAGGACCCTGCTCGGAGCCCCGATCAGGTTGGTCGAGATCCCGATCATCGGGACGACGGAACCCGCGGCCACGGTCCGCGCGCTTCGCGACGCCGCTCCCGCCGGCGCAAGCCCGTTGACCGTCGAGTGGGACGGCCTGCTGTGCGTGATCACAATGACCCGGCCCGCGGTCCGCAACGCCGTCGATCTGGCGCTGGCCCTGGAAATCGAGAAGGCCGTCGATGGCCGGACCATCGAGCAGCATGACGCGGCGGACGTCCGCACTCTGGCCGACGGGTGGGCCTACGCACGCTTTTACGAATCAACCGCGCGCCGCAACGCTGCCCTGCCCGGCTGGCTGCACTTCTACAATCACCACCGAGCCCTTTCCGCCATCGGCGGCCAGCCGCTAGTCACCAGACAACGTCGCTGGACATCGCATGATGGACGCCGTCAGCTCCGTGGGTGTGTCGTCCGGGACGAGGTAGCCCGCGCCAGGGATGGTCTCGAAGCGTGCTACGGGGATCTGTGCCGCAAGCTGCGCCCCTTGGCTGCAGGCATCAGATGTCATCGCCGGCTCGTCTGCGCATACGCAGGCGAGCCCCGGACGGTAGACCGGGCATCAACACATCGGATGATTCGGGCGTCGGATGTGTCTCAGCCGAGCTCGTGCCGGCGTAGATACGCGAGGACGGCCAGCACCCGACGATTCGTGTCGTCGGTCGGCGGCAGCACCAGTTTGTTGAAGATGTTGCCGACATGCTTGCCGACCGCCGATTCGGTGATGAACAATTGTGCGGCGATCGCCGCATTCGAATGTCCCTCTGCGATCGAGGCGAGCACCTCGCGTTCGCGCGGCGACAACTGCGCCAACGGATCCCGCCGGCGACGGAACAACTGCTGTATGACCATCGGATCGATCACAGTGCCACCGGCAACCACTTGACGCAGAGTGGAGACGAACTCCTCGACATCGACGATGCGATCCTTCAGCAGATAGCCGACCCGCCCCCCTTCCGCCCCCATGAGTTCGTCGGCGTAACTCACTTCGACATACTGGCTCAGCACGACCACGGCAAGCCCCGGATAGGTTCGTCGCAGTGCCACTGCTGCGCGCAACCCCTCGTCGGTGAAACCGGGCGGCATCCGCACATCGGTCACGACGAGGTCCGGACGGTGCTCGGCGACAGCCGATTCCAAGTTCACGGCATCGGGGACCGCCGCCACGACCTCGAACCCGAATCGTTCGAGCATCGCGGCGAGGCTTTCGCGCAGCAGTGCACCATCCTCGGCGAGGACCACTCGCACGGCAGTCAGTTCTCGATCCACGGCAACTCCACACGGACAACGGTGGGCCCGCCAGGCGGGCTGGACAGCAGCATTCTGCCGTCGACCGCCGCGACCCGGTCGGCCAGGCCCGTCAGACCGCTCCCTCGTTCCGGATCCGCACCACCGCAGCCGTCGTCCACGATCTCGACGACCAGCAGATTCCCGGCGCGTCGGACAGCCACTGCGACGGCCGTCGCATCCGCATGCTTGGCGACGTTGTTGAGCGCCTCGACCACGACGAAGTACGCTGCGACCTCGACATCCCGGGCGGGGCGGGATGGGATGTCCGCGGTGACGCCGACCGGGGCCATGAAGTCTTCGGCCAGCGCACGCAACGCGTCGGGCAGGCCGCGGTCGGTGAGGACCCTCGGGTGGATTCCCCGAATGAGTTGCCGCAGTTCCGTCATCAATTCCTTGGCCTGGTCATGCGCCTGCGACACGCTTTTCGCGGCTGCGGAATCTGGTGGGAGGTCGAGTTTGGCCATGCCCAACTGCAGGGTGAGGTTGACGAGCAGCGACTGTGCGCCGTCGTGCAGGTCGCGCTCGATCCTGCGACGTTCCGCCTCGAAGGCATCGACCAGTCGGGCCCGGGACCGGGACACCTCCACCAGTCGTGCACGAAGCGCGTCCGGGTCGTCGCCGCACAACAACGAGCGGGCGAGCGCACCGTGCAGTCCCGCGATCAGCGCAGTCACATACGGGATCGCCGGCAACAGAAGTAGACCCACGATCGCGTACGGAACGGCTTGGTCGACCGCCGTGATCTGGCTGAAGCCGAGCGCCACCGCTTCGTCGCCGTCACCCACCACCAGGGGGCTGATCACCATCACCACGATGAGCCCGGTGATCACCGCAGCCAGGAACAACAACGCGGGCACCAGCGTGAGCAGCAGGAACGCATAGCCGAGCCCCCTCCATGTCGCGGACTCGGTGTAGCGGGTGCGCACCCAGGGCCACAGGCCCGCGGAGGGAGGAGCGCGGTGCGCCGAGAGCGCCCGATCCCTGCTCACCAGACGCAGCCGCATCCGTTCCAGGGTCGCCAGCGGTATCGCCACCAGCGGGCCGAGCCCGAACACCAGCGCCGCGCCGAGAACACCGAGGAACAGCACCCGGCCGAGCGGCTGCGGATACATGCCGTCGCCCGCCCACACGATCAGGACGAGCCACGGGACGCAGAACGCTGCGAACGGCAACGCGACCATGCACACCACCGGGACGGTGGTCAGCACGTGACCCAGCGACCGCCACGGCCACTCGGTCAGCAGAAAGCGCCGCCGTGTGATCGCGGTGAGCACCGTGGTCGGTTCATTGGAGGACACCGAGTGAGCCTATCGACGCGGCCGCTGCTTCGGGATGAGGTGGAGTGCAGCCGAAAGGTGGTGCTGGCACCACCTTCGATCCGCGGCGTGGACCCAGTGACCGCACCACCGGTCGAATGGTCAGCTGAAGTCATGCAACTGGAGCTGAACCACGTCACCAAAACCTATCGGGGTAAACAGGCTGTCACCGACGTCAGCCTGCGGGTCGGGCCCGGGGTTCTCGGCCTCCTCGGCCCCAACGGAGCCGGTAAGTCGTCGCTGATGCGCATTCTCTCCACAATCACCCGCCCGACCACCGGTACGGTCATGTGGAACGGGACCGACATCGTCGCTCGGCCGGAGCCGCTCCGACGCGTCCTCGGTTACCTCCCGCAGGATTTCGGCGTCTACCCGAATCTCAGTGCCGGAGAGTTCCTCCGGTATCTCGCCGCAGTGAAAGGTCTGACTTCGCGGTCGGCCAAGGAGCGGGTCGACGAGCTGCTCGAACTCGTCAACCTGACGGAGACGGGATCGCGGCCGGTGGGTACGTTTTCCGGCGGCATGCGCCAGCGTGTCGGTATCGCGCAGGCACTCCTGGGTGACCCCGAGCTCCTCATCGTCGACGAGCCGACGGTCGGGCTGGACCCCGAGGAACGTATGCGGTTCCGCAACCTGCTCGGGGATCTGGCGGACGACCGGATCGTGATCCTGTCCACGCACATCGTGTCGGACATCGAAGCAATCGCCGACGACATCGCGATCCTCACCGCCGGCGAACTACGTCGGCGTGGCACCCCTGAGGAACTTCTCCGATCCGCGGACGGTCTGGTGTGGGAGGCGTTGGTTCCCGTTGATGCCGTGGCCGCGATCCGGCACCGAGCGACGATAACCCGCACGGTCCGAACAGCACAGGGCGTGCGTGTCCGTGCGGTCGCCCAGACACCTCCGATGCCGGGGGCTCGTCCTGTCGAACCCGATCTCGAAGACGCGTACGTCAACGCGGTCCACAGCCCGATGGCGCCCGCCGGGGTGATCCGATGACAGGCGCTGTCGCTGCCGTCGCGATGGCAGACTTCCGGGATCGTTCGCGGCGTCCCGCGTTCCTGGTGACGGTGCTCGGCGCTGTCGCACTCGGCTATGTGGCCGTCCCGCCTGTCTCTGCAACGTACGCGATGGTCAAGGTCGGATCGTTCCGGGGACTGTACGACAGCGCGTACATCGGCATGTTGCTCGCCATGATCGGCAGTTTGTGGTTGCCGCTGTTCGGGTTCTACGTCGTCCGCAGCAGCATCGCGCGCGACATTTCCACCGGCGTAGGCGAAACGCTTTCCGCCTCCCCGTTGCGCACGTCGATGTATCTGCTAGGCAAGTATCTGAGCAACCTGGCGGTGCTCGCGGCGATGGCTGCCGCACTCGCTCTGATCGCACCCGTGATGCAGCTTCTCCGCGGGGAATCCACTAGCCTCGACATGACGGCGCTCTGGCTTCCGATCGTGCTGTTCTGTCTTCCTGTCCTGACCGTGGCCGCAGCAGCCGCCGTCGTCTCCGAAACGGTCCCGTTCTTGCGAGGTGGTGCGGGGAACATACTGTGGTTCTTCGTGTATCCGTCGATATTCCTCGCCGGGATTCCGCTGGTCTACGGATCGGTTACCGCAGGATTCCAGGCAGACCTGGCGGCGCAGCACCCCGGGATGGAGGACGAGATCTCGATCGGACTCACCGCGGAACCGGGCACACTCGGGCAGTTCACGTGGTCCGGGATGGACATCGACGCGACTCTCGTCGCCGCGAGTGCGGGGCTGATTGCGGCCTCGACGCTCGTCGCCATCCTTCCCTCCCTCTGGTTCGGCCGGTTCGACCCCTCACAGCAGCAGCAACGCTCTCCCTCGTATGTGTCTGCCGTACCTGCAACCGACGCTCCCGTTGCACCGGCGTTCTCGCAGAGCCCGCGAACACTGTCGCCGGCCGAGCGTGGACAGTCGTTCCCGGGGTTACTGCTCGGCGAGGTGCGCATTCATCTCGGAAGCGTGTCGCGGTGGTGGTGGCTCACAGTCGCGATCGTGACGATCACAGCCCTCGCCGTTCCCGCTGATCGCGTCGGCACCGCACTGCTCTTCGCATGGTTGTTGCCGGTGCTGGTGTGGTCACGTCTCGGGACACTCGCCCATGAACAAGGCGTCGCTCCCCTTGTGCAGTGCGGAGTCTCGTCTCGCATCAGACTCATCGCCGAGTGGGGTGCGGGCATGCTCATTGCGGTCGGCACGGGTGTCGGCCCGCTGGTGAAGATGCTGCTTGCAGCGGACGCGACCGGAGTCGCCGCGTGGCTTGCGGGTGCGACGGTGATTCCTGCCCTTGCGCTTCTGATCGGGTCGATCGGCCGGAGTGCACGCGTGTTCCAGGCTGTCTACCTGGTGACCTGGTACGCCGTGCTCAACGGGGTCTCAGCGGTCGACGTCATGGGCGTGCTCCGCACCGATGGGTCGCTCGGCGGCCCGTCACCACTGTTGTCCTTCGGCGTCAGCGCCGTGCTGCTCGCCGCCACCGTACTCGTTCAGGAGATTCGCCATGCCCGTCGTTGAAACCGCGCTCCAGAAATTCCGCCTTTCCGTCGGTGTTGCGGCACTGGCACTCTCGCCTGCGGCACTCGCCGGCTGCACTCCCGATGCCACGAGTCACGAACAGCGAAACGACAGCTACAGAGGCGCCACGTCCATCACACTCGATTTCGATGATGCGGGTGCCAAACAGTTCGGTGTCACCACCGCGGCCCTGAGCGCCGAGGTGATCGGCTCCGACCGGGACGACATCGAGGTCCGGCGCTCCTTCGAGTTCACCGACGGCGACAAGCCCGATGAACGCATCGACACCGCCGGGTCCGGTCTGATGATCAGCGCGAGTTGCCCCGATAGATTTGCGGTCGGCAGCCCCACCTGCGTCGCCCGCTACGAGATCGCCGTCCCGTACGGGACCGTTGTCCAAGGGAATTCGAAGTTCGGCGATCTGACAGTGACCGACACCCGTGCCCCCGTCGATCTGAACTCCCGCTACGGTGACGTCACGCTGGTCACGGGCCCGGGCGCTTACACCGTGGACGCCGTCTCGGCGACGGGGACAAGCACCATCGAGGTGCCGCAGGATCCCGCCGGGATCCCGGTGCGCCTACGGTCCGGAGATGGCGCCGTCTCCGCAATGACGGACCCTCGCTGAGACGAGAGCGAAGTACCCAGAGTGAATGCACACCTCGCAGGGACGGTTACTACCAGGCAGCCACTCGAGGTGTGTGTTATTCGTCGTCGTCGATCTCGCCGCGGGCCAACCACTGTGGGAGGAGCTGCTCAGGAGTATCGGCGTGAGGATGGGGTGGCTGTGGTGTCCGGGCGAGTAGTCGAATGACGGCAATCACCGCCAGGACGATTAACACCCAGAACGCGATCATCGCGAAGATCATGAGCGCGTAGCCCCACCCGTTCATGCTGTTGGCGTACCAGAACATCATCGGTGTGCCTCTGCATTGCGCCAGATTCGTCGCTCTTCAGGCAGCCCGCGCGATCGCGATTTTCACCCGGGTCCGGCGCACGAGTTCGGCGCGGCCGGCGACGGTGCCGCGAGACGGCCCACACCTGCTGCCTCAGCGATCGCATCGGGTGGCACGTCACTCGCGCCCGCTCTGCTTTCTGTTGATTGGCGTCCAAGTATGCCGAGGCGCTCTTTCAAGAACGCGATGTCGTTGTCCTGCTCGAACATCTGCTTGCGGAGACGGGCGAGCTCGGTGCCCACACGGGCGATGCTGCTGCAGCTCGGAGAGCATCTCGACATACCGCTTCGTGATCGGAACACGCTGTCGGCGTTGGTGACGAAGCGGACATTTCACCTGTCCCCGTACAGATGTCGTGGGAATCTGCGATAGGAGGCGCACACAGCCAATGGGCACACCGACCAGCACCAAAATATCGAAACGACCTGCAAAACAAGATGAAACACCTGATGAGTATCCGGACGCACCCTGACGAACCGTTGCGGGCAGATTCAATCGTCCTCGACGGTGATCGTTGGGGGACTGGGAATTACCGCGGTGGTCAAGGCGATGCGAGTGCGGTCCCCGCCGGAGTCGGTTTGGTACGGCGCGAGTAGCTCGGCGAGCCGTGTCTGGATCTGCGCGAGGTCGTCGGTGGTGACGTAGAGCGGTGTGGTGCCGAAACCCAAGTAATTCCGCAGGTTTCGATCCTCGTTCTCGATGAACGTGTCGAAACTCTCGCCGAGTGCGCTCAGGAAGGTCAGGAAGGCGTTTCGGAGTTCTGCGTCGCTCATCGCATTGAGATCGTCGTGCCCGACGTGTGCCATGCGTTCCCCGAGCGCGAGTGTTCGTTCAATGGTCCCGCGCACGCGGCGCTCGTCGACGACGGTGACGATCTCCGCGTCGATCAGTGCCGCCACGTGCCGGTAGAGCGTGGCCTGGGTGACGCTCGGCAATGCCGCCCGGAGTTCGCCGGTCGTCAGCTGGCGACCTCCGAGCTGCTGCACAATCCGCAACCGAACCGGATGCAGTACGACGTCGGCAATTGTCGATTTGCTCGCCATCGCGACCTTTCGCCGTTATTATCACTCTGATAATGTTCTCAACATCGATACGAGCTTACCGTCGACAGGAGACTTGACGCTATGGCGCAACCGATCTACGACGAAGCAGCCCTGCATCTGACCTTTTCTCGATGGGAAGCCCCGGTGGTCCGCTATTCCGCCATGGCTGTACCGCTGAACTCGATCTCGAGCGTCGAGGTGTTGCCGAGATGGACCTCGGAAACTCTCGGCATCAGATCCGGCCTGACAGTCTCCGGCTACCTGAAAGTCGGCACCTTCTTGCACCCCCGCGGCACCACTCGGCTGGTCTCGATGAAGCGTGGCCACCCGATATTGCGTGTCGGACTTCGTGGGCGCAAGGCCGATGAGAAGTTCGACGAATTGCTTCTCAGCAGCCCGGACGCATACGAGATCGCCGAAGCCCTCCGACTGGCCGGTGTGCGATGAAGGGCGTCTCCATCCAAGTCGACAGCCTCACAAAACGATTCGGTCGAGTAGAGGCAGTCGGCGACGTCACCTTCACGGCCCAACCGGGTCGGGTGACGGGTTTTCTCGGACCGAACGGCGCCGGCAAATCCACGACTTTAAGGATGCTGCTCGGACTGACCCGTCCGGACCGCGGTACTGCGCTGTTCACCGGCATCGCCTACGGCGACCTTCCGTCCCCCACGCGAACCGTGGGCGCTGTACTGGACATCGCGTCGGCGCATCCTGCTACCACCGCCCGCAATCACCTCCGTACCTTCTGCGCCCTCGGCGGTCACCCGTCGGATCGAGTCGACGAGGTAATCGGAACGGTCGAACTGGACCGGTTCTCCGACCGACGCGTAGGCGGTTACTCCACGGGCATGCGACAGCGCCTCTCCCTCGCTACCGCGCTGCTGGGCGACCCGGACGTGCTCGTTCTCGACGAACCGTCCAACGGCCTCGACCCGGCGGGAATTGTGTGGCTACGTAACTTCCTTCGGGATTTCGCTGTCTCCGGCGGTACCGTCCTGATCTCCAGCCACGCCCTCGGTGAACTGCAGAACAGTATCGACGACGTGGTGCTCATCGACCACGGACAGATCGTCTGGACGGGCACCCTGCTCGAACTCACGACGCGAGGCGACACATTGGAAGAGGCATACCTCAGACTCATCGCCCGGGAGAGTGCGATATGAAGCGTGCCGTCCGCGGTGAACTCACGCGACTGTTCTCCACCCGTCTCCCCATGTGGGCACTGATTGCGGCCGTCGCGAGCGGCGCCGGACTCACAGGGCTGCTCGGTTTAGTGGGCCCGGAGAACGCATCGCCTCCGATGCCCGCTCTCGACACCTCGGAAGGTGTGGGAATCGCTATCGGCCTCGCTGGGCTGCTGCTGTTCGTACCCGCACTGTTCGGCACGGTAGCCATCACGAGCGAGTACCGCCACCAGACCATAGGCTCGACGTTCCTTGCGGTGCCTCGTCGCGGCAGGGTGCTCGGCGCAAAGCTGGCTGTCTACAGCGTATTTGGACTCTCTTACGGACTGCTGATGTCGTTGTCGTCGGCAATCGCCTTGTGGTCCGTCGCCACCATGCGCGGAATCACCCTCGGCGCTTCCGCCGGCGACCTGGTGACACTCCTTGCCCGCCTGGCTGTGGCCGCCGCAATCTACACGGTGCTCGGCATGGGTATCGGTGCGCTGGCACGCAACCAGCTCGTGGCCGTGGGAGTCGTGCTCGGGTATTTCTATCTTGTTGAGCCTGCGCTCATGATCGTCCCGGGACTCGGTGCCTTCTATCCGTTCCTTCCTGGAGGCGCGACTGCTTCACTGATGGACTTCACGTTCCTCGCCGATACCGTCGCCCAGGAATCTTCGCTGGGAGTGCCCGCATTTCTCTCGCCGCTCGTGGGCGTGCTCGTGCTCCTTGGCTACGCGGCGGCTGCCTCGGTGGTAGCAGTGGCGTCGCCGCTTCGGCGGGATCTCGCGTAGCGTCGCCGCGCTGAGCAGTGCTGCGCGCGGTCCGGCGGGTCGGATACCGCCGGATTTACGCAGAACCGACCGATCTGGGGAACGCCCTCCCCGAGGACTCGCCCCGACTCGCTCAGCAAATCACCTCGACGCTGGCAACGGGCGGGCGGAAATGTGGGGAGTTCCAACCGAAAGCGGACAGAAACCGTTGCGCTGCAGGGACAGTGTCCGGTGCAGCGCCGCCGCCAGAGGCCAGTTCACGGCTTCAACGTACAAGGCACGAGCGTGGATCGCTGTGAGCTGGGTGGATCCGGGTTTGCCGGGTTCGGGGGCGCGTTGTGGGTGAACCGTCACGGGTTTGATGCCGCTTCCTTTCTTGTGAAGGATGCAGACCATGCCCAAGCGTTACCCCGCCGAGCAGCGTGAGCGAGCGGTGAAGATGGTCCTCGACCACCTCGACGAGTACCGGTCCCTCCACGCGGCCTGCCAGGCCATCGGCCCGAAGCTCGGCATCGGCCCGGAATCGCTGCGGACCTGGACCAAGCAGGCCCAGATCGACACTGCCCAACTGCCCGGAGCCACTACCGCGGAGCAGCAGCGAATCAAGGAACTCGAACGCGAGAACCGAGATCTCAAGGAAGCCAACGAAATCCTGAAAGCCGCATCGATTTTCTTCGCGAGGGAACTCGACCCTCGCCGCCGCTGATCTGCCAGTTCATCGACTGGAAAACCGCGCCACCGTCGGAGCGGACCATCTCGGACGCCCACGTCACGAACGCACTCCTGGGCACCGTCGACACCGCAGAGGGGCTCTACGGGCGCCGCAAGATGACCGCCCCCCTGCGACGCAGTGGCCACCACGTCGCTGCCTGCACCGTCGACCGACTCATGAGCGACGAGGGCCTGTCCGGCATCGTCCGCGGCCGCCGACATCGCACCACGATCCAGGGCGGGAAGAACAGCCAGCGAGCCCCTGACCTGCTCGACCGCGACTTCACCGCCGACGCGCCGAACCGCAAATGGGTCACCGACTTCACCTACTGTCGAACGTGGGCCGGTTCGTGTACGTGGCATTCGTGATCGACTGCTTCTCCCGCGCGATCGTCGGCTGGCACGCCTCGAGCGTGAAAGACACGACCATGGTCACCACCGCGTTGAAGATGGCGTTGTGGCGCCGCGACCACGGCGGCCATGCCGTAGCCGACGGTTTGATACACCACAGCGATGCCGGCAGTCAGTACACATCGATTTCCCTCGCGGAAACCCTTGCACTGGAAGGGATCGTGGCATCGATCGGCAGTGTCGGCGACGCCTACGACTGCGAGCATCCTGGACATGTCATCGTCTGGGGTCTGACCTTTCTTACGATCGGCCCTGCGGGTGCCTTTGCGTTGACGTGTCGGCCCCAGACGGTGGCGCCCGATCCGAGCTGCTGACCGGGTGAGCAGTGACCTGATAAGAGCCTGACTCGACCAGGGTCTCATCGCAGTCCTGTCCGCCCACTCCGGCCAGCGCAGCTGTGGATCGGACCGCTCGGAACGCGAAGGAGACCCACAGCCATGTCCAGCATGCAACTTCGCCGCGACGATGTCATCGTCGGCGTCGACACCCACAAGAACACCCACGTCGCAGTCGCTCTCGACGGATTCGGCGGCCGCCTTGCGGAACTGACCGTTTCCGCCACCGCCACCGGTTTCGAGCAGATGCTCGAGTTTTGTCTCGCTCTGGTCGGTCCCACCGGACAGTTGATCGGTTTCGGAATCGAAGGCACCGGATCCTATGGTGTCGGACTTACCCGCTTTCTCCGGCGCCGCGGCCACCAGGTCCACGAAATCGCCCGGCCGGCACGAGCAGCGCAGCGACGGCTGGCAGGCAAGAACGACACGATCGATGCGGAACACGCTGCCCGCCAACTCCTGGCCGGACACGGCCTGGCGACACCGAAAACCGCCGATGGCACCGTCGAGATGATCCGACTGATCAAAATCGCATACGACGGTGTCGTCCAGGCCCGCACCACCACGATGATCACGCTCAAGGCCACCCTGGCCA
Organism: Rhodococcus sp. As11; assembly: GCF_048957735.1. Lineage (NCBI taxonomy): Bacteria > Bacillati > Actinomycetota > Actinomycetes > Mycobacteriales > Nocardiaceae > Rhodococcus > Rhodococcus sp. As11. The sequence goes on from NZ_JARDJE010000029.1 coordinate 17,337, forward strand.
CCGCCGGCGAGGACCTGCGCTCGACACTCGAAAAGCTCACCGACCACAAACTCGTCATCGCCTGCGCCGCACTCGATACCCCTGCACCGCGGCCGCCGGTCCGCCGCGGTGCTCCTGCGGTGGTCGTCCCAACCGATCCCGAAGCGGCGATGCGGCACGTCCTCGCCGTCATGGCACATCGGTGGCTGGTTCTGCACGAGGAAGCCAAGGCACACGCCGCGTCACTCAAAGCGCTGACCGCTGCAGCAGCACCACGCCTCGTCGAGGCGGTCGGGATCGGCTACGACACTGCAGCACAGATGCTGATCACCGTGGGAGACAACCCCGGCCGGATCAAGTCCGAAGCCGCCTTCGCCAAGATGTGTGGTGCCTGCCCAATTCCGGCCGGGTCCGGGATGACCAACAACCGGCATCGCCTCTACCGCGGCGGCAACCGCCAGGCCAACGCCGCGCTCTATCGCGTGGTGATTGTGCGGATGCGCTGGCACCAACCCACCATCGACTACGTCACCCGGCGAACCTCCGAAGGCCTGTCCAAACGCGAGATCATTCGCTGCCTCAAACGCTATCTCGCTCGCGAAATCTTCCATCTACTCCCCGGCACCGAGGGTGCACAAGCCTCAGGCCATGAAGTGCTCATCGCCTGAGAGCGACTTGACGATCTATAGGAGAATCAACGCCTTGGCGGAGTCGACGATCGGCCTGTTCAAGACCGAGGCCGTTTCCAAGCGCAGCCCGTTCCTAACTGGGCCGATCAAGACGATCGACGACATCGAGTTCGCCACGATGGAGTGGGTCGACTGGTTCAACAGTCGCCGGCTCCACAGCACCCTCGGCTACATCACGCCCGATGAGTTCGAGGCGATCTACTACGCTCAGCCATCGACCCTCCAGCCGGAGTCGTCGCCAGCATAGGGGCGGCAAGAAACCCGTGACGGTTCAGGGACGATGGAATCTTGCGTGTCTACCAGCACGAACGCGGCCCGGTGTTCCCGACCGTCGAGCGGTACTTCGTTGTCGCCCCGGCCCTGGCATTACCGAAAGAGCACGCCAACTTCGACCAGTGGTGGACAGAAACCTTCGCCGCCGGGGCGATGCAGCCGGCAGCATAAGGCGTAGGGAACGTGCCATTTACGCACGTCAGTGGGTAAACCGGGTAGGCCGCCGGTCCACGGTCCAGAGATGGTCACAGTCTCCACAGAGCCAGCACCGCGGCGCGCAGGCTCGCGGAGATGATGCGATGGTCGCGGCGCAGGCGCGGGTTCGAGTGACCGCGGTCGGTGAGGATACACGCGGCGTCCGGTATGGCGATGGGGTCGAGGTCGGCGCGGGCGCGTAACCGGTAGGCCACCGCGTGGCGGGTGTGGGGGATGCGATGTGGGCCGGTGTCGACGACGGCCGGCGGGTCCAGCCGCGTGTCGTCTGCGCTGATCCGGATCACGACATCGCCGGGTTCGAGGCAGGTGCGGCGGTCGGGACCGGGGCTGTCCTCGCGGACCCAGTGGGTTCGGTAGCGCGGGTCCGGTCCGCCCCTGCCGGGCACAGGTGATGTAGGGCTGGTCTGGTTGTCGGCGGTGGGTGTGTAGTCGTGAAGGTGTCGCAGGAACATCCGGCGTACGGGGGTGGGCAGCAAGTCGTGCTCGAGACGCGCGCGGCTGCCGATTCCGGCCAGGGGTACGGCGCGGCCGATCTGCCAGATGGCGAGGGCACTGGCGAGGAACACCCCGTCGACGACGGTGGTGTCGTCGAGACGGTCGAGGAAGGTATGTGCTGCGGCGAGGGCGTCGGGATCGTCGGTGATCAGCGCGGTTTCGTCGGCGATGGTGGAGGCGTGTGAGGCGCTGGCGGGGCCGACGATCACCTTCTCTGCGGTGACGATCAGTCCGGTGTGCAGGTTCGCAGTGGACAGCACCTGCACGCCGGCGTCGAGGAAGTGGGCGAGGGCGGTGGGGGAGGTGGCATGTGCGCGCACGGCGGCGCGGGCGGCGTTGACGATCAACTGGTCCCCGCTGCGCAGCGGCAGCAGGTCGGGTGCGGTGTGGTCGAGGTAGGCGATGGCCACACGCCGGGGCCCGGGGCGGTGCAGGGCCGCGGTGATGGCCGGCCAGGGGTGAGGTGCGTGCAGGACGGTGTCCACAAGCGGTCACCTTATCCGGCGGCACGTTCCGGATGGCCGTATGACAGCAGCGCCGAGGGTGTGCGTTTTCCGGCGTCCGGCGGCGAGTCAGCCAGGTCGGGGGACGTGTCATCAGTGCAGCTCACAGCGCAGTGTCGCAGCGGCCCATGTGATCTGACCGATCTCCGTGCTACACACAGGCAGGCTGTTCGGATATCGCCGAAGTGCGGCCGGTGGTCAGGTTCTTTCGGGCTCGATGGCTCTGCGCCGGTGTCGGCTGTGCGTTGCGGTGTTGGGTAGCGTCGACGCGTCCGGAACGAGAAGATCCGGGGTGGCCGGCATTCCGGCCGGGGGATGCAGGACGAAGGGGGAGTCGACGTGCGAGGGGGAGTATCGATGGGGTGGAGCCGGGCGAGGGCGGTTTCCGCGGCGGTGGCGGCGATGATGATCGTGCCTCTGGGCGGTGGGGTGGCGTCGGCGCAGGACCGCGACGACGATCCGATCGTGGTCTCGCAGGGCTTGCTCGCCGATCCGGTCGCCCCGAACGGCTCTCGCATCGTCTCGAGTGAGATCGACGGCCAGTACCTGACGGTGCAGGTGTACTCGGCGGCGATGGACACGACCATCCCGGTGCGGGTGCAACGCCCCCGCGATGCGTCCGAGCCGCGTCCGGTGCTGTATCTGGTCAACGGTGCCGGGGGTGGCACCGATTCGGCCACGTGGTGGGCCAACACCGATGTCGGCGAGTTCCTGACCGGTCAGAATGTCAACGTGGTCATGCCCCTCGGTGGGGCGTTCTCCTACTACACCGACTGGAAACGCGAAGACCCGCAGCTCGGGAGGAACAAGTGGCAGACCTTCTTCCTCGACGAACTACCCCCGCTGATCGACGCCGCATTGGACACCAACGGGGTGCAGGCCATCGCGGCGAACTCGATGACCGCCACCGCGGTGTTGCAGTACGCGATCGCCAGGCCGGGCTTCTATTCGGCGGTGGCCGGATACAGCGGGTGCGCCCAGACCTCGGATCCGGTCGGCCGCGAGTTCGTCAAGCTGGTCGTCGAGACCTGGGGCGGCGGCGATGTGCGCAACATGTACGGCGAGGACGATGATCCGGCGTGGGTGGCCAATGATCCGGTGGTCCATGCCGAAGGGTTGCGCGGGACCCGTCTCTTCCTCTCGGATGCGACGGGGCTGCCCGGTCCGCACGACACCCTCGGCAACGAGTTCACCATCGGGGAGCAGGACGCGGCGCTTGATCAGCAAGGGCTGGCGTTGGCCAATCAGGTCGTCGTCGGTGGGGTGATCGAAGCGGCCGTGCATTGGTGCACCACCAATTTGCAGACCCGTCTGCGTGAGCTCGACATTCCCGCGACGTTCGATTTGCAGCCGGCCGGGACGCATTCGTGGGGTTACTGGCAGGACGCCTTTCACCGGTCCTGGCCGCTGCTGGCCGAGGAACTGGGGTTGCCGCAGCCGCAATGACCCAGCCTTGCTGGTGACCGCTCACCGGGATCGTCAGGTACCCGGCCCGACTGCATCCGCATGCGCCCGTCTGTGTCGTGATCGCGCCTGTACTGAAGTGCCCGGAAGCGGGTCCCCACCCACGCGGGGTGGGGACATGCCGTCCGTCCAGTTCAGCGCCTGTTTATCTGGCGGGGCCGGTCGCACCCTTTTGCCAGACGGCGGGGTGATCGTCGTGGCCGGCGGGCGTGGCGGCTGCGACGGCCGCAGGCTCGAAGGACAGGATCGCCAGACCTGAAATCTTGAGTCGCGGACGGACCTCGTGGTGCCGGGGCTCGGCATCGGGGTGGGCCAGATCGCGCACTCGCACATCGAGGAAGCGGGCCAGCGCGACGGTCTGCTCCCAACTCGGATATTCGACGCCCACTTCCCAGCGATCGACCGCCGGCTCTTCGGCCAGACATGCGGTATCGACCTGGGGGCCGAAGTGTCCTCCCGCGTTGAGCAATTCGGTGAGATAGAAGGGAACGAGCTTGCCGGCCCTCCACAGTTCGTACTCGTCATCGCCGGGCTCGACGAACGGTTCGGTGACGTGACAGTCGGTCAGGAGCCGTTGCGCATGCTCGAGTTCGGTCGGCGTCGCGGTGCCGATGCATCGGCCCATCCACGACTCGGTCGACGGTGTTGCGCGGCGGCGCTTTCGGCGGAAGAACTCGAGCACGGTTTCTCCTTCGGTGCTGTTAGGGGAAGGTCTGGTTCGGGGAGGCGGACCCGGCGTCGTGGGCTGCATCCGCGCCCCGCGGGAAGGGCGGCTCACGCCCGGTGCGCGGGGCGTGGGTGTGGTGCGGCCGTGTGGATCACGCGTTCACGGTAGCCGGGGTGTTCTCCAGCGGTGTCGGCGTTCTGTCCGCGTAGGTGTCGGGGCCGGTAGCCGGCGGGGTCGGTTGTGCGTCCGAGGGTGTCTCGGGCCCGGGTATCAGGGTGGATCGCGCGTCTTTTCGCTCACCCGCTGAGCTCAACCTCGGTGGGGACGTGTCGTTTATGCAGGTAGAGCGGTCGATGTGCAGTCACGGGTCGGCGCCGGTCGCGTACGCGTGTGCGCCAGCGCGGCCAGGTCGGCGAGCAGGATCGTGGTGACGATCCAGGCGAGGCCACACAACGCCGGGACTTCGACGGTCATCCGGCAGTGTCAGCCGGGGTGCCCATCAGCGCGGAGGTCAGCCGAATGGACAGCAGCCGTGCTTCCTCGGTCAGATAGACCGTGAACGGGGAGAGCCGGCGCATTTCCTCGCCGCGTTCGTCGTCGGTCAGGACGATGCGTGTGATCTCGTCGAGATCGCCGGTGTCGATGAGTTGTTCCCACAGGTCGATGTACCGGCCGTACATCGGATGTGCCCATTGCTCGCGGGTGGTGGCCAGCCGCGCCCGGATGGCGGGACTGTCGATCGGCAGGTTCTGTGCCTTGATCTTCAGCAGCAGCCCGGTGTGCACGAGCTTGCGCCGGACCATCGTCCTTGTCACCACGGCCACCTCCACGCTCCTTCCGCTCTCGGTCCGAGGCTATGTGGTCGACCCCGCGGGCCGGATAGATCCGCCCGGTGTGGGCGTCGGCGGCGGTGTACGTCTACCTCGTGCGGGACGGTCCGGCCGGCGCCGGGGCCGGGGCCGGGACATGGCGGGTGGGTCCTGTTCTTCCGAAGGTCAGCGGCGGCGGTTGTCCAGTGTCGAGAGCAGGACGAACTTGGTGCCCATCAGATCGAACGCCGCGGCGCTGTCCCCGGCGATGAGGACTTCGCATTCGCGGGCGTGCAGCGCCGCGATGGCCTGTTCGAGTTCGTCGTCGGTCATCGCATCGGCTGCGTCCCCGATCGCCTGCTTCGCTGCGTCCACGCGGCCACGCTAGCCGGTGCCGGACGATCCGCCAGTGCCGGGAACTGTGCTGCCGCTGGGCGCATCTCACTGGGTGACACCGGTGCGGCAAGGACACCGGCTCCACCGCGGCCGGACGATCCGGCCGGGGTGCGTGTCGACAACAGGAGGAACCAACAATGCGACGTTCGATCATCGCGCGGGCTCTGGTCACGGCGGCCGCGGGGGGCGCCGTCGGCCTGACCGGTGCCGGGCTGGCGCAGGCCGCCACCGGAGGCGACTACGTCGACAGCGGCTGGACCGAGTCGACCATCGGTCTCGGTGTCGAGGGCCAGGTTCTGATGCTCGAGACCGGAAAGTAGACCGGCTCTTCCTGCGGCGAAGTGCCGTGTCCGAGGGGTGCGCACGTACCCGACGTCCGCGTGCCCGGCGATCGGGAACGTCGAAGGATGGGCGGGCACGTGCCACAGCACTTCGCCGCATACGCCCCCCGCCGGCGTCTCGCCGCATCCGACGGGTATGACCGCGACCCGCGTGTCGTGCGGTCGTGGTCGGTGGGATGTGCTGTGCATGGTGGCCATGCCAGCACCCCGTACGACCGAGGCCGAGGCCCGCGCGGCTGTCGCGCAGATGGAACCGATCATGGCTATCGAAGGCCGGCAGATGAGCGATCGGGACAAGGACCTGCTCGTCGATCTGATCCGCGGGGTGATCACCTTCGATGAGGTCGCGGCCGTCATCGCCCGTGAGGCGGGCTACGAGCTCGACTGAGCCATTGCCGCTGCTTTCACACCGCCTGTGTCGGTGCTGGTGTCTACGGTCGCCGGGCGCGCACAGCTCGCGCGTGCGGCCACAGACGAAACGGCCGCACCACGACACAGGAGGGGCAGTGGTCGATGCTCGACGACGAGGACCGCGGGTATCGGGACGGTCGCCGTGCGGGGGCGCGGTTCGCGCGCAACCCGACACGCGAGCCGAAAGATCCGGCGATCCCGCGGTGGGTGAGCGATCCGCATGTCTACCTGCGCTTCTGGCAGGAAGGCTGGGTGCAGGGCATGTCCGATCCGGACGGCACCCGGCTGCGGTATTCCCCGCAGCCGATCCGAATCCGCACCACCGCACCGGCATCGTCCGCGACCGAGCAGCCCTGCTCTGTGGAGGAAAACTGAGCCGGGCCGCGAAGTGTGATCGAAGACCGGCTGCGCACCGAGGTACTGAAGGCGATGCCGCTGCCGGACCTCGCCCTCGACGCCGTGGTGGCCGGCATTCCGCTGCTGACCGGTCAGAACACGACGCGGGGCGGCGGGTCCATCTACCTCGCCTGGCGGCCGGAGAGCCCGAACCCGTGGGATGAGCACGGCCCCGGCCGGCTGTAACCCCGAACGCGCCCATCGCGGAGGCACCGGCCGCGGCCGGTCGTGCCGGACCGACCCGCCGGCGCACCGGCCGGGATGTCACTGCGCTTGCGGGGCGCGGGGACGTGTCATCTGCGCAGCTCACAGCACGTCTTTGGTGCCGCGCGACGGGGTCAGTCGGTGCGCTGGCTGTGCTGGCGGGCACGCCGGTAGGCGTAGGTGCAGGCGGCCGTCAGGATCATCGAGCTGAGCAGGATCGGTAGTTTCGCAGTCCAGGACGAGGCGGAGGCGAGCGCGGCCGCTCCGAGCATCAGCGCGCCGCAGTCTTGGACGGCGAGCGCGGCGATCTTCGGGGCGGGTTCGGTGGCGGTGCGGGTCCAGACGAATCCGGCCGGCAGCACCAGCGCTCCGAGCGTCAGCACGACGGTCACAATCTATTCAGTCGACGAGGTAGTGGGCTTCGATGTAGTCGACGGTGGAGTCATAGGGCTCCCCGACCGGTTTGAGCCCGTACTTACGGAACACCGAGGCGGTGGCGCGGCGCGCTCCGCGGTTGCGGGCATCGGCGTTGTCCCAGGACTGTTTGAGGGTATGGGTGACGACCTTGTCGATTTCCTCGGCGAGGTTGCGTTCGGTGACGGTGATGCCGTCCGGTGCGTGGTCTTCGATGATCCGGGACAGGACCCCGACGTGGTCGTCGTCGACCACCACGACGGTGTCGTCGGGGTGTTTTTCGGCGTGGACGATGGTGCGGGCGATCCGCAGGGCCTCGGCGAGGAATTCGAGGGCGTCGTGGGAGTTCTGGATGATGCGGTCCCGCAGTTGTTTGATGCGTTCGGCCAGGGCGGTGTATTTCGCCGAGCCCGGCTCGACGCCCTTGTCGAGGGCGGCTTTGATGTGGTCGAGGATCTCCGCTGCCGACGGCGGCGTGGGGTCCTCTTCATCATCGGTTTTCTTCGGCCGGACCAAGGCGAGGAGTTCTTTGAGGATCGCGATGCCCTGGCTGTCGAGGACGAGGGGTTCTTCCTGGCCGGCGACGACGGTGAACGAATGCACGTGCGCGTTGATGATCTCGAGGACCATCGGTCCGAGCTCGGACAGGCGTTCTTTGCGATCCTCGTCGGAGGACTTTTTGAACAGCGTCGTGTACACCGACCCGAACAAGGCGAACCCGCTGCGATATTTGCTGATCCGCTTGTCGGTGTTGATCAGCGGATACAACCGCGCCAACAGCCGGTAGTCCTTGGAGAACACTTCGGTGGCGCCGGGGTGGGTGTCGAGGAAATGGTTGATCGCGCGCACCGACTCGTAGCCGTGCTCGCTCAGATCCAGGCCATCGATGTCGGCGAGGAGATCTTCGATGCGGGCGAAGGTAGTGCGGAACTCGGCGACCAGGTCAGTCAGGTCGGTGACGAACCCACCCCCACGGCCTGTCGTGTCGTCGGCAGTCGGGTCCTGGACTGCGCGTTGGACTTCCTCGGCCAGGCCGATGTAGTCCACGACCACCCCGGATGTTTTCACGAATCCGGTGGGGGAGATCCAGGTGCGGTTCGGGCGGGTGATCGTCTGGAACAGGTTGTGCGCCTTGAGCGGCTTGTCCAGATACAGCACCCCTTCGTTGGGGGCATCGAATCCGGTCAGCAGCTTGGCGGTCACCACCAGAAAACACAGCGGATCATCCGGGGTCAGAAACCGCCGCTTCTGCTCTTCTTCGTCGGCCTCGGACAGCTGATAGGCCCGCAGTGCGCGATCCTCGTCCTTCGCATCCGAGACGGAGATGTTCACCTCGGCGCAGATCCGCTCGTGGACACCGACCTCGGTAAGCACCTGCGTGACCTCGAATCCGGCCAACAGCTCGTTGAGCTTGTCCGTATAGGCGACGGCAAGTTCCCGGTTGTAGGCCACAACCTGGGCTTTGAGCCCGTTGCGATAGGCACCGGCCAGATAGTGATCCACGATGTCCTGACACACCGCCTCGATGCGCTCAGGGTTGGCGAACACCGATGTCAGCCGCCCGAACTTACGCGAGAGGATCTCCCGATCCGGGTCGTCGAGATCGAAGTCCTCGGCGAACTGATCGAACTCCGCCTGCAACGCGGCATCGTCGAGCTCGAACGCCACCGGATGCGGATCGAGCAGCACCGGCACAGTCGCCTCGTCGGCCAACGACCGCGACACCGAATACCGGTGCAACACCTTCCCCGGATCTTGCTCGTCGCCGAACAGCGCGAAGGTGTCGGTGGCGAGGTTGCGCACCGGGGTGCCGGTCATCCCGAAGAACCGCGCCTTCGGTACCGCGGCGCGCATCTGCCCGGCCAGCGACTCCGAGCGCGCCGATTGGGTGCGGTGGGCCTCGTCGACGAGCACGATGATGTTCTCGCGGGTGGACAGGTTCGTGCCGGCGTCGGCGAACTTGTGCACGGTCGTGGAGATCACCCCCCGCACGTCCTCGGCCAACAGTCGGCGCAGTTCGGCGCTGGTGGCGGGCTGGTGGAAGTAGGCATCGCCCATCGCGGAGGTGAACACCCCCGAGGTCTGCCGCACCAGCTGGGTCCGGTCCGACAACAAGATGATCGTCGGTGACTCGGTGCGGGTATCGGCCAGCAACAACGAGGCGGCGAACACCATCAGCAGTGTCTTCCCCGACCCCTGGTGATGCCAGATCAACCCCCGGGTGCCACCGTCGACGACGCGCTCGTGGATCAGCCGCGCCGCTTCCATCTGCGGATAGCGGGGCAGATACTTCTTGTCCGCACCCCCACCAGAAGTGTCGAACAGCACGAAATCGGCCAGCATGCCTAACACCGTGGCCGGATTCAGCAGCAACTCGACCGAGCGCTGCACGTCGGCTTGGCCGGCCAGATCCTCATCGTCCGCGGTGGAGCGAAACGGCTGCCACAGGTTCGTCGGCGCCCCTGCGGCCCCGAACCGCAGTTTCAGTCCGTCGGAGGCGACCGAGAAGACATTGGCGGTGAAGAACCACGGGTATTCGGCGGCGTAGACGTCGTTGATCTCCCGGGCGGCGTCGGCCCATCCGGATTTCGCGGTCGGGGATTTCACCTCGACCACCACCACCGGCAGCCCGTTGATCCAGTAGACGAGATCGAACCGGCGGGAGGTCTTGCCCGGCACGGTGATCGGCACCTCGTCGGACACAACCAGGGTGTTGCCGGTCGGATGCTCGAAGTCGACGAGTTTGAGGGCGTGCCAGATACCGTCGGCGTCCCGGAATTCCTTGCGGCCGCGCAGCAGGTGCAGGACCTGTTCGTTGGCGCGTACCAGTCCGCCTTCGACGGCGTTGACGGTGGCGACGATCTCGTCGACGACCGCGTCCACATCGAACCCTGCGATCACTGCCGGGTTGAGCCGGGCGAGGGCCGCGCGCAGGTGCTCGGCCAGCACGGTTTGTGTGGTCTCACGCGGTAGTGACCTGCCAGCGGTGTAGCTCCAGCCGAGGGGGAGGGACCATTGGATCATCAGGTTCTGGAACTCGCGTTCGCGGATGCCCTTGGCCACGGTCAGACTCCCAGTTCGGCGGTTTCGATGTCGATGGTGCGATCTAGCAGACCCGACAGCAGGCCTGCCCGGACTTCGCGGAGACGAACGGCTTCCGTCCGGATCGCAGTGATCTGCTCCTTGATTGCATCCAATGCTTCTGCTGCCCGTTCCTGCTCAGACCGCGAGGGGACAGGAAGCGCCACAGATAGGAGCTGGTCGGGGTTGAGGCGCTTACGGCGCTGCACGGTCCCGACAACTCGGCTCTGCATTTCCGCCCACAGTCGAGGTGTTCGGCACACGTGCTTCATCCAGCCCGGGGCGATGTCCTCGGCAAGAGTGAAAGTGGGGAACTCGTTGCTCGCGACGAAGCCGTCGAACTTGGCGGGTACCACCGTGATCGGCCCTTCCCAGGCGGTCAGCTTCCGCATTACCACTTGGTTTTCTCGAAGGAGGTTCATCGCTGTGTACTCGGTGTCTGCCCCGTCGAAGGGGCCCTTGTCAATGAGGCCTTGACCAGCGTTGAGTACCCCGGCGAGGCAGTATGTGGTTCCGGCTTCCAATCGGGTCCGTACAAGATCGAGGTGCATCGCGTCACCTAGGAGACGGGGCTCGGCTTCCTCGCCGGCAGCAGTACACCAGAGCAGTGACGTCGCCGACTGATAGACGTTTTGCAGCGCTGTAGCTTCGTTACCGAGCGCAGTGATCTGATCGTCAACTGCCTCGATGACTTCAACGATCCTCTCTTGCACCGGGAGAGGCGGGAGGGCGATGGACACCGACGCGATATTGCCGGCAGACAACTCGGTCTGGTTGGTGCTCCCGGTCTGGAACGACTCAAGATCTGCCTTGCGGGCAGAAAGCACCAGACCTGCGAATCCCAATGCAAAGTGTTGCGGGTCCGGACGCACGATGGTGATGTGGGAGTCGGCAGTTGCCGGCTCGGGTAGCTCGCGCAGTTCTGCGGCCCGGCCAAGTGTGCCTCGGCCTGTGGAGTTGATGAGCACGTCGCCGATTTGAAGTTGAGCATGTTCGGGGATCGGCCGTGAAGGGTCTGTACGGCGGGCGAGAGCGCTGTCGATTCGGTTTTCATCACGGACACACTTCTGGTTGAACACCAGGTATCCATTGTCGACGTACTTCGGGGCCTTCCCCCTCTTGATAGAGCAACAGGTGTCCCCGAGCGTCGTCTCGACCCACTTGTCACTCATTGAAACCCTCGATCCCGGCGGCGGCGAGAACTTTGAGCATGCGCACCTCGGTGGTTCGACGCTCAGCACGCGCGAGGTTGTAGGCGTTGATCTGTGTGCCGAGATCTTGTGTTTCGTCGGCGGTCTGCTTGATGTAGCGGCCGATGCTGAGGTCGTACCCATTTGCCGCAATCTCCGTGGTAGCGACAAATCTCGCCGCCAGACCACCTTCCCCGTCAGGGTCGACCGGGTTGCCATCGGTATCGAAGTCCGAATGGTACGTCGTCACGATGTCGGCTATATCGGCCTCGGTCAGGACGTTGCGGCTCTTGGCCTTGACGAACCGTGTGGAGGCATCAATGAAAAGCACGCCCTTCTGCCGCTCCGAAACCTTGGTGCCGACAGCACGGAACACCAGGATCGCTGTGGGAATGTCTGTGCTGTAGAAGAGATTCGCCGGTAGACCGATGATGGCTTCGAGGAGGTCGTCGTCGAGGATGCGTTGGCGGATAGCTGCTTCTTGGCTACCGCGGAATAGGACACCGTGAGGCAAGACGACGCCTGCGCGACCCTTCTTCGGATCCATACTGGCGATCATGTGCTGCACGAACGCCCAATCCGCCGACGATTGCGGGGCCACTCCACCGATCGCGCGGGGGTCATTGGTCCAGGGTTTCCACTTCAGGCTGTAGGGCGGGTTGGCGAGGATCATGTCGAACTGCGCGACCGATCCGTCCGGCTTCTTGAAGCGTGGTTCCTTCAAGGTGTCGCCGACCTCGACCTGGAACTGCGTGAGGTTGTGCATGAACAAGTTCATGCGGGCCACACCCGCTGTGTCTGCGACGGCTTCCTGCCCATACAGCTGCAACGAATAGCCCTTCTTGCCGCGGGCTTTGAGGAACCCGGCGGAGGCGATGAGCATGCCACCGGACCCGCACGTCGGGTCGTACACCGACTCGTAGTCGTGCGGATCGAGGATCTCGACGATCAGCTCGACGACCTCGCGTGGGGTGAAGAACTGGCCGGCGCGGGTGCCGGACCCGTCGGAGAACCGTTTGAGCAGGTACTCATATGCCCCGCCGAGCACGTCGTGGGACATGTTGCCCTCGTGCATCTTCGGGGTGCGGTCCATCGCCTGCATGACCGCCGCCAACACCTCACCGGAGAGCACTTCCTCCGACGTCCACGTCATCGACCCGAACAGGCGTGAGAACTTGTCCGGATTCGCGGTCTCGATGGCCTGAAGCGATGCCCGCACCCGCTGGCCGAGGCCGGGCTGGGTGATGGTAGCCAGGATCGAGGCCCAGGAGGCGCGGCGCTCGTGGACGGTGCCGGGGTGGATCAGCGGGATCTCGAACGACTGGTAGTCGCGGTATTCGATCTCGCGGGCTTCCTCGGCGGACAGATCCTCGAGCAGTCCGTCGTTCTCGGCCAGGAACACCTCGTGCTGATGCTCCCAGGTGTCGGACAGGTACTTCCAGAACATCAGCGGGAAGACGACCGAGGAGTACTGCGCTTCGGGCATCGCCACGCGTAGTTCGTCGGCGGCGTCCCAGAGCCGGTTCTCGATCTCCTGCTGGGTCACTGTCATCTGTCGAGGTGTCCTTGCTGGTGAGGGGGCGACCCGAAGGCCGGGGTGGTTCGGTGCTCACCCTATTTCGGGTGCTCAGAGTAGATGCAGGCAGGGACGTATTTAAGCCACGGCGGCGATCGATCAGCGCTGCTGCCGGCAACGGAACACGCTCGGCGGCGTACCGATCGGGAAGGACGGTTGATCCCGTCGGTGTCGGGCACGGCATCGTCGTCGGGTTCGGTTCTGCGCTCGGCGATGAGTTGGCCGCGCTCCTTGTGCCGCTGGGCGACCGTCGACCCCGGGTGCCAGGTCGGACCAACGTAAGCGCGGGGCGGAGGAAGTATTTCCAACTGCGCCCACTGTCGGGACGGGGTAAGATGAGGGAAGATGGAGGAAGATATGAGACGGTCAATCGCAGCGCTCGCCGAGGAGATCGCCATTGCGGCTCACCGCGGTCAGGTCGACAAGGCCGGCCAGCCCTACATCACCCACCCCGCGCGCGTCGCCGCCCGGCTGGCCGGTGACGAGAACGCCGTCGCGGCTGCCTGGCTGCACGATGTCGTCGAAGACACCCCGGTTACGCTCGCCGACCTCGAGGAATCGTTCCCGGCCGAGGTCACCATCGCAGTCGATGCGCTGACCCGCCGCCCCGGTGAAGCCCCGGCCGACTACTACGCCCGCGTGCGGGCAGTGCCCCTGGCGTTGACGGTCAAACTCGCGGATCTCGCCGACAACAGTGACCCGCAGCGCCTGGCCCGGCTCGACGCCGCCACCCGCGAGCGCCTGATCGCGAAATACGCCCGCGCGCGGGCCGAGCTGACCGCCGGTGTGTAGGGCCGAGGACGACGGCGGCCGCAGATGCACCGATCACCGACAGCACAAGTCGACGTCGATCGAGGCACTGCGGCCCGACCCGGCGCCGGATCGGCCCGACGTCGAGTGGGCCACCGACCCGGCCAGCACCCCGCGCCGGCTCTATGCCGACTATCCGGCCGAGGTCGCAGCCCTGGTCGTCGGCACGATGACTGCCGTGAAGCAGCAGGAGGCCGCGATGACCGCTGATGTGCTCGCCGTACTCCCCGAGAGTGCTCGCATGCATGGCCTCGAGTTCCGGATGAAAAGCCCGGCCTCGCTGGCCCGCAAGCTCGCCTACCGCGTCAAGGCCGCACCGTTCGCCGAGCCGGAACGGATCGTCGAGAAGATCACCGACGTCGTCCGCTACACCGCGATCTCCCGCCCCGAGCACTTGGTCGCGACCGCCCGGGCGATGGCTGCCGGGCTCTCCCATCGCGGTTGGATGGTGATCGAGGCCGAGCAGTCCTATCTCGACGGCAACCAGTACAAGGGCCTGCACATGCTCGCCCGTCACCCGGACGGGCTGGTCGCCGAGTTCCAGTTCCACACCGACGCCTCGCAGCAGGTCAAGGACGACACTCACGTCGACTACGAGCGCGCCCGCGACACCGGCGTTCCCGCGGCGGAGCGGGCCGCGCTGATCGAGAAGATGACTACTCGCTGGGCGCAGGTCCCCACCCCGCCCGGGCTCACGCAGCTGTCCGAGCTCGGCGGCTGTCCGGTCACGCCGAAGAACTATGCACCACGGAAGATGAATCTCGGAAGGGACACGTGATGAGCCTGTACACCGTCAGTTACCTCGGTCAGGAGCAGTGGCTCGCCTACGAGGACACGCAGGCCGCCCGGATCTACGCCTATGTCCCGAACCTGGGCAGGTTCGTGCTGCACCGCCAGCTCGGCCAGGACTTCTACTGGGACAACGAACTCGACTGGACCCCGGTCGACGCCGCGACCGGCCACGGCATTGTTGAGGCCGGGCAACTCGGCAAACTCGACGGCCGCCGGCACCGGGATCTGCTCGACGAGCTGACCGCCGAACCCGACCACAAGACGCTGGCCGAGGTGTTCGGTGCCCAGCCTGTCGCTGAGCGCACCCCTTCGCCACAGGAGTTCGCTGCGGCGAAGGTCAACGCTTTGGCCAACACCGAGCCGGGAAAGTGGCTGACCTACAAGGTCTACGACCGTGACAAGCGCCGCACAGCCACGGTGGCCGCCCGCGACTTGCGTACCGGGAAGATCGCTGCGGTCCGCAAGTCCGGTCTGCACATCGACTCCCGGGTCACCGCTACCGCTGATGGTCGCCTTGCCGTGGAGATCGCCCGCACTGCCTGAACGACAGTGTTTCGACTGGCCGGAAACGGCACGTCCCGCCCTTGGTGCGGGAGAGGGACGCGGTAGAGGCAAGTTAGGTGCGCGTAGCTCGCGAAAAAGTGTGGACGTCCGGAGGCTGCGGTGTAGACACGTTGCAGCGCTGGTCGTATACGAGTCGGAAGTCACGAACCGTCGGACCCCTCTGACAGAGTTTCCGCACGGACCTACGACAGGACATCAATGAGGCTTCACTCTGTTTACGCACGTTTCTATCGGTCGCTCAACTACGACTTCATCCGCGCATCTGGTGAGAAGTACGAGCCTGACCCATGGGATGCCACGCCTGAAGGCGACTACCCGTTCGTCCGCATCAAGCTTCGCCCGGGCATCACGACTGTCGTCGGTGCGAACGAGTCCGGCAAGTCTCAGGTACTCAGCGCCATCGAAGCCGCGCTGACCGGCAACGGGTTCGAGCGAAGCGACTTCTGTCGATACTCGCGATTCTTCGGTGTCCACAACGATATCGTGCTGCCGGAGTTCGGCGCCGTCTTTGCTGAGGTTTCGGACGAGGCCGTCAAGCTCATCGAGAGCATCTCGGGCCACAGCGACCTCCACGACGTCGAGCGGGTCGCGTTCTTCCGGATGAATCAGACGCCGAAGTTTCGGGTCTACGTTCGGCAGAAGGACAAGTGGACCGGTCCGGAACGCGTTGAGAAGCCTAGCTGTGATGTCCAGGGACGTTGTTGAGTCGGTCGAAGGGTACGCCGCCAATCGCAGAGTGGTGTCGGTGGTGGTTGTAGAAGTGGAGCCAGCCGGGCAGCGCCAGGCGTCGTTCGGCCTCTGAACCGTAAAACCTGGCATAGGCCCAGCCGTCCCCGAGCGTGCGGTGGAATCGCTCGATCTTCCCGTTCGTCTGCGGCCGGTAGGGGCGTGTCCGCTTGTGTCGGATGCCGAGCCGAGCGCAGAAGTCCCTCCATGCGTGGGATCTGTATGCCGACCCGTTGTCGGATAGGACTCGCTCGACGGTCACGCCTCGTTCGGCGAACCAGGCCACGGCGCGTTCGAGAACTCCCACCGCTGTGCTCGCCTGCTCATCCGACCAGATTTCTGCGTATGCGACGCGGGAGTGGTCATCGATGACTGTGTGAACGAACGCCGTCCCGGTGCGCGGCTTGTGATCTTTTCCTCGTGGTAATCCCGGAGTCGCGAGCTTGTTCCGTGCGCCTTGCTGCCGACCTACGTAACGATGTCCACCGCCGTCGGGGATGTTGCCGAACTTCGTGACATCGACATGAATCAACGATCCCGGATGAGGATGCTCATATCGCCGCAATGGCTCGCCAGTGACACGATCGATATGCGAGAGGCGGTTCACGCGGCAACGGACGAGGACCGCGTGAACAGTCGACGTCGAGAGACCAAGTCGCGCAGCGATCTGGGCTGGCCCCAGTCGAAGCCGCCAGCGCAGGTTGATGATCTTCTTCTTGACATGCTCGGGCGTCCTGCCTGGGATCCGGTGCGGCTTGCTGGAGCGATCCTGCATCCCAAACTCACCCTCTTCCCGGTAGCGGCCTGCCCATTTCCGGGCAGTGATCGGGGAGACCATGAACATCTTTGCGGCGATCGTGGCCGGATAGCCGTCTTCGACAATCAGCCGAGCTAACCGGAGACGGGCACGAGGAGTGAGAAGAGCGTTCGGATGGGTCATCAATTGGCCTCCGCCGCGGTCTTCGTAAGCGCGCGTCTGGTGAGAAGCATGATGACGAGAGCGATCGCTGTCAGCACCGAAGCGACCCAAACCGGCGCGAGCAGCCCCAGCCCGGTCGCGAGCCCGAGCGCACCAAGCACGGGCCCCGCTGCAGCTCCGATATTCAATGCTGCGGTTGCGTACGAACCGCCCATCGTTGGCGCACCCGATGCTGCATACAGCACACGCGTGATCAGAGTACTGCCGACGCCGAACGACAGGAATCCCTGAACGAGGACGAGGACGATAAGCGCAACGGGATGAGATGCGACCACTGCCAACACGATCCAGCCTGTCAGCAATAGCGGTCCGCCGACTGCGAGCACGAGGCCAGGTCGTTGATCTGATAGTCGTCCTGCGATCGTGACGCCAAGGAACGATCCGATGCCGAACATCACCAGCGCGACGGACACCCACGCTTCGGCCAAGCCCGCGGTCTCGGTCACGATGGGTGCCAGGAAGGTGAATGCCGCAAAGGTCCCTCCGTTGATCAGCGCTCCGAGTGCCATGGCCAGGATGAGCCGCGGCGTCGCCAACTGGCTGAGCTCGACACGGAGCCTTGGTGAGGTCGCGCTAGTCTCGCTCCGACCAACATTGTTCGTGACGCCACGAATGACTCCAACGGCCGCGGGAATACAGAGGATGGCGATCGCCCAGAACGTCGTTCGCCAGCCCAGCGCTGTGCCGAGCAGTGCCCCGGCGGGGACGCCCACGACGGTTGCGATCGTCGTGCCGGAGAGCAGGATCGACAGTGCACGCCCCTTCTGGTTCGCTGGCACGAGGGTAGTGGCCGTGCTCAGTGCTACGGCGAGGAATCCTGCGTTTGCGAGAGCGCTGAGCACCCGGGTGATGAGCAGGAGAGAGAACACTGGTGTCATCGCTCCGATGACGTGGCTTCCCGCGAACACGAGAAGGCAAACGATCAATGTGAGCCGCGGTGGCCAACGGCGAGCGAATGCCGCCATCACTGGCGCGCCGACGACCATACCGACTGCGAATGCGGAGGTCAGCAGGCCCGCAGTGCCGACCGAGACGTCAAGTTCGGTCGCGATCGCGGGGAGCAATCCCGCGAGCATGAATTCTGAAGTGCCCATGACGAAGACCGCCAGGGCAAGCATGTAAAGGGCAAAAGGCATCGAGTACTCCGAGGTGTGAGATCAAGAAATGGTTCTTCTTGTCACCACGGCCAGCGCCCCGGGTACGCCAGACATACGCCCACACAGATCGTGGGCGTCGTAACTAGTGGTTCAAGGGGCTGGCGGTGTGACCGACAACCCCTGACCTGTCTGATTCGGGACTCGACATGCCCCAAACTCTAACATGCCTTCAATGGCAAGCGGTCTGGACAGATACTTCTTGAATCGGCACGGTGTCATTACGGGCGGGGGCCAGAACAACGTCCCTGGACATCACACCTAGCGCCCTCGCAGAGCTGGGCGTCCCTGTGCCGTTTCGCATTGACGCTGACGTACCGCTCCCCGACAGCGTCCCCCTGGAGTACCTCGTCTCGGGCAACAAGACCGCCCCGCTCGGCCGTGATCTCCTGCGCGAGCTCTGGGACGGATTCCAGAAGAACAACGCCTGGTTCGAGTCAGACCAGACCGTCACGACAAACGCGGGTGCCATCTCCAAGCTGTTCCAGCCCGTTCGTGAAGCAACCGAGGCTGAGGTCGAGATGTACGAGCTCGCAGCTGACCTCATCTTCAAGGTCGCAGGCATAAACAAGGAGCTTCTCAAGGAGCTCCAACAGCACGTCAAGAAGAAGAACGGTTACGCGAACAGCATCGTCGATACCATCAACAGTGAACTCGCGAAGGCTCTCGACTTTCCTCACTGGTGGTCCCAGGACTCGCAGTTCGAACTCTTCGTATCGCTCTATGAATTCGACCTTGTCTTCATGATCCGCGACCGAACTGGGCGCACTTACGGGTTCGACGAGCGCAGTGCCGGCCTGAAGTACTTCCTGTCGTACTTCGTCCAGTACCTCGCTCACGAGGTCCGCTCCGATGGTCGCCCCGAGGTCCTCCTCATGGACGAACCGGACCAGTTCCTGTCGGCCTCAGGCCAACAGGATCTGCTTCGGGTATTCGACGACTTCGCTGACCCTAAAGACGCCGGCCGTGACCCGGTCCAGGTCGTGTACGTAACGCACTCGCCGTTCCTCATCGACAAGAACGAAGCCGACCGCATCCGCGTCCTTGAGAAAGGTGAGCACGACGAAGGCACGCGCGTCGTCACTAGCGCCGCCGCGAACCACTACGAGCCCCTACGGTCCGCGTTCGGCAGCTTCGTCGCTGAGACCACCTTCATCGGCAACTGCAACCTCATGGTCGAAGGGCCGTCCGATCAGGTCCTCATCGCGGGTGCTTCCCGGTGGCTGAAGAAGCTCGGCGTAGCGGATCGCGACCGGCTCGATCTGAACCACATCACCATCGTGCCCGCCGGCGGCACCCGCCATATTCCTTACCTCGTCTACCTGGCGCGCGGGCGCGATGTCGACAAGCCGCCCGTCGTCGTGCTCTTGGACAACGACAAAGCCGGTAACGAAGCGAGGGACGACCTTGCGGCTGGCGGCGCCTACGGTGACACACTCATCGGCGCAGACCTGGTCCTCCAACTCGGACAGGGCGACCTTGCCGGGTTGGTGACCGAGAACCCACTTGGCATCGCTGGCATCGAAGACGTCGTCCCGTTCAACGTCGCAGTCCTCGCCGCCACGATCTACTGCCGAGAGTTCGTGCCGACCGTGAACCCGATCGACCTCGCACTTACTCCAGCCAGCGTCTACCCAAATACCACAACGACAGACGAGAAGGCCTCGAAGAACTCCGGCACTTTGAGATTCCTTGAGAAGGCGATCGCCTCAAAGACGAACATCCCGACCTTCCATCTGGACAAGGTCGCGTTCGCGCGCGCAACAGTTGACGCCCTGACAAGTAGCGCTGGCGACCTTGTGGTCGCAGAGGAAGACCGACAAACCGCGGCCGACAACTTCAAGCTCCTGCTCAAGAACATCGCCCTGTGCCAGCGGAAGGCCGAGCGGGCTGAATCCGTCCAGAAGATCTCCAGCCGCATCAACCGCGCGAAGAAGGACTTCACCCGAACTCACGACAGTCAAGCGCGTCGCGAAGACGTGGTCACACTTATCGAGGAGATCGGCAGTCAGCTCGACCGAAGCCCTGAAGCTGAGGATGTCCGTGCCGAAATGCGCACTTGGTATGCACGGTTCGACCTCGAGGCAGACCCGCGCAAGCTCGTTGCCGACTTCCCCGGGCTTCTCAAGGCGCTCGACGGACTTGCCTACAAGGCCGTGCGCGAGGCCGCTGTCCGCTAACACTCACCTGGGGCCCGAGTCGATCCATGAGTCTCCGTGCCCCGCTCTTGGGCAAAGGTAACTGCGGACAGTGGGGCGGTACTAACCTGCCACTTCGATTGCGAGATAGTAGAACTGTCGTAGGCGAGCGGTCTAGATCGGAGGATGTTCCCGTGCTGCCGACCTCGCGCACATACTTCAGGAGCAGCATTGACAAAAGCCAAAGCGTCTACCACGAAGCAGGTGGCCTCCGCTCTTGCTCGGCTGTCGGCTGCGCAGTCTGAAGAGTTTGCCCGGACCCGTGGGCGGCTGGTCATCCACGACTACCTGCCCCAGACCTTTCATGACGGTGCCGCGGAGGCAAGTAAGTGCGAGTGGAGTTCGCACGTCGCCGCCAGTCTCACCGCTGAGGAGGCTGGCGCGCTTGCTTGGGTGCTCGTCGACGAGATGATGAAGGTTCGCTTTGGCCCCGCCATCAGCCTGTACGACACGTGGCGCAAGCACACACTTGCAGGAACCAAGATCTTGCCACTGGAAAGGGAGACCGTCGCCTCGTTCGTCGAGCCGGTCTTCGGTCTGCCGGAAAAGCCGAAGAGCGAGGTCCACTTGTACGGCCACGTCGGTGAGTGGCTCTGGCACCTGCTCACCAAGGACAGTGCAGCCGTCCGCGTTCAACCCGACCCGAAAGGTGACGTCACCGACGCTGGCGGCGACGGGTTCTCCATCTACGAGAACCCCACGGGTGCTCTGCGATTCCGGTTGTGGGAAAGCAAGAAGAACACCGGGTCCGGATTGCTATCTACCAGCCTCAACAAGGCCTACAAGCAGATCGCTGCCTCCGGCCAGCGTTACGTCGCGAAAATCGTCGGAACCTTTACGTTGGGCTCGTACGACGACGAGATGCTCACCTTCATCGCACGGGTGCCGGCCGCGTGGACCCAAGGCGATGAGCTGGTCGGCGCCGGTGTGACGCTCGCGACCCACCAGCCGCTACCGCAGGAGCCGTTCAAGAAGATGAGTGAGTATCTGCCGTTGCTGGACAAGCCAGGTCAGCTACGCGGCCTGGCTACCAGCATCAGCTGCTATGGCGAGCTCGCCGAAGCTGTACGGAGGTACGCATGGACCGCGCTCTAGACGCCGAGCACCTCAACGCCGCGTTCGGCGACGACCAACTTACCGAGCTCCCCACCGTAACCGAGCTCACTGAGTTCATCGCTGAACTCGAGATCGAGCTCGTCCGCGGCCTCACTGACACCGGATTCCGTGCTGACCTCACACCACTGAGACGCACCGCCTGGTATCTGCACGGGATCGCTTCCACCGCCGAGGGATTCCGGTACCCGCTTGAGCAGCGCCGCCGCGCGTTCGCTGTCAGCGCCCACGTCCACGATCTCCTCCTTGAGGATCCAGCCGAAACAGGCCGCGAGCGCCTGGCGACTGCATTCGCAGCACAAGTCGGCTACCATCGCGCCGACGAGAGCCCCAACGCTGGCGCCATCTACCGCAAGATGCGCGACGCCATGGTCGAGCCAGCCAATTTCACCGACAGCGCAGATGTCGCCCTCCAAGCCGGAATCCTGTTCCTCGGCCTCGACATGGCCACTCTCAACCGGCGGCTACGTACTTGGGCGGCCGTCGCCGCCGCGCTGACCCGTGGGACCGAACTCGAAAGCCTCGACGGCACCGTGTTCGGCCCGACCCAGCGGCTCCTACGCGGCGTCGCCGACCTCGTCCAGTACCTGCGCGAAGGCAGCCCCGGCGTGCTCGAATCCGCCCGTGGACACCTGCGCCTCGTCGTCGACGACGAAGTTGGCCTCAGCGACCTCGATACCCGTTGGGTAGCTGGACACCTCCTCGCACTCGCCGACGGACTCGTCGGCAGCAGCATCTGGGCAGTTCTCCCACCAGACCTCCCCGCAGCCGTCAAACAGGCGTTCACCCTCGACCAGCAGCCCATCTTGACGCTGTGGCCGCCACAGCGCAGCCTCGTCGCCCACCCGACGATGAGCCCTCTCGACCCCGCAACCTCCAGGCTGCTTGTTTCCGTCCCGACCAGCGCCGGCAAGACGCTGCTCGCACAGCTCATCATCTGCGCGCACACCGCACGCGACGACCGCGACGTTTGCTACGTGACGCCGCTGCGCAGCCTCGGCCGGGAAATGCGACAAGGACTGCGACCCCGCCTGCGTTACCTTGACCGGCGCCTCGGCGCAGACCTCCCTGACGGCTTCGGTGCCCAGGACCTCTTCGGCGATGACACCACCGACGGCACCGGTCGGCTGCCGCAGGTCGAGGTCATGACGCCCGAGCGACTGATGAACGCTCTGCGGCAGAACCCACAGGAAGTCTTGAGCCGGTTCAGCTTGTTCATCATCGACGAAGTCCACCTCATCGCCGAGTCTGGCGGCCGTGGACTGCTGCTCGAAGGACTGCTGTCGTTGCTCGACGCCAGCGGCGCACGACTCATCCTCCTCTCCGGTGTGATGGGCAACGCCGCATCCCTCGCCGCATGGACCTCCGCTGGGCAGGCCGAAGTGCTGTTCACCGACGAGTGGAGAGCGCCACGACGGCTGCACGTCCTCCTGGGCACCGAGAAGATCGAGGAGAGCCGCACCGACATCCCACCTCGTCATCGCGGAGGTATTCACAAGACCCGATATGACCTGCGTGCCCACCTCGCGGTCCGCCCCACCAGTGCCACCGAGCGGCACCTGGCCACCAGCAAAGAGACCCCGGTGGGTCAGCTCGTCATCGGCCCAGACAACAAGCGCATCACCGGGAAGGGCAACACCTCCACCGCCTACTCGACAACCGCCAAGACAGCCACCTTGCTGCTCCGCGCCGGCAGTCTCCTCATAGTCGTCTCCCACCGTGCCACCGCACGCGATGCCGCGAAGGTCATGGCCGACGAGCTCGAGGAAGACCCGCGCTCTCAAGGCCTTGCCGACGCCCTCGCCGCACGCCTCGGCGACGACCATCCCCTCGTCGGCACAGTCCGCAAGGGCGTGGCCTACCACCACGCCGGGTTGCCTGTCGAAGTACAAGAAGCCGTCGAAGACGCGATCCGTAGCGAGACAATCAAGGCTGTCGTCGCAACCAGCACCCTCACCGATGGTGTGAACCTGCCCGTTCGCACCGTCGTCATCGCAACCACGGAGTACGACGGTCAGGATCCAGCCTTCCGGATGACTGCCGCCCAACTCCTCAACGCCGTCGGCCGCGCCGGCCGAGCCGGTAAGGAGTCCGAAGGCTGGATCGTGCTAGCCCTTCAGAAGGCGCTGACCGGCAGCGACTTCGACCGGCTAACCCCCGGCCCCGACGAACTTGAAGTTCGCTCGACCGTAGCCAAACCGGCAGCTCTCGAAGCTCTCGTCGAAGCTGAGGCACTCGTGGCACAGACACAGGACGCGATCCTGCAGCTGGCCCCCGACCAGGAGACCGGAGGGTTCGTCAACTACGTCTGGTTCATCCTCCACGTCCTGGAGCACGTGCCTGACCTCGCAAACACCAGGACCTGGCGCGAAGTCGTGGAACGCCTGTTCGCGTTCACCCAGCTCCCCGAAGACCTCAAGGAACGGTGGCTGGCACTCGCCGAACTCGTCGCAAGCCAGTACGAGCAGACACCACCCGCGTCACGTCGACGCTGGGCACAAGCCGGAACCAGCTTGGCGTCGGCCGCCGTGATCGAGACGATCGCCGAGGAGCTCGCCGACCGTGTGCAACAACTTGGCGGCCTTGATGAGCAAACACTTGAGGAAACACTCGACGTCCTCACCAGCCAGGCCGTGCACAGCCGTCTCTTGAAACTGCCAGAAGCACGAAGGTACTTGCGCTTCCGAAAGTCACCCAGAGGCGCGGACATCGAGGTCGACGCCGACGCCGTGATTCGTGACTGGATCGCAGGACGAACACTTACCGAACTAGCCAACACCCACCTCATTGAGGTGACGGACCCGGCGTTCCGACTTGAGCAAATGGTCGACGGTATCAGCGAAGGAGTACAGCACTACCTATCCTGGACTGTCGGTCTCATCATCGCCCAAGCGAACGACATCCTTCTGTCACGACTCAGCCCAGTGCAACTGTTCGCCAGCACTGCTGCTCATCTGCGTTA
Source organism: Rhodococcus sp. As11 (assembly GCF_048957735.1). Taxonomy (NCBI): domain Bacteria; kingdom Bacillati; phylum Actinomycetota; class Actinomycetes; order Mycobacteriales; family Nocardiaceae; genus Rhodococcus; species Rhodococcus sp. As11. The sequence continues at coordinate 41,739 of NZ_JARDJE010000029.1, forward strand.
CGGCGTCGATACGCCCCTCGCGATCGATCTGCTCGTTCGAGATGTGAAGTCTCGGACGCTGGCGCAGCACCTGGGGCGCGTGGCTTTGGATGCAGGGCTGGATGAAGAAGGTTTGCGCGAGTACTTGAGCGAGCAGCACATTCAGGGGTGGCGTGCCAACCTCGGAGCGACCCCGACGGATGTTCTTGACCTGCTCCAGTACGTCCAGGGTAGAGACCGACACAAGCTGGCAGAGATGATGGCAACTGGCACTGTCACCGCTCAGTCTCGGCTTGAGGGCGACGTGCAAGCCGACCCGGTACCCGTGACCGTGGTCGCATCGGACAACGGTGATGAGCTGAGGATCCTGGCCGAAGATCGCTCAGTTCTCGGATTGATTGTGGCGCGTGATCATGCCGGCGTCGCTGCGTTGCTCGACAGCGGTTTGCTACTCGACTTCAGCCTTCAGGGCACCACGGTGACGATCACTCGCGCCACAACAGGCCAACTCAGCTTCCTGTAACTCTTCGTGGCCATTCCCCGGTGGACGACGAGGGGGAGACACTGAGCTTGGGTGAGGGCCAAGTGGGGGCGTTGCTGGCGACGGCGCGTCTGGGTGATGTGGGAGGGGATCGTGGTGCGGTTTCTGGATGCGCCTGATCCTGCGGCTGAGGTGTTGTTGAGGGGATGATGGGGTGGCGACCCGGCCCCTGCTGTGTCGGTGGGGTGGTGTTGTGGTCGGGGTGTGTCCCTCGCGGGTGTGCTTGGTGGTGGGGGTGGTTTCGGTGCTGTGAGCTGGGGTGATGGCATGTCCCGGTGTGGGGCCGGTGGTGGTGCCGGCGGGTGTGGGTGGGGTCGGTGTCGGGGGTGTGTGGGGGCGCGGTGGGGTGCTGTTTCCGGCGTGTTTTTGAAATGTGTTGTGGAGCAATGCTTGTTGTGAATCACGTTGGTGTGCAAGGTTTCACTTGTGTAATGCGCATGACAGTTCTGTGATATCGGGATATATACTTGCTGTGTAACGGAATTGGTGATCTAGAGTGCTTTCGCTCGTCTGGTGCCTCCTTTGGCTGTGGGGTATGATGGGAGCATGATGTCGGGACGGGGAGTCAGCAGCGCGGCGGTGGTGTGCGCGGCGCGCGCAGCGCGTCCCGGTCTGTCGATTCTCTCCGGTGTGGCATGTGAGGTGTCGATGAAAAATGTTGGTGTGCATGAAATCTTGCTGTCGAGCGGAGCGCAGCGACGCGGGCGACGGCAACGTGACTGGACTCCCGCCGAGCCGCGCAGCGGCTCCCGAGCGGGGAGCGCAGCGACCCGCCCGGTTCCCGGCGCGGAGCGCCGGGGAGAGCGCCGCGG